>JAIBDO010000095.1 GCA_024686195.1 Gammaproteobacteria bacterium | reverse complement strand
AGGCATACGTCATAACCGTCGGCGCGCAACTGCCGCAGAGGCTCCAGAATGCTGGGGTGTTCGAGTTCACTACTGACTAAAGAGCCGGCATCGTCGGCAGCGACGTATCCTTTCAAAAACAGATTATTAGCTTCGGTACCACCCGAGGTAAACACCACGTCTCCCGGTGAACAATTCACTAAATCAGCCACCTGCCCTCGCGCCGTCTCCACCGCGGAACGCGCCATACGACCGTAACTGTGCAGACTGGACGGATTACCCGGCGGATGATGCAAAAACGGCAAGATCGCATCCACCACTTCCGGGTGCATCGGCGAAGTTGCATTATGGTCGAGATATACCGGCATGTTGCTACAGCAGATTGGATTGGTTCTGACGCAAATCATGGGCCCGGGAAAGTTCCTGAACCTCATCATTCTGCATCATATCGGCAAGCGATATGGTGGTCAGGTAATTCTCGATCTCGGCACTTAACTCTTCCCACAACTGTTCTGTGAGGCAGGGTTCGTAGCCTGGCGCACCATTGCTGACATCTTTATCAGCAATCTGCATTTCTTCATCCACCGCGTTGATCACATCAGCGATACAGACTTGATCTGGAGAACCACCGAGACTATATCCGCCACCCGGTCCGCGAGTGCTTACGACCAGCTTGTTGCGGCGCATCTTGGCGAATAACTGCTCGAGATAGGACAGCGATATGCCCTGCCGAATCGAAATATCGGCAAGCGACACCGGCCCCTTATCCGAGTGCATAACAAGATCGAGCAGTGAGGTGACTGCGTATCGGCTTTTGGTGGATAGTCGCATTGAGCAACCAGGTTGTGTAAAACAACGTCAGTATACAATCCTGACTAAAATGGTCAACTATTATCAATGGGCAAACTGACGATAACCCTGGTGCCCTTGCCGGGCTCACTTTCAATGCCTAAAGTACCCCCGTGCGCATCGACGATCAGCTGGCATAAATAGAGCCCCAGGCCATAGCCACCGGTATTTCTCTGGCGTGCTCCATCGGGGCGATAAAAGGCTTCTTTTAACCGGGGAATTTCGCTGGCAGGAATGCCGATTCCCTGATCGATAACCTCGAGGATGACCGCTTGCGGATCAGCATGGAGGGTGATTTCTATCGGCGCATTCGAGTCGCTGGAATACTGCAGGGCATTATCGACCAGATTCTTCAGCATTAATTTAAAACGCATGCCATCGACCGCGATCGTTAAAGGCTGAAGATTGGTGTGAATGCGATCGCGTTGCGGATGATTTGCCAGCACCTCCTCAACCAACCTGGTCAACTCTGTTTTATGCAGCGTCAGCGGTGCGTGTCCACTACTCAACTTCTCTGACTCCAGAATGGCACTGATCAACGCCTCCATCTCGCGCGTATCGTCGATCAACTGCCGCTGGACTTCGTCATCTTCGAGCAATTCCAGATTGACCCGCATTCGCGTTAGCGGTGAACGCAATTCGTGACTGATGGCGAGTAGCAGCCCCGACTTGCTCTCCAGCATTGATGCGATGTCCCGTGACATATGATTAATCCCGGCAGCAAGCAAGCCTAGTTCACCCCTGGTTTCCAGCGTGATGCGTTGCTGCAGATCACCTTCTCCGATACGGCGTACCTGCTCCGACATTATCCCGATGGGCCTGAACAGTCTTCGGATTCCGAGATATAACAATAGCAAGATGGCAGCCAGACCTGCGAACAACAACCAGTGGCGACGTTCCGAGGCGCGTCGGAATCCGTCTTCGGTTACAAAAAAATACTGCAGCCCATCGCGCTCAATCAGCAGTAGATCCTGGTGCCGTTTGTGACCGTAAAACACATCATCATAGGGGTCGGGCGCCGCTTCAAGCCGATAACTCGAAATTGCACCTATGGCCGGGCTCGAAGACCAGTTGCTGCCCTGCCCTTCAATTCTAATTTCAAACGGCAATTCATCAGCCAGCCGTTGTGCCACGATGAAGTCCGGTGGATTGCCGATATCACTGATCAGATAATCGAGGTAGCGCTCGACGTTTGGCAAGATCTGCTGTTGAACATGGGGCTTGATTCGCTGGGTAAAACTGATAGCGAGCACAATAGCGAGCGCCAGGATTGAAAGTAAAAAGTAAAACAACAACCTGAATACCAGGCTTTGCCACTTGTCCCTGAAGTAGTCCAGCATCAGCCCGGCACCAGTTGGTAGCCCATCCCGCGCACGGTACGGATTAAATCTGCTTGTTGCAGCTTGCTGCGCAACCGGCTGACCAGCACATCGATAGCCCGGCTGAAAATATCCGCATCTATGCCACGTAATTCCTGCATGATTTCATCGCGTGAAAGAATTCTGTGCTGGTTTTGTGCCAGCAGCGACAGCAGGCCGAATTCCGCCGCGGTGAGCGGTATCACCTGGTCATTGCGGCGTAACTGCTTCGACGCAATATCGAGCCGAAGTTCACCCCATTCGAACGACATTGGCGCAACGCTCTGATTACGCCGCAGGATGTTCTGTATACGCGCTACCAGTTCTCGAGGTTCGAATGGTTTTGGCAGATAATCGTCGGCGCCCAGTTCCAGACCCACGACGCGATCCATAACCTCACCGCGTGCAGTTAACATGATGATCGGGATATCGCTCTGTCGGCGAATGCGTTTGCAGGTTTCGAAACCATCGATATCCGGCAGCATGACATCAAGAATGAGCAGATCGAAGGATTCCCGGCGAATGCGATCAATAGCGCTTAGAGGATTGGTTTCGTTGCTCAACATAAGATCGAAGCGTGCGAAATACTGCGTCAAAGGCCCGGCCAGCTTTTCATCATCGTCTATCAGCAATATTTTCCGCATTGCGTCTACTTCTCCGGACCGATACGGCCCAATCGCCTTATTGTACAGTGCGGCTTCCGCTTGAGAAGCCGCATTGTAATCTCACGGGTGTGGACGTTGCCACCAGCAACACCAACCCCTGTTAACGATCGGAACGATGATGTTTATGGCCACGGTTCTCAAGGCGATGCTGCATGAATTCCTGTAGCTGCTGCTTTTGCTCGAACGACAGGGCGTCCAGGAAACCCGCCAGCGAGGAAATGACCAGCGGTGCTCTTTCATTCATCAGCTGTGTTTTTTGCTGAATCATTTCAAGGGCACGGGCCTGGTTGAAGCTCGGCTCCTGCAGCAAACTGTTAAGCTCAGCCATGTGTTGATCCCGGGTTGGTTTCACTTCCTGCAGGGTAACGACGACCATCTCGGCCAGTTCGGTGAATTTCTCACGTTGAATAGCATCAAGATCCAGCTTGTTGGTGACCCGGTCACTGATGAACTCTACTTTTTCCTCAGTGGTCATGCCCCAGTCGCCGTGTTTACTGAAGGCATAGACCGCACCGGAACTGCCCGCCACCAAAAGTACAGCTGCAATGATTCGTGTGGATATTTTCATGGATTGTCTCCGTAGTTGATTGATAACGCAGACAGATGTTATGGATTGATGGGCCCTAAAGCTTTTCGCCAATGTAACGATTTGTAAGTTTTTGTAACACTGTAACTATTCAGCTTCCCCCTGATTGGCTCGATTCCGGTGTCAAAAGTGCTCATGTACACTTGTATACTGCGCGCTTTTTTCCTGGGACTCGAACCAATCAGGGGCAATCTGAATAGCTACAGATAACAAACGCTGAACTGAATATTTAGACCAAAGTCCCCAGTTGAATTTACTGAGAATTTTAGTTTCACCCGAGCTGTTTTCCGACGGAACTCAGTATCCCTCGCAAAATATGTATTTCACTGCGCGTCAGTTCGTTGCGCATGTAAATGCGCCGCAAACGTTGCATGATCATTTCAGGTTGCTGCGGATTAAGAAAACCACAGCCATCGAGGGTCTCGCGTAAATGTTCGATATAGCCCTCAACCTCGGCGCTCGACGCCGGCAGATCCGGACCCTCAGGTTCAGGCAATTGGTAAGGCTCTGCCTGGTAGCGGAAAATTTCATAACAAATTACCTGAATTGCCGAAGCCACGTTTAGCGAACTGAATCCGGGATTGGTCGGAATACAGACCATCTGGTGGCACATTTGCAATTCATCATTGCTGAGACCGGAATGTTCACGGCCAAAAACCAGCGCAACCTGCCGCTTATCGTCGAGCGCAAACACACTCTCTGCCATCTCGCGAGGATCCAGCTCAGGCCATGGCAACGAGCGTCGACGCGCAGTGGTGGCAATTATTCGACTGCAATCTGCGATCGCAGCGCCCAGATCAGCATGGGTTTCGCGGTTATCCAGAATCACATTGGCACCGGAAGCTCGGGCATAGGCGACATCACCAATCGGGCATTGCGGATCTACCAGACTCAGGCGACTGATGCCCATGTTGTGCATGGCGCGCGCAGCGGCTCCAACGTTGCCGGGATGCGAGGTACCTATCATAACGATGCGGATGTTCTCTAATTTCATTGAATGGCGCCTCAGTCGCCTGGATCTTATCGTTTCTACTGGTCTATTGGGGGACCCTTTGCTAGACTGCGCGCCTTTTCCAGCACGCCGAACTCCCCATGCAACCAATGCTCAATATCGCGATTCGAGCGGCCCAGAAAGCGGGTGATTTTATCGTTCGCAAGATCAACAAACTACCCGACTTGAAGGTCGAAGTAAAAGCACCAAATGATTTTGTCAGCGAAGTCGACCGTCAGGCCGAATCGCTGATCATTGAAGAACTGCTCAAAGCATTTCCGAATCACAGCATCCTCGCCGAAGAATCCGGGGTCATCGAAGGAAGTGACGACTTTCGCTGGATTATCGACCCGCTCGACGGCACCACAAACTACCTGCATGGCTTCCCTCATTATGCAGTGTCTATCGCTTGTGAACACGAGGGGCGCCTGCAGCACGCGGCCATTTATGATCCATTTAAACAGGAATTGTTTGCCGCCAGTCGCGGCGATGGCGCCACCTTGAACAATCGACGCTTGCGCGTTGGCAGTCTCAAAACCACCCAGGGCGCATTACTGGCGACCGGCTTTCCATTCCGTCATCCGGAACAACTGGATGAGTTCTTGCACACTTTCTCGGCTTTTTTTCGCAAAGCAAGCGATGTCAGACGTGCTGGATCTGCGGCCCTTGATCTCGCATATGTAGCAGCAGGTCGGCTCGATGGTTACTGGGAATCAGGACTCGAGTCCTGGGACATGGCAGCCGGTGCGCTCATTGTGCGCGAGGCCGGTGGCCTTGCCACCGATTTCAGCGGCGATACTAATTTTCTCGAGACAGGATCGGTGGTTGCGGGCAACCCGCGAATCATTGGCGACATGTTGCGAACTCTCGAACTAACCGCCAACAAGCGATAAAGCTGGCCAGCGACGAATGCCGCTTAACTAAGCACAACCCCATAACATTCGTTCTGGTCGAGAGAAGACGGAGGATTGGGGTAATTTTTTGCGAAGTAAACCGCAGGCGGCGAAGCCGCCGAGGCATTCGCGAAAAATTACCCCAATCCTCCGCCTGTAGTCGGACTCTGGATACATCAGCTTTTTGGCTTAAATAAGTGCCATTCAGCTCAGCGATAGTTTCTCAGCTGGCCGACCAGCACGCCGTGGATACTAACGCGCTCGGCGGCATAGATCATCGGCTCCATGAACTGATTTTCCGGTATCAATGCGATCTGCCCCTCGCTCTTGCGTTTAAAGCGCTTTAATGTCGCTTCAGACTTGTCGATCATTGCCACCACGATATCGCCATCGCTAGCAACCGGTTGTTTGCGGATAATGACATAGTCCTCGTCAAGAATGCCGGCATCGACCATCGAATCGCCAGTGACGCGCAGCGCAAACAATTCAGGGCCCATGAACATTTCAGCGAGGTTCAACTCCTGTTGATCCTCAATCGCCTCGAGCGGCAAACCGGCCGCTATTCTGCCGACCAGCGGGATGGTTGGCGGGCTCACCAACGGCAGATCAATCAGACTCATACCTCGCGAGTTCCCCTTCATTCGGTCGATGTACCCCTTATCTTCGAGCGACTGAACGTAACGGTGGATAGTGCCCTGTGAATTGACTCCGATGGCCAAACCAATCTCCTTGAACTTCGGCGCATAACCATGCTGCGCGAGATAGTTGCGGATGAACTGCAGCGTGTTTTGTTCCTGTGTGGTCAGCATTGATTTCTGCTCTTCTCATTTTATTCTCACCGAGTTTAGAGAATATAATGAGAACATGCAACAACCGAAGTGCTGCTTTTTACAAAGGAAAATGAATTCCGGGATCGACATTGCGAAACGTCGCGCTGGCCGACACAGGGAATCGCGGGCACAAAAAACCCCGCCGTGGCGGGGCTTTTACCTGGCACCGAAGTGCGGTTAGCGATTAACGCGGTTCTCGATCAGATTGTCGACCACACCGGGATCGGCCAATGTCGATGTATCTCCGAGGCTGTCAAGTTCATTGGCCGCCACCTTGCGCAGAATACGACGCATGATTTTACCAGAGCGGGTTTTCGGCAACCCAGGCGCCCATTGAATAATATTCACCTTGGCGATGGGTCCTATTTCCGTACGCACCAGACCGACCAGTTCCTGTTTGAGTTCATCGGTTCCAGTTTCACCGGCCATCAGCGTCACATAGGCATAAATGCCCTGCCCGGTAATCTCGTGCGGATAGCCGACTACCGCTGATTCAGCAACCTGGGGATGCTTGACCAGCGCCGATTCTATCTCGGCGGTGCCCAGGCGATGGCCCGATACATTAAGCACATCATCGACGCGTCCGGTGATCCAGTAGTAGCCATCTTCATCCCGACGAGCACCGTCACCGGTGAAATAATAGCCCTTGTACATGGAAAAGTAGGCTTCATAAAAACGTTCATGATCGCCATAGAGCGAACGCATCATCGAGGGCCAGGGTGCGCGCATGGCGAGGTTCCCCTCCGCCGGGTTACCTTCGATTTCGTTACCCTGTTCGTCCAGCAACAGCGGTTGCGCACCGAAGAAAGGAAAGGTCGCCGAGCCCGGTTTTGTGGGGGTAGCACCCGGCAGCGGCGTCATCATGTGGGCGCCGGTCTCGGTCTGCCACCAGGTATCGACAATCGGACAGCGTCCATCGCCGACGACATTGTAGTACCACAACCAGGCCTCGGGGTTAATTGGTTCACCGACGGTACCCAGCAGGCGCAAGGATTTGCGTGAGGTTTTGGTCACCGGCTCATCACCGGCGCCCATCAGGGCGCGAATGGCCGTTGGCGCTGTATAGAAAGTCGCTACATTGTGCTTGTCACAAACCTGCCAGAAGCGTGAGATATCAGGATAGGTCGGGATGCCTTCGAACATCAGCGTAGTCGCCCCGTTGGCAAGTGGCCCGTAAACGATGTAGGTATGCCCGGTAACCCAGCCAACATCGGCTGTGCACCAGTAGACTTCGCCATCCTTGTAATCGAACACCAGCTTGTGGGTCATGGCGGCCTGCAACAAATAACCGCCAGTGGTGTGTAACACGCCCTTTGGCTTTCCCGTCGAGCCCGAGGTATAGAGGATGAACAGGGGGTCTTCGGCATCCATCATTTCCGGGTCACAATCGGCAGACGCCGTGGACATGGCTTCGTGATACCAGACATCGCGGCCTGCGGTCCATTCAACCGGATCGCCACCACGCTTAACCACCACGACGCTTTTCACATTCGGGCATTGGCTGACGGCTTTGTCGGCATTTTCTTTCAGGGGCACGAGTTTACCGCCGCGCACCGACTGGTCAGCGGTAATCACCACCTGGCAATCAGAGTCGAGAATACGATCACGCAATGCATCCGGAGAAAAACCGCCAAACACGACCGAGTGCATCGCACCGATACGCGTGCAGGCGAGCATCGCTACCGCAGCCTCGGGTATCATCGGCATGTAGATCGAGACGCGATCTCCCTTTTTCACGCCCTGCCCCTTCAGCACATTGGAGAACTTGCAGACTTCTTGGTGAAGTTCCGCGTAAGTGATGTTGCGATGCTTTTCCGGATCATCTGATTCCCAGATGATGGCAATCTGATCGCCCCGGGTTGCAAGATGTCGATCCAGGCAGTTGTAGGAAACATTCAGCTCAGCGCCGGCAAACCAGTTTATGTGCAGATCCTTTTCATCGAAGCTCCAGTCGCAAACCGAATTCCAGGGCTTAAACCAGGACAGATAATTTTCGGCCTGCTCGGACCAGAAACCCTCGGGGTCTTCAACCGACTGCTGATACATTTCCTCATATTGCGCTGCGTTGATATTCGCCTGCGCGGCAAATTCAGCGGGAACTGGATAGATTTTGCTCTCTGACATTGCGCCTTCCTCGGATTTGATTATCAATATTCTTAAATTAGGTGGGAGATATGCTTACATAAACCCGGCCCAGCGACAAGACGTAGTCCACCCGCTGAACACCTCCTCGAGGCGGAAGTTGATGCACATCAATATTTTTCCATCGCATGACACTCAATCGTGTTGCGACAGATCAACGCATCGATCCTCTCGCTACGGGACAGCAACAGCGCGCGGGCAAACATAAACAGGGGAGTCTTGCTGGTGTGCGCAAGCGGTCAAACAGGTATTCAAATGGCGCGTTGTAAGAACGCAAAACCCTGAACCCGGCACGACTACAGGCGCGCAGAAATGGCGGCCTGATCGTCACATACCCAACCAGTTCAATAAAAAAATACAACCCTGCCGCTAACACAAACCAAATAGTGCGTATCCTTGGTTTCAAACGTCGGGATTTGTGGTAAAAAGCGACCACAGGCAACATGCCTTCACGAAACCGAAATAATCAGGGAGCCAATCGATGTCAAGCATGGTCCAATCCATGGCCAAGGGCCAGGCAACGCAAATTGCGCAGACCATCCTCAACGGTTTCAATCGTCATTTCACGATCTTCAGCAAAATCACTGAAGGTGCACGTGAACGTTTCGAAAATGCCGACTGGGAAGCAGAACGCCATGCTTCGCGCGAGCGCATTGAGTTTTACGACATCCGCGTAAAAGATTCAATCAGGGATTTACGCGATCAGTTTTCGCTGGAAACCTTTAACAGCCAGCTATGGTTTGCGGTGAAGCGCGAGTATGTGCTGTTGATCAGTAACCACCTGCAACCCGAACTTGCCGAGTCATTTTACAACTCCGTTTTCTGCGCTTTGTTTCACCGGGATTACTTCGGCAACGATTACATTTTTGTGCGCAGTGCGGTATCGACCGAATTCATCGATTCCGACAAACCGTCGTATCACGTCTACTATCCGGCAAAACGCGGATTTCGCAATTCGATCAAACAGGTGCTGCTCGACAGCGGCTTCAATCTGCCGTTTGAAGACATCAACCGCGATGTGCGCCACATCATCAAGGCGCTCATCAATCATACCTTCACGCGTCCACGACGGGCGCACCTCAATTTCCAGTTCCAGGTCATCAGCAGCATTTTCTTTCGTAACAAGGCCGCTTATATCGTCGGACGCGCGCTCAATTCAAACAAGGACACCCCGTTCGCGATCCCCCTGTTGCACAGCGGCAATGGCAGCATTTACGCCGATGCCATCATTATCGGTACCCAGGGGCTGAACCGCCTGTTTGAGTTCTCCTACAAGTACTTCATGGTTGACCACCCGGTGCCGTCATCGATCGTGACCTTCCTGCGCCGCCTGATGCCGAACCGCAACAAGGAGTCATTTTATTCCGCGATCGGGTTTCACAAGCAGGGTAAAACGGTGTTCTTCCGCGAGTATCTACACCATTTGAAACATTCCGAGGATGAATTGATTTTCGCCCCCGGGATCAAGGGTATGGTGATGGCGGTATTCACACTGCCGTCCTACCCCTATGTCTTCAAGGTGATACGCGACCGCTTCCCGCCACCGAAGAAAACCACCCGCCAGCAGGTGCTGGACACCTATCGCCTGGTCAAGATGCATGATCGGGTCGGGCGTATGTCTGACGTGCTCGAGTATTCTCATGTTGCCATGCCGCGCGGACGTTTCGCCGAAGACCTGCTCGAAGAACTCTACGAAACCTACGCCAACAGCATTTCCGAGGAAGGCGACCAGATCATCATCATACACCTGTATATCGAACGACGTATGACACCGCT
>JAIBDO010000082.1 GCA_024686195.1 Gammaproteobacteria bacterium | reverse complement strand
GCGCAAACGGGTGGATCTTTAAACGATCGAACCTGGCAGGAACTGCGGATCTGGCGCAACAAACAACAGCTTTATCGCCAGGCTTTGGAGCGTCTGGCGGGCGTGCAGATTGAGCGTTTGCTGCAAAGCTGTGCTACATTAGACCGCCTTGGCAAGGGGCAACAGGACAGCGAATTTCCGCACCAGGAATGGTTCGAAATCAAATCGCTGGTGGTCCAGTTCAGCGGTGTCAGCGCAGATTTTGCCAGCCAAAGTAGTATTCGAGGAAGTAGTGTTAGCGGAAAGTGAGATGAGTGCAGCGTTAAACGACGAGCAGGCTGCGAATTTGGCGCGTTACATGTCCGCGCTCGGGCATGCTGCGCGCAAGGCAGCTGGTGAGCTTGCCTATGCCGAGCCACAGCAGAAGAATCAGGCTCTGTCGGCGATCGCCGAGGTGCTGGATCAGCGGCGTGAGTTTATTTTGCAGGAAAACACGCGTGATCTGGATGCGGCCGGAAAAGAGGGGCTGGCAACAGCGATGATCGATCGCCTGGAGTTAGGCCATGGGCGCGTAGATGCAATGATCGAAGGATTACAGCAGGTTGCAGCGCTTGCCGATCCGGTTGGTGAAATCAGCGAGCTGAGCTATCGTCCGTCCGGTATTCAGGTCGGTAAGATGCGCGTTCCGCTGGGCGTCATCGGTATCATTTATGAATCGCGGCCAAACGTCACCATCGATGCCGCGGCTCTTTGCCTGAAATCAGGCAACGCCAGTATCCTGCGCGGCGGCAAGGAGGCGCTGCATTCCAACCAGGCTATTTACAGCTGCATTAAGCAAGGTCTGCAGCAGGCCGGAATGATTGACACCGCGGTGCAGGTGATCAATACCAGCGACCGTGAGGCGGTCGGGCAAATGTTGCAGATGCAGGACAGTATCGACGTCATTATTCCTCGCGGCGGCAAGTCGCTTATCGAAAGAATCAGTGGCGAAAGCCGCATTCCCGTGATCAAACACCTCGATGGTATCTGCCACGTGTATATTGATGCAGCGGCCGACCAGCAAAAAGCGCTGGATATTGCGCTCAACTCAAAGACTCGACGTTATGGTGTCTGTAACGCGATGGAAACTCTGCTGCTGTCGTCTTCAATCGCTGCCGAATTGTTGCCGCAAATAGTAGCCGCCATGGTGACTCACGGCGTCGAACTGCGTGGCTGCGAACGCAGTTGCCAGATCGACAGTGAGCAAATCGGGCCGGCCGTTGACAGCGACTGGTATGCTGAGTATCTGGCTCCGATTCTGTCGATTCGTATCGTCGATGGATTGCAGCAGGCGATCGAACATATCAATCACTATGGCTCAAAGCATACCGATGCCATCGTTACCGAAAATTTAAGCCATGCGCGTGAATTTCTGCGTCGTGTTGATTCGAGTTCAGTCATCGTGAATGCCTCAACCGGTTTTGCCGATGGTTTCGAATATGGTCTCGGTGCTGAGATCGGCATCAGCACGGACAAGCTGCACGCGCGTGGTCCGGTTGGACTGCAAGGATTGACTTCCCAGAAATACGTTGTCTTCGGAGACGGCAACCTGCGCAGCTGAAGATGATAGGAATACTGGGCGGGACCTTCGATCCAATTCACCTTGGCCACCTGCATATCGCAAACCAGGTTGTGTCACGGCTCAAGTTGCAGCAATTGCAGTTCATGCCCTGTGCATTGCCGGTACATCGTGATAAGCCGCAGGCCAGTGCCGCACAGCGCTGTAAAATGATTGAGCTGGCGATTGCTGAGCGGCCTGAATTCGGATTGAATGCGCTCGAGTTGCGGCGCGACGGGCCATCTTACAGTGTCGATAGCCTGCGCGAGATAAGTCGCCTTAGCGAGCAAAGTCTGGTGTTGATTCTCGGTGCTGACGCCTTCAATGGCTTTGCCAACTGGAAGTCGCCAGACGAAATACTCCGGCTAGCCAATCTGGTGATTTGCGGTCGGCCCGGTTTCGAAATCGATAACGCTGTATTCAGCAGCAATCGTGTCCAGACGCCACAAGACCTGGAGAACCGGCATGCCGGGGGCATACTGACCTTGATGGTAGATGCCATCGATTGCTCGTCAAGTAGCGTTCGGGCAGCACTTGACAGAGGAAATACGCCGCGCCACTACCTGACCGGGGAAGTCGCGGATTACATTGACGAACATGACCTATATCGGAAACTAAGTGACTGATTCAAAAGCAAGTAATTTACAGGCAGAAGCAACCCGGAAATTGGCGCTGGGCGCCCTTGAAGAACTCAAGGCCACCCAGGTGGAGCAGCTGGATGTGAGCAAGATCGCCAGCTTTACCGATTACATGATATTCGCCAGTGGCAGTTCCCGGCGTCATGTCAGCGCGATCGCAGAATCGGTGGTCGAGGCGGCCAAGGCGGCAGGACAGCCACCGGTCGGTATCGAAGGTGAGGATGTCGGTGAGTGGGTGCTGGTTGATCTGGGTGACGTGGTGGTGCATGTCATGATGCCCGATATACGCGAGTACTATGAACTGGAAAAACTCTGGGGCGAAGAACTGGCCGGCGAATAGGGGTGCAGATCCAGATCGTTAACGTGGCGCAGAAGATGCCAGCCTGGGTCGATGCTGGCTGTGCGGATTATCTCAAGCGAATGCCACGGGAACTGGGATTGAACCTGATTACCATACCACTTGCGGCGTCGGCATCCCGGCAGTCGGCCGAGCAACGGCGCACGCGCGAAGCGGAGTCGATTCGCGCGAAGTTGCGAGCGGGAAGTCTCAATATTGCGCTCGATGATAAAGGCAAAGCCTGGACCAGTGCCGACTGGTCGACCCAGTTGCAGCGCTGGATGGCGGAATTCACACATATCAACTTGATTATCGGTGGGCCCGATGGCCTGGCACCCGAATGCCTGGAAAGCTGCCAGCAACGTGTTTCGCTCGGTCGTATGACGATGCCTCATGCTCTGGTCAGGCTCGTATTGCTGGAACAGTTATACCGCGCATGGACTATCTATCAGGGCCATCCTTACCATCGCGAATAGGCGAAATTCGTGTTTCGAGCTATTATTCCTGGATGATTTATCTAGCGTCACAATCACCGCGACGGGCCGAATTATTGCGTCAGATCGGTGTCGATTTCAAAGTATATGCAACTGACATCGATGAGCGGGTCAATGCCGGCGAGTCACCCGAAGCGTACGTCTCCCGGCTGGCACAGAGCAAGGCCCGGGTCGCGGCGGCCGAAATAGGTACAAGCCATAGCGACTGGGTGGTTCTGGCGGCTGATACTACCATCGCCATCGATGGTGATATTATCGGCAAGCCAGAAGATGCGGCGCATTGTCACTGCATTTTACACCGGCTTTCGGGCAGAGAGCATCAGGTGCTGACGGCGGTCGCTGTGGCCACGCGGGACAGAATCGAATGTCGACTGACGCACAACCGGGTGACCTTTCGCGCGCTCGCCGAGCACGAGGTTCAACGCTATTGTGCGACTTCAGAGCCGATGGATAAAGCGGGCGCCTACGCTATACAGGGTAAGGCAGCGATTTTTATTGAGCGACTGGAAGGTAGCTATTCGGCGGTCATGGGGTTGCCGTTATGCGAGACGGCTGAATTATTGCAGGATGCCGGGATAGAGATATTTGAACTATGACCATAAACGAAGAAATACTGATTAACATTACGCCCCGGGAGACCCGCGTTGCGGTCGTGGAAAATGGCGCTTTGCAGGAAGTCAGCATTGAGCGCCAATCCAGCCGTGGCATTGTCGGCAATATCTACAAGGGAAAGGTAAACCGGGTGTTGCCGGGAATGGAGGCTGCCTTTGTCGATATTGGCCTGGACAAAGCCGGTTTCCTGCACGTGGCGAATATTGATATCGGTGTTTCGCAGGGTAGCGCCGAAGAGAACGGTTCGCGCCCGGTGATAAACGAACTTTTGCATGAGGGCCAAACGCTGCTGGTACAGGTGGTCAAAGACCCAATGGGTACCAAGGGTGCGCGTCTCACTACCAGTATCTCGGTACCCTCGCGTTATCTGGTGTATATGCCGAATTCATCCAGTGTCGGCATTTCGGTGAAGATTGAAGATGAACCCGAGCGAGAGCGACTGAAGAATCTGTTGGAAGGCTGTCTTGCCGAAAATCATGTTGGCGGCTGTATTGTGCGTACTGCCGCCGAAGGCGTTGATGAAAGTGAATTGCAGCGTGATATTTCATTTTTATCCAAACTCTGGGGCGCCTTGCTGGAGTCTGTCGATACCCTGTCCCCGGGCAGCATCGTTCATGAAGATTTGCCGTTATCGATACGTACCTTGCGTGACATGGTGGGTGTCGATACCAACGTAGTCATGGTTGATTCCCGCGAAACCTTTCAGAAAATGACTAATTTTGCCGCACGCTATATTCCTGACCTGCCGACTCGAATCGAACATTATCCGGGCGATCGACCGTTGTTCGACCAGTACAACATTGACGAAGAATTGCAGCGTGCCCTGGCACGACAGGTTGGTCTTAAGTCCGGCGGATACCTGATCATCGATCAAACCGAGGCGATGACTACCATCGATATCAATACGGGTGCATTTGTCGGTCACCAAAATCTTGAAGAAACCATTTTCAAAACCAACATGGAAGCATCGCAGGCAATTGCACGACAACTCCGGCTGCGCAACCTCGGGGGAATCATAATCATCGATTTTATCGATATGGAGCGTGACGACCATAAACGCCAGGTGTTGAATTCGTTGCAGAAATATCTCGCTAAGGATCATGCCAAAACCCAGGTTTGCGAAGTGTCGCCGCTCGGGCTGGTGGAAATGACGCGTAAACGTACCCGTGAAAGTCTCGAGCACGTGTTGTGCGAGCCCTGTAAAACCTGCCATGGTCGCGGATCCCTGAAGACCACGGAAACGGTCTGTTACGAAATTTTCCGTGAAATTTTGCGTGAAGCCCGCTTCTATGATGAGGCCCAACAGCTGCTGGTCATGGCCAACCAGGATGTCGTTGATCGCCTGCTGGATGAAGAAGCCGCCAACCTCGCGGAACTGGAAACCTTTATTAAAATCCCCGTCAAACTGCAGGTGGAAGCCCATTTGTCCCAGGAGTCTTACGACGTGGTGCCGGTTTAGCGCCCTTCGCGCAGCATCATGGCACTGTTAAAAAAATTCTGCCTGTTCCTGCTCGTCTGGGGCCTCATTCTGCTGGCCCTGATCATGGGCGGAATGCGCCTGGTGATCAGCAATATCGAGCTCTTCAAGCCAAAAATCGAATACCTGTTGGAGCGTGATGTCGCTAGCGGGATTGTGTTCAATCGCGTCAGTGGAACGATGAATCGATTCAATCCCATACTCCAGATCGAGAACGTGTCGATCAACCAGGCAGATCGGTCGCAGCCGCTCTTTATTGATCGCCTCGACGTTGAATTCGATTTGTGGAGCAGTCTGCGAGCCCGAACCCCGGTGGTGTTTGAGATTAGCGGCAAGCTTGAGAAGCTGGAATTGACACGGGATGTTTCGGGGTCCTGGTGGCTGGATGAATACCAGATCGATGTTGGTAGCGATGATATCGTTTTGCCCGGCTTCAGGCAGTTACTGGAATTGCTGCCGCGTTACCTGAAGCTCGACTTGCGTCGCTTGATTATCCGCGATGAGAAAAACCAGGCCACCCATCAGTTGACAGCCCTGTCTGCGCGTATCAACCATCGCGAGGGTCAGTTTTTCACCGAGGTGAGGGCTGATTTACCCGGCGAGTTCGGAGGCGACCTGCTGCTCAAGTCGGTAGTCGATCTGAACTCGAGTCTGATCTACCTGAATACCTCGGAATTGCAATTAGCGCCCGTAGCTCGACTGTTTGAGATTGATACTCAGGGTCTGAAAACAGGTGTTCTTGATGGAGAAATGTGGCTCAGTATGTCCGGGTATCGGGTCATCGCCGTAAAGGGCGATCTGGATCTGAAGCAGGGTATCTTGCAGGTCACCGCTGACAAGGCGCCGCTGGCGGTCGATTATCACGCCAGATTTAACGCCGTTGCCGGTAAGCAACGCTGGCGTATCAGCAGCAAGTTCGAACGGTTGACGATCGACGGTGTCGGTGTGCCGGGATTTGATGCACAACTGGATATTCCCGTTGCGACGGATGATGCCAGATTGACTGCATGGATTGGCCAGTTGCCGATATCGAGTCTGCCAGCGCTCGCTGGGCAGTGGCTTCCGCAAAAACTTGGAGATCAGATTTCCCAGGGAAAATTGGACGGTTTGTTACAGGACGTACTGTTTGAAATCGATTTTAATGATGTCGAGACGTTTAAATTAGCGGCCGCAGTTAAAGGTCTCAGCAGTCAGCGAGCCGGTTTTGTGCCTGGTGTTACCAATCTGAATTCAGATTTCATATTGGGCAACAACCGACTGATGGCCACACTGCACGGTGAAGCAGTCAGCATCGATTTCGGTGATGAGTTTCGTGCACCGTTACGGGCTGATTCGATCAACATGGAGGTTACGATGAATCGCCTGCCAACGGGCAACCTGTTATTCGTGGCCGATCAGTTTCAGTTGCGTAACCCGGATCTCAAGGCAGTTGGTCGGCTGCGACTGGAGACCGACGGTCAGAATGCGCCTTTCATGTATCTGCGCGCAAACTTCACGGACACACACGCGAGCAGCACCGGTAAATACCTTCCCGTAAAACTAATGTCCACGGGGATAGTCGAATGGCTGGATCAAGGCATTGTTGGTGGCTATGTGCCCGCGGGTGATCTTCAATTTCATGGTCGCTTGCAGGATATCGTTAAGTTGGCACGTGAGCACGCGGGTGAATTTTTTGTTGATTTCAGCGTGCAACAGACCGAGATCTTTTTTGCGCCGGACTGGTTGCATGCGAGGAATGGAAAGGGCCAGATTTTGTTTCACAATGTCGGCATGGAATTTGATCTCGAACAAGCCAGCTACGAGAACATAGATGGAATCAAGGTGCGCGGTAAAATTGCTGATTTCCATAATGCTTCACTGGACCTTAGCATCCATGCCGAGGCACCGACCCGGGACGCGGTGCGGGTGTGGCTCGATACCCCGGTCGGTGAGGGTTTCCGTGAAGTGCTTGCGAACCTGCAGGATTACGGCGGCACTATCAGCACTGCTATCGATATGCGCCTGCCGCTCAGCGACGAGGTGACGGAGCCCAGGGTGAGTGTCGACGTCGACTTTAAAAATGCGGCCACGCGTGCACCTGGTTGGGGAGTGGATCTGTCGCAGATTACCGGCCGCTTAAACGTGGTTGATGACACTATCAAAGCGCGTGGTATTTCGGCGCGGTTTTTTGATGATCCGGTCGGCATCGACATCAACAGTGAAAACACGGCCTTGGGTACCCAGGTGTCGGTAGCGGGAAACCTGGCCTCGGCTAACTTGTTAAGGCAACTGCCGTCCTACCTGCGTGAAGCGGTAACGGGTAATAGTGACTGGCAAGTAGGGCTTGCCATTTCTGGTGATGCAGCGCCTGCGGAAGAACCTTTTCTGCGTATAAGTGCCGCCAGTAATCTTGATGGTACGACACTCACCATGCCGCAACCATTCCGAAAAGAGAGCCCCGATTCCCGCCAAGTGACTGCCGATGTCGATTTTTTTCCGCAGGAAATCCGTTTTCTGAGCCAAATCGGAGACGATATTGCGGGTCGTGGAACGCTCGCTACTCGCGATGATGGAGAGTATCAACTTGAGGCACTCGAGTTTGCTTTTTCCCGAGCACTTGGATCGCAGCGCCGTCCGGGCATACACCTGGTCGGACGGATTAAAGAGGTCAACATCGACGAATGGAATTCGTTCTTGAGCAATACGGGTACCGATCAACCATCATTACTGAGCTCGATCGAACTCGGTATAGACCGTGCGGTGGTTTTCGATCGACAGATGGATTCGCTGGTCTTTGAGTTATGGCAAACAGACCAGCGTTTTCACGGGAGCATTGACGCCTCCATCGTCAAGGGTACTTTTGATATTCCGCTAAAGACATTTGCGCGCAATCCGGCACTGATCAATCTGGATTATCTGAATATCGATGAACTCGAGGGGGAATCTGAGCCGAGCACAATCCGGCCCTCCCGATTGCCCGCCTTCAGGCTCAAGGCCAAATCCGTTCGCTTTCACGACATGATCTTCAGCGATATGCTGGTCGATGCCAGTCCAACCGGGGACCTGCTCGAGATCAGTAAGTTTGATTTGCGTCGCGATGCACTGCTAATCAGCAGCAGCGGCGAGTGGAACTACAACGAGGAGACGAACCAGCATCTTTCCAGGATCAAGACCAGGGTCGAGGGTCCCGAGCTGGGTGAGGCGCTGGCGGGCCTGGGGTTCGGCAACAGCATGTCGGGAGGTACGATAGAGTTAACGGGTGATTTCAGTTGGGCGGCGCCCATATTTCAGTTCAGTCTGGCAAGGCTGGCGGGCAACGCGCGGATGAAGATCACCGACGGGATACTGAATAACGTTGAACCAGGTGGTGGTCGTTTTGTCGGCTTGCTGAGTTTTAGTGCTCTGCCGCGACGTTTGACGCTGGATTTTTCCGATGTTCTCATTGATGGCATGGAGTTTGACAAGATCACCGGCAATTATCGTATCGCCGACGGGATACTCCATACTCGCAATACGCGCATGGATGGCGCGGCTGCGAAGGTCAAGATGAGTGGAAAAACGGGTATAATAGCGCGCGATTATGATCAGGTCATTCGCGTAACCCCGAAGATCCGGCAGACCCTGCCGTTGCTCGGTGCCGCCGTGGTGGGGAGCAACCCGGTAGGCTGGGGCTTACTGTTACTGCAAAATCTTTTCAAAACCGCCATCGATGATGCGGTCGAGATTGAATATCACGTCACCGGTAGTTGGGATGATCCGCAAATTGAATTATTGAAGGCAGTCGATGAAAACCAGAAAGCATTACCGAAGATCGATAAATAGACTCGGGCTGATGTGCCTGCTGCTTTTCACTCTGGCGGCACAGGCGAACACGGCACGTATTTTTGTCCTCAGTGCGGAGGAGTGGGCGCGGCCTCGCAGCGGTGAAGTGATCGCCGGAGTCGAGGCACTTCGCGCAGCGGTGAGTTACTGGGACAAGGTCGACAATGGCATGATCATCGTGCGCTACCCGGGCGAAGACAGTGGTGAATTATGGGCCGCTGAACTGCGTGACTGGTTGATATCACTGGGAGTGCCCTCAGATTACATTCTTATGGTTGCTGGTACGCAAGCGGCCGACGAAATCAGATTGCTGGTCGGCAATCGAGACGAACTGGAGCAATAACAAAACATGTCATCAATTTTGGAAACGGTTGGGAAGAACCTGCTTGAGCCGAGTGAGCTGGGAATTGATCAGCTGGGTGGGTATCTTGACGCCTTGCAGGGCAAGTTCATCGACGCCGGTGATTTGTACTTTCAAACCAGCCAGCAGGAATCCTGGGTGATGGATGATGGCATTCTTCGCGAAGGCAGTTTCAATATCGAAAAGGGTGTTGGCATTCGCGCGATGTCGGCAGAAAAAACCGGCTTCGCTTACTGTGATGACCTGCATGGCAATGCGATTACCCAGGCGGTTAATAATGCGCGCGCTATTGTCAGGCAAGGACAGTCGGGCAGTAGCGGCATTGCTCTGGTTAACCAGCCTGCGCAGGCTCTGTATACCACGCATAATCCGGTCGATGGTCAGTTGGCGGAGGACAAGGTGGCTTTGTTGAAAAAGCTGGATGTCTACACCCGTTCACTCGATGCGCGCATCGAGCAGGTCATCATATCGCTGTCAGGCGGAGTCGATCATATTCTGGTGGCCGCTACCGACAATACCCTGGCTGCTGATATTCGTCCGCTGGTGCGCCTCAACGTTACCGTGCTGATGCGTCAGGATGAACGGCGTGAACAGGGCAGTGCGGGTGCCGGTGGGCGGCACGCCTATGACATCTTTTTCAATAGTGATGGTCCTTATGAACTGGCGCGTGAGGCAGTACGTCAGGCATCCACGAACCTGGAATCAGTGGCCACACCTGCCGGAGCGATGCCGGTAGTCCTGGGGCCGGGCTGGCCCGGCGTGTTGCTGCATGAGGCCGTTGGTCACGGACTGGAAGGCGACTTCAATCGCAAGGGAACCTCGGCATTCAGTAACCGTATTGGTGAGCAGGTTGCTTCCAGCCTGTGCACCATCGTTGACGATGGCACTTTGCCTGACCGTCGTGGCTCGCTCAGTATCGACGACGAGGGAGTTCCCGCACAATGCACGACCCTGATCGAAAACGGTATTCTCAAGGGCTATATGCAGGACAAGATGAATGCGCGTTTGACGGGGACGCACTCAACCTCTAATGGGCGGCGCGAATCGTTTGCGCACCTGCCGATGCCGCGCATGACGAATACCTACATGTTGCCCGGTGAGAGCGAGCCGGAGGAAATTATCCGTTCGGTGAAAAAGGGGCTTTATGCGGTGAACTTTGGCGGTGGTCAGGTAGACATTACCTCTGGCCGCTTCGTGTTTTCATTGTCTGAGGCCTATCTCATCGAGGACGGCAAGATAACCGCGCCCGTCAAGGGCGCCACATTGATCGGATCTGGACCCGAAGTCATGGGCAAGATATCGATGGTCGGCAATGATCTGGAACTCGATCAGGGCGTTGGGGTCTGTGGCAAGGAAGGTCAGTCGGTGCCGGTCGGGGTAGGGCAGCCGACTCTCAAGATCGATGAAATCACCGTGGGTGGCACTGATTGATCGCGTTAACTCGAAGGCGTTGACTCGAGGACGTTGGCCGGTCAACGAGCCGGTCAACGCCGCGGTTGTCAGTTCACCGAGACTGCGCTGATCTCCATACCCTTGTCGCCGCTTTGCAAGGTCAGCAAACCCAGAAATTCACCGGCGTAAGTGGCGCTGGTCAGGCGCCATAATATGGTGACTGAATTCTCCCGGTGAATGGAGTCGATGAATTCGAAGCCGGGTTCAATCGTCGTCAATAGTGGGAAATCTTTAACGCTTTCTCGAAAGTGTTCTTCTGAAAGTTTCGCCAGCAGGTCGTTGGAAAATCCACGCGAAAAGCGGGCGTAATCGCGTTCGCGTGCCGCCTCGATAATGTTGTTCCAGATCGGTTGCGCGACCGAGCGTAATTGTTCTTTTTGCAGACGCGAAAATTGG
>JAIBDO010000173.1 GCA_024686195.1 Gammaproteobacteria bacterium | reverse complement strand
CGCCCAGCTCGCCGAGTATGCGGGTGCCGATTCGATTACCTTTCACCTGCGCGAAGATCGTCGACATATTCAGGAACGTGATGCCTTGCTGTTAAAGCAGGTGGTCAATACCAAATTGAATCTGGAGATCGCGATCACCAACGAAATGCTCGATTTTGCCTGTGACTTCAGGGCTGAGGATGTTTGCCTGGTTCCTGAGAAGCGCGAGGAGCTGACGACCGAGGGTGGGCTTGAGGTAGCAGGCCAGTTCGAGCAGGTCCGGGTTGCCTGTGAGCGCCTCGCCGAGGTGGGTACGCGCGTGTCTCCCTTTATCGATGCCAGCCACGAGCAGATCGACGCGGTTGTTGCCTGTGGGGCACCCTGCATCGAGATCCACACCGGGCACTATGCAGATGCCCACGGAGAGGCACAGTCCGCTATGCTGGAAAAGTTGAACGATGCGATTGCCTATGCTCATGCAAAGGGTCTTCAGGTTAATGCCGGACACGGATTGAATCGCCACAACGTGCGTCCGATTGCCGCGAACCCGTTAGTGAGTGAGTTGAATATCGGCCACTCGATCATCGCCGACGCGGTTTTTCTGGGGCTCGACAAAGCGATTCGTGATATCAAGGAAATCTTGCTGGCGGCGCGAGCCCAGGGTTCATGATCGTCGGCATCGGCGTCGATATTGTCGAGATTGCACGTTTTGAGAAGCTGCACAAAAAGTTCGGTGATCGCTTTGCCGGCCGAATATTGACCGCGGACGAATTAACCGAATACCGGCGTCGTGACCGTAACTGCAGTTATCTCGCGCTGCGCTTCGCAGCCAAGGAAGCCGTGGCCAAAGCCTGTGGAACAGGCATCGGTGGCGAACTGGGTTTTCAGGGGATGCAGATCGATAACGATGCCCTGGGTAAACCGGTGTTACGCTTTCTTGATGCGGCAAGTCCCCTGGTAGAACGTTTACAGATTCGTAATGCACTGGTGTCGCTATCGGATGAAAAACACTATGCAGTGGCGATGGTGGTTCTCGAATCCTAGTTCGCTAAAGGTTCATCTTCCAGCTGTGCCTGGTAACGCGCCACTTCCTGCGCGACGGCCTCGAGTTCCCGGTCCAGTTCTTCTTTCAGTTGACTCATAGAGCCAGCGTCCTCGTTGGCGAGCTGTTGCTGGAGGGCCACTACGCTGCGCCTCAGGCGAGGCAGGCTGACGTAGCAGGTTACCCCCTGCAGCTTGTGCGCCAGTGTCCCCAGGCGAGCATAGTCCCCGTCAGCGAATGCATCCGCGAGTTGTTGACGTTGCTGCGGAATATCAAGTTGCAGGATCGCAAGGATTTGTTTCAGCAGGTCTTCATTGCCGGCAGACAGACGCAGCGAGCGGTTATAGTCGAGCGTGCAATCTTGCAGCGACGAGTAGGGCGGGTCCTCTTCTGCTACCGAGCGGCGGACGAGTTGGCGGTCGAGCAGGGCGCGAAACTGGGTCTCGTCGATCGGTTTGCCGAGGAAATAGTCAAAGCCGAGTTCCTGCAGGCGGCTGGCTTCACTATTGAGTGTATTGGCGGTCAGGGCAACGATCGGGGTAGCGTCTGTCGGGTTACATTCGCGCATCATCTGTAACAAACGGATCCCGTCGATACCGGGCATTTGAATGTCGAGAATCACCAGGTCAAATTTTTCGCGTTGATAGATCTCCAATGCCTGCTCCCCGTTCTCGGCATCGTGTACCTGATGTCCCCACAGGCGGATCAGCTCGCTCGCCAGTTTCAGATTGATCGGGTTATCATCGACCAACAGCACGTTTTTGCAGAGTTGCGAAGCATTCGGTTCTTTTACTTCGGACTGTGTATCCTCGATCGTATTCTGGTAAACAATCTGCGCAATGCGCCGACTGGTGCTTATGATTGATACGAATTCGGCCCTGTCTGAGCGGACCGGTAAGTTGATACCCGGGTCATAGTCCATGACGATGATGCGCAGCGCTGCCAGAGCCTCAAGGTCGATTAATCGATCCACAGCAAGGTCGAGATGGCGCAGGTCAAACACCAACAGATCGAGGCAGCCGAGATTACGCTGGATAGTGTCCAGCAGTGGCTCTACTCCAGCCTCGGTATCGATCAGTTCGCCTTCCGTAATAATCCCTGCACGGTCAAACAGCGAACGCAGCTCCATCAGGTCGGCTCGTTCAGTGGCAAAGATTAAAGCGCTCACCGCTTCGACTTCGCTGCCTGCAAGCGCGTCGCTGGATACCGCCAGCTTGAAGGGCAGCCGCAGGCTGAATTGTGAACCCTGGCCCGAGGTCGATCGCATGGAGATGTCGCCATCCATCAAACTGGCGAGATTCTGGCTGATCATCAGCCCCAGCCCGGTACCGCTAAATCGACGGGTGTCGGAACTTTCCACCTGGCTGAAGGCCCGGAAGAGTAATTTCTGATCTGCTGTGGAAATGCCGATGCCACTATCCTCCACGCAAATCAGGACATCGACCTGCTCCTCGTTCAGCTCTTCCACACTGACTTTGACAACCACCCGACCATGGTCGGTGAACTTTATCGCATTGCCGATCAGATTGAGCAGGATCTGTTTGAGTCGCAGTTTGTCGCCGATCACCCAGCGAGGAGTGTCGCTGAAAATGATCAGATTCAAATCGATATTCTTGGTCAGCACGTTGATAAACAGCAGGCTGCGGGTTTGTTCGATGACTTCATGGAGGTCAAATGTTTCGTCGACGATATGCATCTTTCCAGATTCCATTTTGGAGAAATCCAGTATTTCGTCTACGATGGCGGCCAGGTCACTGCTCGACTTCTTGATGATGTCAACATATTGTTGCTGCGATGCTTGGAGGCTGGCCTGGTCGAGCAAGCTGATGAATCCATTGATGCCATTGATCGGTGTGCGTATTTCATGGCTCATATTGGCGAGGAATTCAGACTTGTTGCGATTGGCATCCTGTGCCAGATCACGTGCGAAACCAAGTTCGCGATTCTTTGACTCGAGGTCGGTTATGGCTTCATTAAGCTGTTGCGTGGCCTGTTGGATGCGGTGGTTGAGGTGACGTCGATTGGCGAGTAGAGACTGGGTCATACGGTTGAAGCCCAGCTGCAATGAGCCGATTTCGCTGACCTCGGTCGCTTCGATTGTTTTTCCCAGCTGGCCGGTTTCGACGAGACGCAAATGTTCGACCATGCGCGAGATCGGTGTGGTGATGCGACGACTGATGATGGTGGTAAGCAGTATCGCTACGACCAGGATCGCGATGAAAAAGACGGTCGCTTCGGTAAAGCTTTGCATTGTTTTTTGTCGCAGGTGCAGGCGTGAGAGGTAGAGGTTTACCGAACCCAGCAGCAGCGGTTGTTGCTTCTCCTCAATGAGCGAAGTTAATGAACCGGGATGTTCAATGCCGGCCGACAGTATCTCCTCGCGAATGTAAAAATAATCGGAGGAATCGCTTCGCTTGAAGTCGATACTGGCGGTCTCGGCAACCAGCTTGCCGTCGCGATTATAGACCGAGGCCAACATCACATCCCGGTCGTTCACGGACTGATTGAGCAGGCTTTGTATCTGGCTGGCATTGCCGCCAGGCGGGTTGAACTCCGTGGCACTGGCGATCTGGCGGGCGATGATATGACCCTTGTTGCGCAGCATGTCGTTTTCCTGATCGATGCTGTTGTTGATATGCGCAATGGTGAAAAAAATATCAATCAGCAA
Organism: Gammaproteobacteria bacterium; assembly: GCA_024686195.1. Lineage (GTDB taxonomy): Bacteria > Pseudomonadota > Gammaproteobacteria. Next base: position 3,108 of record JAIBDO010000173.1, on the reverse strand, counting down.
TACGGGGATCAAGGTGATCAGCAGAATCTGGTACTTGAGACTGAGGTTCCTCATGACTGGATTCGTTCGAGTTGCGACTGCAGGCTCTGACTTCGGCAGGCCACGGATTCAGGCTTAAAGTTGGATTTCAATAACAATCTGAAAAACGAGGCGGCGTCCGCAGCAGGCTTTCGGGTTGCAGATGCCGCGTCGAGATGAATGATGTCGCTTGTCCTGGCTTTGACGGCTGCATCGATCGGGTTGGCCATGATCGTCGGTGTTGCCGAGCTGAGTACCAAAGGCGCGACTAACTGCTGTAGAACTCTGGTGCGTAATCGGCTGCGCTTGATATCAATTTGACAATGTCTGCGCAGCCGGCAATCGGGCGCAATCACCGTTGCCCACGGCTGCTGCATCAAACCGCTGTGTCGAAGGCGAACTACTCCCAAGTGACTAAAAATCTCAATGTAAATGATTTCTCTCCGGAGGGCAGAAATCGCTTATCTGCGTTTCGTCATTACAGTAGAATCATCCCCGGAATCCCATGCCGGGTCGCTTTGCGTTAAGGAATATGTTGCTGCAAGATTATATCGGAAATACACCTCTGGTCACATTACAGCGTCTCGGAGCCGACCTGGGTAACCGTATATCGGTAAAACTCGAAGGCAGTAACCCTGCCGGTTCGGTTAAAGATCGTGCGGCCTTTAGCATGATTGACCACGCACAAGCGCGCGGTGATATCAAGCCGGGTGATGCCCTGGTGGAAGCCACCAGTGGCAATACGGGCATTGCGCTCGCCATGGTGGCGGCGATGCGCGGTTATCGACTGACCCTGGTGATGCCCGATAACATGAGCCACGAACGCGTGACCACGATGCGGGCCTATGGCGCCGAGATCATTCTGGTGAGCGAACAGGAAGGCATGATGAAGGCGCGTGATATTGCCGTCGAAATGGATGCTGCGGGCAAGGCGAAGATGCTTGATCAATTCGCCAATCCGGACAACCCGCGCGCGCATTACGAAACCACCGCTCCAGAGATCTGGCAGCAAACTGAGGGCAGCGTAACGCATTTCGTCAGTTCGATGGGTACGACCGGCACCATCATGGGATGTTCGCGTTTTTTCAGGGAAGTGAACTCACAAATTCAGATCGTCGGCGTACAACCGACGGATGGTTCGGCCATTCCTGGAATTCGCCGTTGGCCGAAGGCCTATGTGCCCAGAATTTACCAGCCGCAGGCTGTCGATAGAATTATCGACGTGTCGCGTGCCGAGGCCGAGAAGTTCACCCTGGCGCTCGCCGCACAGGAAGGCATTTTTTGCGGCATATCATCGGGTGGCGCCTTGTCTGCCAGCCTGCGTTTGTCCGCCGAGTTGACGAATGCACACATCGTGACCATTATCTGCGACCGCGGTGACCGATATCTGACTACCGGAGTTTTTCAGTAAAACTGAAGCGAGCCTGTTTATGAATGTATTTGTATTCGATATTGAAACCATCCCCGACATTGACGGCTGTCGACGTATTTATGATTTGCATGGTCTGTCTGATGATGATGTGGCGCGCGCCGTGTTTCAATTACGTCGGCAAAAGGCGGGAACCGACTTTCTGCGTCATCACCTGCATCGTGTCGTGGCAATTTCAGCGGTTTTGCGCACGGGCGATCAGTTCAAGGTGTGGTCGCTCGGTAGCGCGGAATCGGACGAACAGGATTTATTGCAGCGCTTTTTCAGCGGGATAGAACGCTACACGCCGCGGCTGGTGTCCTGGAATGGCAGTGGATTTGATCTTCCCGTTATTCACTATCGTTGCCTGCTATATCCGATCAATGCCGCGCATTACTGGGAAAACGGACAGAACGACACCAGCTTCCGCTACAACAATTACCTGAGCCGCTTTCACGAACGTCACACCGACTTGATGGATGTGCTGGCGGCGCACCAGCCACGCGCGAGTGCGCCACTGGATGAAATTGCCGGTCTGTGCGGGTTTCCGGGGAAAATGGGCATGAGCGGGGCGAAAGTCTGGGATGCCTACCAACAGGGGCAGATCGAAGAGATTCGCAACTATTGCGAAACCGACGTGTTGAATACTTACCTGGTATTTCTTAATTTTGAACGTAGCCGTGGCAACCTCGATCAGGTCCAGTATCGCAGTGAATGCGAGCGCGTGCGCGATAGTCTGAAATCATCGGAGTTACCGCATCTTATGGAATTCGAAGCGGCCTGGCACGATGTCTAGACGAAGTCGACGTAACAAGCGGCCCGAGCCGCAGCAGGTCACCATCGAGTCGATGTCGCACGAAGGCCGTGGTATTGCGCATATCGATGGCAAGACGGTCTTCGTCTTCGGTGCGCTGGTGGGTGAGACGGTGTTGATCCAGGTGTTGAAGAGCACGCGTAATTATGATCAGGCGACCACGCTCGAGGTCATCGAGGCAGCGCCGCAGCGGATCGCGCCGCGCTGTGATGCTTTCCAGGTCTGTGGCGGCTGCAGTCTGCAGCATCTGGACAACGACGATCAGGTGAGTCTCAAACAGGCCGCGCTGCTGGAAATGATGACACATGCCGGCCTCGAATCTCAACAGCTATTGGAACCGTTGCGCGCCGGTGCCTGGGGATATCGCAACAAGGCTCGTCTCGGCGTCAAGCATGTTGCCAAAAAGGGCCGTGTGCTGGTCGGGTTTCGCGAACGCAATGCGCCTTACATTGCGGACATGACGCGCTGTGAAGTTTTGCTGCCGGCGGTGGGTCATCAACTCGAGCTGTTATCCGATTTGATTGGCGGGCTAGACGCGCATGCGCAGATACCACAGATCGAAGTGGCTGCGGATGCGGATCAGGTGCAACTGGTGTTCAGACACCTGCAAGCGCTGTCCGAACATGATCGTTTACGCCTCAGGGAGTTTGCCATAGAGCACAACTTTCATGTTTTGCTGCAACCGGGCGGTCCGGATACGGTAGTGCCCCTGTATCCCGAGCAGTCAGAGCTCTACCTGCAGCCGGACCGCGACAGCGACGTCCGTATCGGCTTCAATGCGCTCGATTTTGTGCAGGTCAATACTGACATCAATCGGCAGATGGTGGCGCAGGCGCTCGACCTGCTTGAGCTTGATGTCGGGCACAGG
>JAIBDO010000166.1 GCA_024686195.1 Gammaproteobacteria bacterium | reverse complement strand
GCATCGGCCGAAAGCGAAAGCAACGAACTGACTACCAGCAGCAAAATTCCTGCAGCGGAATTTCCGACCATCTTATGGGTAGTAGTCAAGCTCATAGTCAAACACTAAACCGTTTTATCATCCCTTTGTCAAAACTAAAACCGATAGCAAGACCCTGATTAATGGCAAAGCCAGATCACGTCATTTTTCACTATCGATACTCAAAACCAACCGCTTTTTACTGCCTGCACAAGCACGGTATCTGCAACGTCACATCATCAATAGGCGATGTTCACGATGCAATAAGCCTGGCGGCCATTCGGCACTTCGACCTCGAATTCGTCGCCCAACTCGCGCTTCAACAATGAGCGCGCTAGCGGGGAGTCAACGCTGATGTAATGCTCAGCGTGATCGAATTCGTCCGGACCCACGATGCGATAACAGACCAATGCTTCGTCTTTATCCTCAAGCGTAACCGTGGCACCGAAGAACACATGGGCAGAGCTTGCCGGTTTTTTGTCGATTACATTGAGATCCGGTAGACGTTTTTGTAAATAACGAATCCGGCCATCGATTTCCCGCAGTTCCTTCTTGCGGTATATATATTCAGCATTTTCAGAGCGATCGCCCTCCGCGGCCGCGGCTGATAACGCCGCCACCACTTCTCGGCGGCGCAGCCACAGCGCTTTCTGCTCGGACAACAGCGTACGCTTGCCCTCGGGCGTTATATAGGGTGATTTTCGTGGTGCGGGGGGGCGATAACGTATCATCTAGCGATGCAGTGACGCTTCAGCAGGAACTCCGAAAACCCAGCGCATAATTATCTGCGAAACTGGGAAATCTGCACTTCGGTACCGTAATCGGCATAGTCCCCGTCGGAGCGCTTACCACGGAAACTACCCCACTCGATCGGCTTGTATCGGCTCGGATTCTGCTCGTTGGCGACGCTCGGTAACGGGCTTACCCGGGCGTCGGCAGCCGGATTGAAGAAGAACGGCAGACTGTAGCGATCGCGGGCATCCATCGCCAACACCCGGTGAACCGGGGCATGATAAGTGTCGTTCGACCAAACCTGCATCATATCGCCGGTATTGATAACGATGGCGCCCGGAACCGGTGGAATGTCATACCAATAGCCATCGCGGTGGACCTGCAGCCCACCGACCTCGTCCTGGATCAGCACGGTCAACGCACCCGCATCAGTGTGATGATGCACACCGAGGTCGGCGACCGCCTGGTAGTCATCGGCAGCACCCTCGATGGGGTCGTGCACCGGGTAATAATTGAGCCGCAGGAAGCCGGTGTGGTTACTGGCAAAATCGGCATGCATGAATTTAGCCGGCAAATCCAGCCCGATGCAGAAAGCTTCCAGCAGCTGCAATGAAAGCTGCGTGCAGGCCGTGAAATACTCCTGCATGGTCGATTTGAACGCTTCCTGTTGGCCAGGCCAGCGATTGCTTTGGCCGTAGATCGGGTCCGTTCCTTCACGGGTAAAATCGAAGACCTGCTTTTTGTCGCGTTGATTCTTGGTGAGTTCGTTATGGTAAAAACCCCAGGGATTCTCACGGCTGCGCAACACCGACATCTTGCGTTCAATCGGCAAATCGAAGAATCTGCGCGTCTGCTGCCACACCTGGTCGATAAGGTCCTGCGAAATACCATGATTGGTCACCTGGAAAAATCCCCAGCTGCTACAGGCCTCGGCAATACTATCGACGGCGGGCCTGGCTAGCGGCGCGGCAGAATCGACCCTCAATTCGGCGATATCGATGATCGGCACCTGTTCCAGTATTGTTGACTGTTGTGCGACGGGGTCTTTGTCGAGGTCCTGTTTAGCGTGGAGCATATCGGCACTCACCTTAAGTTATCGCGGAAACGCAGTATAAATACTACCCGACCATTCGTAAAACCGGATCCACCGTTAAAACGGCATCAATGCGCAGGATTATTAAATCCAGTTGCTTGATCTTGGGGCGCCTCTGAATAGCCAGCAAGGCTTGCGCACAGCCAACTCGAGTTGCCAGACATGAGTATGGGTGATTTGCATAGATATTAATTTCGCGATCCGCTACATAGCTGCCTCATAAATAATGCGGGTAGCGCTAATCGCTTTTTCCTATAATGATGCTCGACAACCGTTAACCCACCTGCTGCTGGAGAAACAGATTCGTCATGTATGTACCCGATCATTTCAAGGTTTCTGAGGAAGACGAGATTTTCGCGTTTATCGACGCCAATGCCTTCGGCCAGCTTGTTTCAATCGATGCCAACAGGCCTTACGCATCACACCTGCCGTTTCTGATCGCTGATGATCGAAAAACACTGCGATGTCATCTGGCACGTCAAAACCCGCAATGGCAGCAGTTAGCTGACCAGCAGGTACTGATCACTTTTCTCGGCCCGCACGATTACATTTCTCCAAGCTGGTATCAAAACCCGGGCGTACCCACCTGGAACTACCAGGCCGTGCATATCTATGGGCATTGCCGGGTGCTTGACGATGATTCAGCAGTAGCTGAAATAGTCGAAGCACTCAGTGAGCGCTATGAATCCGGCTTTGAAGCCCCCTGGCAACCGCAGTATCGTGAGGCTATGCTGAAAGCGATCATCGGCGTCGAAATCACCATCGACGAAGTGCAGTGCAAATACAAGTTGAGTCAGAACCGCCCGGCCGCGGATCACCAGGGTGTTGTCGACCAGCTCGACCAGATGGGCTCGAAGCCGCTCGCGAAAGTGATGCGTAAAACCCTGCTCTAAGGCCCCAACCCACACGGCAAGAGACCGCTCACCAACGATCTGGCATGGCAGCCCCGCAACCGGCCGAAGATCATATCAACCACTCGCTGGCACGAAGGTTCAGCTACAAGATCGGTGCCGATTGGCTACAGACTCTGCGCCCGTCGGTGACCGTCAAGCGCAGGAAACTCGATGCAGCACTGGATATCTTTGAAGCCGTTATCCAGTGCCGAATTAGCTACAGCTGACCGTCTTCCTCAAGCACCTTGCGTGCGACGCGAAAACACTCGAGTGACTGCGGCACGCCACAGTAAATACCGACAACGTGAATAATCGCGCGAATCTCTTCCTTGCTGACACCGTTACTGATAGCACCACGGCAATGGATTTCCCACTCGTGCATCTTGCCAAGCGCGCCGATCATTGCCAGGTTCATCATGGAGCGCGTTTTTGGCTCGATAACATCGTCACCCCAGCCGAAACCCCAGCACCAGGCCGTCATCGCTTCCTGAAAAGGCCGGGTAAAGTCATCGGCGGCGGCCAGGTTTTTCTCCACGTACTCGGCACCGAGTGTCGCTTTACGCTGTGCCAGGCCTTTCTCAAATAAATCGTTATCCATCATTACTCCTTTGGCTAAAACTTTCCTTCCAGAACACTGAAAGGAATTGTGCATGTCATTCTGCGAAAGCAGAATCGAAGACCATACCGTGATTAATCCTCAGCACGTGGCAGAAGATTCTGCGGATCATACACACATTGTTAAACGATTACCGCGCGTCGCAGCACGCACATGTCCGGATTGCGGTGAGATGTCAGAACGGTCATTCACTACTACCGAATAGTCGCATCCGCAGTAAACCACCATGCTGCCCATCCACTGATCATTGACCAGGATCAAATCCCGGCAGGGACTTTTCCTCTATTGTGGTTACCTCTTGTCCCCGTAATCGGTGCGATGCAGAAAACCAGCGACATCATCTGGCAGGACACGCAGCACCAGGTTCTGTTCGAACTGATCGACCAGATCAAGGAAGTACCCTTTGATCCGGACATACTGCTGCGGCTGAAACTCTATGCCGAGCATCACTTCATTCTCGAGGAAACCTACATGGGAACCCTCGACTATCCGCATGCGGCGCCCCACATCGAAGCGCACAATCGCTTTCGCGAAGAACTTGCCGCGATGATGGATACCGATCCCAGTGTGCACCTGGCCCTGCAGGAGTCGCTATCTGACTTTCTCTACAAGTGGCTCAAATTACACGTGCTCGGCATCGACAAGAAATTCGAAGACTTCGTACTGAAATCATCGTCGAAATAAGCGCGCTCACAGTCATACGCCGTTTCCCATTCGCGTCCCCGGGCTGGCAGAAATCCAACACCGTGGAAGCCTGGATTGAATTGCCGGGATGATCCGCTACCTGATATATCGATGGTCTGGCGACGAATGGAGAAGGCCTGAGATACCAGCATGACGCCGATTTCACCTGCCCGGGGTCACATCGCCAGGTTTCGTATTTCCGGGTAATGCAAGTAGCCGCCGTGCTAGTTGAAATGGGCGGCAGTTACCAACCCAACCGAGATACTCATAAAAAAAGCCGCTCAAATTGAGCGGCTTATCAGGGTTGGAAATGACTACCTTGCTATTACTGAAGCGTGCTATCTGAATTCCAGATTTCACCGTCAGATCCGGTGGCACGAACGAGGCCATCGGTACTGTAGTTAGACTGCTCAGAATAGCGATGGAAGGAATAAACAGCCCCGGGAGTTCCCGGAGTTCCCACCACCTCAGTCAGAGCAGTTGTCTCTCTGAAACTAACTCCAGCGGGTATATTTACAGGATCTATCGTCGAGTCGGAATAGAGCACTACGTAGCTGTGGGCACAGCCAGAACAGGTAGCGTCTTCGACATACCAGTTGAAAACGATAGTGTCGACTCCATCGTCGACAGTTCCGGTACCCCGGTCAGCCTCGGTGCCGGCGGCGCCACCCAGCGCATTAAACGTGGTGGTTTCACCGGCATCGTCAAAAGAACTACCTTCGATATTTGCGGCAGTAAACGACTGGGCAGGCGTGCCGTCGCTGGCGCAAGTCGCCAGGGACTCTTCGTAGTCGGCGAAACTATTCGGATTTACTGGAGCACCAAGCCCGCCATCAGCCGCGTCATCCCAACCGGACTCGTAGTGACAGGCCAGGGCTGCCGGTGGTGGCGGTATGGACAGATCGGTCGCCGTGTAATCGCGCGAATGGTCCTGTCCGGTTACCTCGTCCTCGGCATAAATCCTGACCAGCAGCTCGTAGTTTGCGGCGTTGCCGTTAAGACTGGCATTACTCGCTGCAGTTGCATCCAGCTCGGCCGAATCGATGGTCGTGCTGGTGCCCGTGGTGCCAAAGGTTTCGTCCCAGATTTCGAGACGATTACCCGCGTTATCGCTGATCTGCACCAGCACTTCGCTGTTGCGCGTGCCATCTGCCAATGTCCAGGCGATAGTCAGGTCACTACCGAGGGCGAAATTATCTATCGCCGTCAAGGTTGCTGCTGTCGCCGTCGGATACAAGGCAACCTCAGAAGGCGCAAATATCAGCGTGTCCGTATAGGTCGCGACCACGGTTCCGGTTACCTGGGGCGAAGCCGGGGTGCTTACATCCAGGTCAGTCGTATAAAGCTCGTATTGAATGATATCCCCGGCGGCGAAGATGGCAAAATCAATTTCACCTGCTCCTGTTCCGAAGCCCCGGTAGTCGCCCTGGTACTGTCCAGTTCCTTCGTTGTAAACCTGTACGTCTCCCGCTGAGGAAAACGCTGGTGTACCCAGGTAAATCACATCGCGAACCGTGGTGCCATCGGTGCCGTTGATAACACTCACTTTAGCCGACGCAATTTCCGCATTCCCGGTGCCATTATTGCTGAAGTCTTCGTCCCATACCTGGGTATTGACACCGCAAGCTCCGGCAAAGCCACCGTCACCATCGTTATCGTTACAATGAAAGCTGAAGTAGGTATCCACGATGCGCTGGTCACCGCGAATCTGCCGGCCCAGGGTGGCATCTCTGCCCATCAACCAGATAATGGGTTCCGGATCGACAAGGCCATTGAGGCTGACGTTAACGGTCGCCGTGGCAGTCCCCGCGGTAGAGTCCAGGTCTGAAACCGCGACAATACCGAAGGCAAGTCCAACAAGACTTGGGTCTGTTGTAATGTCCGTCAACCAGGGTCCCCGGGGTTCATCTTCGTCGTAAAAATCCGCGGAAAATATATCTACGATCGAGGCTTGTGTCGGTAAACCATTGGCAAATGCAGCGGTTAACGCATCAAACCTGCCGGCAATCAGCTGAATATCCGATACACCCGCGTTGATCGTGTCAGGGTCGGCGTCGAGGACATCCGTGTTGTCCTCGGTGTCAGTGAGGCTATCCGAAACGGTAGTATTCTCCAGCAGGTTGGTAATGGTTGCTACCTGAAGATCCGGATCGACTTCGATACGCACGACGTCGAGGGCCGCGTCCAGACCCGAATGGTCGGCGCTAAAGGTCGAATTTAACAAGTTAATCGCCGTTTCTATTCCGAGTGCGGTGAATATCGTCTGTAGCTTGGCTTGCAGGGCATCTTCCTGGGCTTCGATTTCAGCCGGATCCAGATCTGCAGGCGTATTCGAATCGAAAAAAGCTGCTGCAACTTGCCCTGCGGCATTGGCCACGATCAAATCAGTAAAGGGTGTGATATTGACATTACCACCCACATCGGCCGCTTCTGCGTATGAGTGGAGTTTGTAAGTACGACCACCGACTGTGCCCTGCGCTCGCAGACGATAAGGCGCCGTTAATCCGGTCACATCCACGTCGTAGGTGCCATCTGCTTCGATTAACGCCGATTTGGACATACCCAATGAGCCTTTAACCGTAACCGTTCCTATTATTGGTGCACCGGCTGCCGCGGTTCCTTTTAATGAAGTACTTGCTGTTGCATCAGTGGTGGCAGCATCACTGCTGCCCCCGCCACCGCCACCGCCACAAGACGCGACGAAAAGTAAAACAAGGACAAATCCAATTGGGCGAACTGCAGACCGAATGTTTTTCACTAGTACTTCTCCTCAAATCTGAAAGAAATGCATTGATATAATGATTCGAATATTACAACTCCCAGGCGCGCTCTATTGAGAAGCAAGAGAGTATAAAAATGATTTATTAATTTAGGGGAAGCCACCCCTGGATTTATGTTATTACCAATTTTTTATTTCGTTATTTAGACTAGCAGAGTAAAAAAAAACTGCTGAAATTTCATGAACGTAATGAGAAGTGGCGCACAACCAGGATGAATCAG
>JAIBDO010000164.1 GCA_024686195.1 Gammaproteobacteria bacterium | reverse complement strand
TGGTTCATCGTGAGCGTCCGCAAGGGAGATGCTCAACGCGCCGAGCTCCATCATCAGGTCTTCGATCTCGTCCAGCTGTGCCGCCTGGCAGGTGAGACTGAGTTTCCGCCAGGTCATCGTCAGACGGTCTAGTCGAGCCCGAGTTTTTTCTCGAGATAGTGGATGTCGGTGCCACCCTCGGCAAAATTCTCGTCGCTCAAGATATCTTTTTGCAGGTCAATGTTGGTTTTGATGCCTTCGATGACAATTTCCGACAGGGCCCCGTTCATACGCGCAATGGCGGTTTCTCGCGAACTGCCGTAGGTGATCAATTTGCCGATCATCGAGTCGTAGTAGGGTGGCACGGTGTAGCCATTATAGATGTGCGAATCCATGCGCACTCCAGGACCCCCGGGCGCGTGATACAGCGTTATCTTGCCGGGTGAGGGTAGAAAGGTACGCGAGTCTTCGGCGTTAATACGACACTCGATGGCATGACCATGCACCTGGATGTCTTCCTGCTTAAAGCGCAACGGATAACCGGAGGCGATCAGAATCTGCTCCTTGATGATATCCACCCAGGTAATCATCTCGGTGACAGGATGTTCCACCTGTACCCGCGTATTCATCTCGATAAAATAAAACTCGTCGTTCTCGTAGAGAAACTCAAAGGTACCGGCGCCTTCGTAACCCATTTTGATACAGGCGTCGGCGCAGCGCTTACCGATCCGGTTACGCTGTTCCTCGGTGATACCGGGAGCGGGCGCTTCTTCGACTACCTTCTGATGGCGGCGTTGCATGGAGCAATCGCGTTCGCCAAGGTGTATGGCGTGGCCGTGTGCGTCAGCGAGCACCTGGATCTCGATGTGCCTCGGTGCGCCGAGGAATTTCTCCATGTAGACGACGTCATTATTAAATGCGGCCGCCGCTTCTGATCGGGTTAACTCGATCGAATTCAACAGGCTCTCTTCGTCGTGCACGACGCGCATGCCTCGACCACCACCGCCACCAGCGGCCTTGATGATGACCGGGTAGCCAATTGAGCGACCCATGGCAAGGGATTTCTTGCCGTCGTCGTCGAGCGGTCCATCCGAACCCGGCACCGTCGGTACCCCGGCCTCTTTCATTGCCGCGATGGCAGCAACCTTGTCGCCCATGGTGCGAATGGAATCTGCGCTCGGGCCGATGAACTTGAATCCGCTGGACTCGACCTGTTCGGCAAACTGGGCGTTCTCTGATAAAAATCCGTAACCGGGATGAATGCCATCGGCATTGGTCAATTCGGCCGCACAGATCAGCGCCGGAATGTTCAGATAGCTCTCCAGAGACGAGGGCGGTCCGATGCAAACCGACTCATCGGCCAGGCGTACATGTTTCAGATCACGGTCCGCGGTGGAATGTACCGCAACCGTTTTGATGCCCATTTCACGACAGGCGCGTAAGATACGCAGTGCGATTTCGCCGCGATTGGCAATAACAATTTTCTCGAGCACGGCAGTCTACTCTATGACAAACAGCACTTGATCGAATTCGATCGGGCTGCCGTCTTCAACGAGGATGGCGCTGATCGTGCCGCTCTTGTCAGCCTCGATCTGGTTCATCATTTTCATCGCTTCAATAATGCACAGCGTATCGCCTGCATTGACCTGTTGTCCCTGGGTGACGAAGGGTGCAGATGTCGGCGAGGCCTTGTTGTAAAAGGTTCCGACCATTGGTGACTTTACCTGGTGTCCGGATTCGACCGGTGCGGCTGCTGGTGCTGGCGTTGCTGCCCCGGCTGGTGCTGCCTGGAGTGGCGCCGCCATGGGGGCGGGCGCGGCCATCGGCTGCGCATAGCTGGTTGTCTGACGACTGATGCGCACCGACTCCTCGCCTTCCTTTATCTCCAGTTCGGCGATTCCGGATTCATCGAGCAACTCGATTAATTTTTTTATCTTGCGAATATCCATTAATTCGGGCCTCTTATTAACTGGATTGTTGGCAATGGATGCTGGCCGCCTCGAGTGCGAGCCGGTAACTATTGATAGCAAATCCGCTGATCACGCCTGTGGCAATATCAGACAGATAGGAGTGCTGGCGAAATTCCTCGCGCGCGTACACATTTGACAGGTGAACCTCGATAAACGGTATGCGGGTGGCAAGGAAGGCATCGCGTATGGCGACACTGGTGTGCGTGTAGGCAGCCGGATTGATAATGATGAAATCGATCTGCCCGGCGGCCTGTTGAATGCGGCTGACGATATCACCTTCGCTGTTCGACTGGAACGTCTGCAGCGTCATCCCCTTTTCCTCGGCAAGCTGAGTCAGCTGCTGATCGATGTCGGCGAGAGTGTCGGTTCCGTAGACTTCTGGTTCGCGGGTTCCCAGCAGGTTCAGATTAGGACCATGGATGATCAGAATGTGCGGCATTTGAGTATTTTACTCGCCTGAAATCAAGATTTGGAGGATTTTCACATATTGGACAGATAGAGTCCAGTTTTCTGAAGATAAGCGCTAGTTAGGCGAAGTTGCCGACAATGTGGCTTGAAGTTTAAAGTTCTCAACAACCTATAACAGTGCCTCAAGCTGAGTTCGCAGTTGTTGCGCGCTTAACTCACCATTGTGCTGAAACACAATGCTCTGATCTCGACTGATCAGGGCTGTATAAGGCAGGCTGCCACTGGGGTTGTCGAAAGCCGCATTATACATCGCGCTGCGGTTGCCGGTGAGGAACAGCGGGTAACTGATCTGGTATTCCGTGGCGAAGCGGCGTACCTGTTCCTCCCCGTCAAAGGCGAGGCCCAGCACGTGCACACCGCGTGCCCGGTATTCGCGTTGTATCTCAATCAGCGCTGGTATTTCACGCCGGCAGGGTGCACACCAGGGCGCCCAGAAGTTCACAATCAGGATATCGCCTGCCCAGTCTTTGAGCAGCGTTTGCTGGCCATCGATGTCGGTTAACGGAACTGAGTGCAACTCGATATTGGTCGTCGAAGGGGGTTGCTCGGGCAGTGGTTGTAAAAATTTGAATAACAGCACACCGGCCAGCAACGATCCCAGTGCGATAGCACCGAGCAGGAAATGATCGCGCTTCACTGGAAGGTTGCGTTGACGTGGGCAGCGAACTGGTCACCCGACATTTCACCGACGACACGCCGATGGCGAATTTCACGACCACTGGCATCAAAGAAGAGGATCGCGGGTGGGCCGTAAATGTCGAGCGAACTCATCAGTGCCGTATCGAGATCATCATTATCAGTCACGTCCGCCTGCAGGGCGTTCACCTGTGCGAGCCCCGACAGGACGTCCGGATGCGTAAATGCGTATTTCTCCATTTCCTTGCAGGAGATGCACCAGTCTGCGTAAAAGTCGAGCATGCTGGCACGGCCTTGCTGCCGGGAATCGTTCAGTGCAAGTTGCAATCCCTGCTGCCCCTTGATCTGCCTGAAGCTGAGGTGCTGTTCGACTGCCGAACCACCCGCTGAAGTGGTCACGCCGCGCAGTGGCTGAATCAGGTCATTGCTGCCGGCCGCGGCGCCGATCAGGTAGGCGAAGCCATAGATCAATATCAACAGGCCAAGCGATTTGAACAGGCGGCGCCAACCCGACGAGGTTTCACTCAATGAATCAAGCGCACCCATATAGACCGCCGAGGAGATCATCAAAGCGGCAATCAACACCATAGTTATGGCGCTGGGTAGAATGCGTTCCAGCATCCAGACGGCAACACCGAGCAGAATGATGCCGAAGGCGGATTTGACCGCGTCCATCCAGCTGCCGGCACGCGGCAGAATATTGCCGGCCGATGTGCCGATCAACAGCAGCGGCATGCCCATGCCCATGCCGAGTGCGAACAGAGCGAGACCGCCGAGTTGCCAGTCCTGGGTCTGGGTGATGTAAAACAGTGCGCCGACTAATGGCGCGGTAATGCAGGGGCCGACAATTATGGCCGAGAAAATGCCCATCAGACCTACGCCGATCAGGGTGCCGCCTTGCTGGCTATTGCTGATCGAGGTCAGGCGTGACTGGATGGCGTTCGGTATCTGCAGGTCGTAAAAGCCAAACATCGATAGTGCCAGCAGTACGAATATGGCGGCGAACACACTCAGGATGATCGGATCCTGGAACCAGATCTGGATATTGAATTCGTTTCCATAATAGCCCGCGACTGCACCAGCGAGTGCATAAGTCACCGCCATTGCCAGCACATAGACCAGTGACAAAACGAAGGCTCGTGAGGTGGTTATCGATTCACCCTGACCGGCGATAATGCTGGATAGAATCGGGATCATCGGGAATACACAGGGAGTAAAGGTAAGCCCGACACCGGCGAGAAAGAACAACCCGATGATTACCAGCAGACTTTTGTCTTGTAGGAAGGCGGTAAATTGATCTTGTTCCGAAACCGGTGCCACACTGCCTGGGTCGGCAGCTCCTGACTTTGGCAGGGCCGGCAGACTGGCAGAGGCGGCATTTGCCGCGTCGAGCTGATCGACGACCCGAACCAGCCCGGCGCCCGCATCAATGTCGAGGTATTTGGTGATCGGTGGATAACAGATGCGATCCTCGACGCAGCCCTGATAGCTGTAAGACAACTGAATTCGATTACTGGCATTGGCACCTGACATCAACGGAATCGCAAGGTTTAGCTGGTCATAGATGACTTCGGTGGGCCCGAAAAACTCATCGTCCTTTTTCTTGCCACGCGGCAAGGAAATGGGTCCCAGTGCATGGCCTTCAGCGCTGACCAGGGCGATCTTGATCTTGTCGCGGTAAACATAGATATTCTCTGCCAGCAACATATTGGTTTGAATGACGTTGTTGGCGTCGAGTCTTGCCGACAGCAGAAAAGCCTGATCCGGATGCAGTATTTCGCTTTCGTCATCGAGGCCCAGATCCTGCCCGAGCGCCTGTAGCGTAGCCAGTGCATTGCCGTTGTCGTCCGATGCCAGAGCAGATGTGCTGCTCGATGCGCTGTTCGCTTGCTGCTGGTTGTCGAGATTGCTGGTGACTTCCGATAGCAGCGCCTGCAGAGCGGCTATGTCATCGCTGTCGGTATCCGCGCTACCTGTCCCTGCGTTCCACGCGGTAGGCGTGATTTTTCCCTGCGTGGCCATGTCGACCGTCAACAACTGTTTCAGCGGGGGATAGCAGACGCCAATATCCGCGCATCCCTGGCTGGTCGCCTTGACCTCCAGTCGGTCGGGCCTTGTGTCAAAGCGAATTGGCAGATGGATAGTGACGCGGTTCCGATAGATTTCGACATCGCCGAAGAATTCATCGTTCTTGATTTTACCCGCTGGAATCTGTGCATCCTCGAAACGCAGGGCTGTATCGCTGCTCACGATCTCGAAATCAAATCGTTCGCGGTACATGTAATAACCGGGTGCAATGCGATATTCGGCAACGAGCCGGTCGCCGTCTAACCAGGCACTCAGGCTGAAGGCTTCTTCAGGGGGCAGCAGTTCTTCATCCTGAGCCTGGACCGGGGCCAGCGACATTTGCAGCGCCAGCAGCAACAGGCCAAGGTGTAAGATTTTTTTGCACATTTTCATCGAGTTGAAGCGTTTGTCCAGTTCAGGTAGTCGAGTTCGTTAGAGTCTATCTTAAAATGCAGGATTGTCGCCACAGCAGGGAGGAGCAGTTTTGCCGCCACCTTTCAAGTGCGCCGAGTCGAGCTGCGCTGGCCTGGATGAATATCGTTTGTTCCCGGCCATCACGGGCCTCACCCTTCCGCGGTATATAGAGTCTATTTCCGTCAATATGTTTGCACTCGCCGCCATTTTTTTTCAACTATTAGTTTTCACCCATCGAGTGCCTGCTGCCGGGCACCGGCGAGATCGGGCCGGGAGGTAATCGCCAGGCAGCGCTCTGACACCAGAATAACCTGGCGGCTATGGAATAATTGGTATGCTAACCACATTTATGCGACAGTGCTGTACCACAATAGTAATAGCTTTATTTTTGACAACCCATGTTAACCGTTTGCTAGCCCAATGTTCCCATTCATAGTATTTTTATTCCTGGCAATACCGATTGTCGAAATTTATCTGTTAATCCAGGTAGGCGAGGTTATCGGTGCCGGCTGGACCATCCTCCTGGTGGTGCTGACTGCCGTGATCGGGGTCTGGCTGCTCAGGATTCAGGGGTTATCGACCCTGACCCGTGCCCAACAGAAATTGCAGGAAAACCAGCTGCCTGCGCGCGAACTGCTCGAGGGTATGGCGCTGGTAGTGGCCGGTGCATTTTTGCTCACCCCCGGATTTTTTACCGATACCATCGGTTTCCTGCTGCTGTTTCCACCGACACGTATGTGGCTGGCGACTGCCGCTGCCTCGCGTATGGTGGTCTCGTCCATGCATGGGCAAACCATACACGGTCAATCTGTGCAGGGCGATCGCATGCAGGGAGACCCACCGCCGGGTAGGCCAGCGCAAGGCAATTCGGATAAACGCGGTAATGGCGACGTTATCGATGGCGTAAACTACCACCGCGAAGACTAATTTCGTTCAAAACCGATAAAAAACGTCTTTTTTCCGGACGTTACGCTTGAAACCTTCATTTTCCTCCCCATTTTGCTTGACTACGAAAAGTCGCTGAATATCATTAGCACTCCCAAGCGGCGAGTGCTAACCTGCGGCGCATTTTACAGGTCCATCCACAATGGATGGCGAAACATTAACAAAATAACGGAGCGTAGTAATAATGAATATTCGTCCCCTGCATGACCGAGTAATCGTCAGGCGTCAGGAAGAAGAGCGTACCACTGCTGGTGGTATCGTGATTCCTGATTCCGCCACTGAAAAGCCCAGCATGGGTGAAGTTCTCGCAGCTGGTAACGGTAAAGTCACTGATTCAGGCGATGTACGCGCACTGGACGTAAAAGTCGGCGACAAAGTTTACTTCGGCAAGTATTCCGGTACCGAAATCAAGGTAGACGGTGAAGAACTGCTGATCATGCGCGAAGATGACATCATCGCGATCGTAGATTAATTCAGACACTTTAAGAGGTTAAACGCAAATGAGTGCAAAAGACGTAAAATTTGGTGATGATGCGCGTTCGCGCATGGTCAACGGCGTAAACACCCTGGCCAACGCAGTAAAAGTAACTCTGG
>JAIBDO010000037.1 GCA_024686195.1 Gammaproteobacteria bacterium | reverse complement strand
CCTTCAAGGATAAAGCCTCAGCCTAGCGCCGACACGATATCAGCAATTGATGTACATCAGCTGCAGCCTGCATCACGCGGTAAACTTATTCGCTTTTCCCCGATTCAACGATCCAGCATCAAGGCTGCTGCGTAAGTATTATGTTAACCACTCATCAAACACCAGCACGCATAAATGGATCGATGAAACGCGCCCTGCTACTGAACATCAACCTGTTACTGTTGCTTAGCTGTCTGTCTGCCGGATGCCAGGTTCATTTAGGTGCCGAACCCGGATCGACGACTACCCGTACCGATTCCGGGTATGAGGTGGACAGGGTAGTTACCCGTTTCGTCTATTCACAACCCGGCTGGCCGCAGGCCCTGGGGGCCGACCTGTATCTGCCACAAAGAAGCGGCCTATTGCCTGTGGTGATGATGATACATGGCGGTGGCTGGGCCAATCGCAGCCGCGAGGACATGACGAGCATCAGCCGTGACCTGGCCGAGCGCGGCTATGCGGTGATGAATCTGGACTACCGCTTTGCACCCCGATACACCTATCCTGCCCAGCTCGAGGATCTACAGCAGGCGCGCAAATGGTTAGCCGCGAACGCGGGGCGCTACCAGCTCGACCTCGATCGAGTCAACGCCTGGGGTTACTCTTCCGGCGCACATCTCGCGGCGCTGCTGGGTAGCCTGGAGAAAAGCTCGACCATGGATCAGGAGCAAAAAATGCCACGCTTGCGCGCGGTGGTCGCCGGCGGCATCCCGGCTGACTTGCGCCAATACAGCAATAGTCCGATCGTGATGCGCTTTATGGGTGGAGCCCTTGACGATATGCCTGCACGTTATGCCGAAGCTTCGCCGCTTTACCATGTCTCGGCAGACGATCCTCCAGTGTTTCTTTATCACGGCAAGCTAGACGTCCTGGTCAGCGAAGATCAGTCGTTAGACTATTACGACGCGCTAAAGGCGGCCGGGGTTGAAACAGAACTGTACCTGCACCCTTTGCATGGCCACATGAGCATGTTCCTGTTTGGCGGCGATGCCGAAGATCGGGCCATGGACTTTCTCGATCGTCACAATGCCGAAAGCATGACGCTTGCAGGCAATTAGCCTGTCTGGATCAGGCGATCAGCCTCCTCCGCAGAACCCCGTTCGTCATCCGCACTGAGACATTAAAATCAGGGACATTCTTGATTTTGATCATAGGCCCGCGATAGTCAGGCTGATATAGTTCCACGAATAATAATTCGACAGCGGATCTAAATGAAATCTTTGCAGGCGGTGTCACGCGCGCTTTTCGATAGCCTGCGTGACTTGCTGCCCATCATTATTGTCATCGGTTTTTTCCAGTTCGCGGTGCTGCAGCAACCGATTCCGAATTTTGGTGAAATCGCCCTCGGCATAGTATTTGTCGTCATCGGCCTGACCCTGTTCGTACAGGGACTGAACATGGGGCTGTTTCCGATCGGCGAAACCATGGCCTATGCCTTCGCCAGCAAGGGCAATATATTCTGGTTATTATGTTTCGCATTTTCGCTTGGCTTCGGCACCACTATCGCCGAGCCCGCCCTGATTGCGGTGGCCCAGGAAGCCGCCAGGGTCGCCGCCGATGGCGGCTTGATAGCCGCAGATAAATTGTCGCAGAACTCCTATGCCCAGGGACTACGCTATACCGTTGCGGTCTCGGTCGGTATCGCCATCGTGGTCGGTGTCTTTCGAATCGTCATGGGCTGGCCGATTCAATACCTGATCGTGATCGGCTATCTCGGGGTTGTCATCATGACATTTTTCGCGCCGGACGAAATCATCGGCATCGCTTACGATTCGGGTGGCGTCACCACTTCGACCATTACGGTTCCACTGGTCACCGCACTCGGAGTGGGACTCGCCAGCTCTATAAAGGGACGCAACCCGATGGTGGATGGTTTTGGCCTGATCGCGTTCGCTTCACTGACGCCAATGATTTTCGTCATGGCCTACGGCATGCTGGTATGACGCATATTTTCGTCGACCTCTTTTACGTCATCCTCGACACTGTCTGGGATGTACTGCCGATCGCCTCGATAATCTTCGGCTTTCAGTTTCTCATCCTGCGCAAGCCTGTCCCAAATCTGAAGAGAATCCTGACCGGTTTTCTGCTGGTGTTACTGGGCCTCGGTTTTTTCCTGGAAGGTTTGCAGGCAGCGCTGTTCCCGCTCGGCAAACTGATGGCCCATCAACTGACAGATCGCGAATTTATTGCCGGCGGAGATACCGACAGGGTCCTGCAGTGGTGGGAGTACTACTGGGTTTATCTGTTCGCCTTCGCCATTGGTTTTGCCACCACCATCGCCGAACCCTCGCTGCTGGCAGTGGCGATCAAGGCCAACGAAGTTTCCGCCGGCGCCATCGGCACCTGGGGATTGCGCATCGCCGTGGCGATTGGAGTGGCCATCGGTATCGGACTCGGAGTGTTCCGCATTGTTACCGGCACGCCGCTTTACTGGTACATCATCAGCGGATATGTGTTTGTGCTGATACAAACCATGTTCGCGCCGCGCATGATCATTGCGCTCGCTTACGATTCGGGTGGTGTTACCACCTCTACGGTGACGGTACCGCTGGTGGCGGCGCTCGGACTCGGCCTTGCCAGCACCGTTCCGGGACGCAATCCATTGCTCGACGGCTTTGGGCTGATCGCCTTCGCCAGTCTGTTCCCCATCATGTCTGTACTCGGTTATGCCCAGATATCTGCCTGGCAGAACCGTCACAAACGGAAATCAAAAACTCCTGGGGAATCCAGCCCTGTCAAATCTACCCAGGCCAAATCTAACCCGACGAAATCAATCAAATGAGAAACTATCATGCACTTTAAACTCATCATTGCACTGACCGAGGACACGATCACCGACAAAGTAGTCGATGCCGCGAGAGAAAAGGGGGCGACGGGCTCGACCGTTATTTCGAGCGCGCGCGGCGAGGGTTTGCAGGTCACAAAAACTTTCCTCGGCCTGAGCCTGGATACACAGCGCGACGTGATCTTGTTGCTGGTCGAGGAACACATGTCACGCGACATACTCGAGACCATCGAGGCAGCCGGGGAATTCGAAGCCAACCCGGGATCCGGCATCGCTTTCAGTATCGATGTCGATGATGCGGTTGGCGTGTCACAACAGGTCAACAAATTATCAGCGCTAGTCGAGGACGAGATATGAACACAAAACCCATTATTCGCGTAGAGGACGTCATGAAGCCGGACTTCGACCTGGTGGATGGCATGCACACGGTAGCCCAGGTACTGAGGGATTCACAACATCCAGAATCCAAGTGCTTCATCGTCAATACACGCCATGAAAATGACGAATATGGCATCGTACTGCTGTCAGATATTGCCAAGCAGGTAGTGGCCCGCAACAAGTCACCGGAGCGCGTCAACATTTATGAAATTATGTCCAAACCCGTGGTCAGCGTTGATCCGAAGATGGATATTCGCTACTGCGCGCGTCTGTTCGAGAACATTGGCCTCGGGCGTGCACCGGTGGTCGAGGATGGCAAGGTAGTGGGCATCGTCGGCTATACCGACATCGTGTTGCTCGGCCTGCGCGATCAACTGCTGTAACGGAATTCCCGCAGACCCTTGAGGATATCTGTCGGGTGAACTCTGCCTGAGGAAATCTCCTCCGGCCCTGGGCAAATCATCGCTCCAGCGATTCAGCTGGCGCCGCAGCAGCGTTTGAACTTGAGACCACTGCCACAGGGGCAAACCTGGTTGCGCGCCGGTCTCCAGGACGGGACGCGCGCTGCCAACTGTTTGCCGTGGGTATACAACCACTGCCCCTGATGCATCACGAAATCACTGCGTTCGTGCATCGACGCGACTTCACCATCGGCCAGCAACCGAGCCTCGAATTCAACCACCGCCTTTGTTCCCTGCTGTTGACTGGCGATGATGTCGAGCCCGATCCAGCGGATTCCGCCGTCAAACTGCAACTGTGACGGTCTGAAATCCGCATGCCAGGTTGCCAACAGGTAGTCGCGTTCCTCGAGCACATAAGCACTGTAGCGCGAGCGCATCAGTTGTGTTGCGTTTTCAGGCAGCTCGCGATGTGATATAAATCGCCCGCAACAGCGGTCATAGGCTTGGCTGGTTTGCGGCAGGCCGAATTGACAGGGACAGTTCATAAACAATCGCTAAAAGGACGACTATATCACCATGACTAAAGCACTAGATATCCTGCGTAGCCGCTTTGGCTATCCGCAGTTTCGTTTTCAACAGCAACAGATCATCGATGCCCTCGTCGCGGGCGAGGATGCGCTGGTGTTGATGCCGACCGGTGGCGGGAAATCGCTTTGCTACCAGATTCCTGCGCTGATAAGAGACGGCGTCGGTATCGTCATTTCTCCGCTGATCGCGCTGATGCAGGACCAGGTCGACGCGCTCGCGCTGAATGGCATCAACGCGGCATTTCTCAATTCCACGCAAAGCTCACAACAGCAGTTTCAGATACGCCAGCAGGTTATGGCAGGCGACATCGATCTGCTCTACGTGGCGCCCGAACGCGCACTCAACGGGGATTTTCTGCAGTTGTTGCGCGAAACTCATATCGCCCTGTTTGCCATCGACGAGGCACACTGCGTGTCGCAATGGGGGCATGATTTCAGGCCCGATTACCAGAAGTTAAAACAGCTGCACGAGCAGTTCCCGCAGGTACCGCGAATAGCGCTCACCGCGACCGCTGACAGGCGCACCCTCAGTGAAATCGAAGCGCAGTTACAATTGCAGGGTGCGGCACGCTTCGTGCACAGCTTCGATCGCCCCAATATTTTCTATCGCATCACCCAGGGCGATAACGGCCGCCAACGGATGTGGGAGTTTATCGAGGAGAACCACGCAAATGATTCAGGCATCGTGTATTGCCTGTCGCGTAAGAAGGTCGAAGAAACCGCTAAATGGTTAAGCGACAGAGGCCGCCATGCCCTGCCCTATCACGCCGGCCTGGACAAGGATATGCGCGCCAACCATCAGCGTATATTTCTACAACAGGAATCCGTCATCATCGTCGCCACCATCGCTTTCGGCATGGGGATCGACAAGCCCGATGTACGCTTTGTTGCGCACCTTAATCTGCCCAAAAACATAGAGTCCTATTATCAGGAAACCGGCCGTGCCGGACGCGATGGCGATCCCGCGAACGCCTGGATGGCCTATGGCTTGCAGGACATCATTAACCTGCGACAGATGATGGCGCAAAGCGATGCCGATGAGCAGTTCAAACGCGTGCTGCACCACAAGATGGAAGCCATGTTGGGGTTTTGCGAACAAAGCGCGTGCCGGCGCCAGACCCTGCTCGAATATTTTGACGAAACCCTGCCCGAACCCTGCGGCAACTGCGATAACTGCGTCGAGCCGCCACAGACCTGGGATGCCACCGAAGCTGCGCGCATGGCGCTTTCCTGTGTTTTTCGCACCGGCCAGCGCTTCGGCGTGAATTACGTCATCGATGTTCTACTGGGTAATGCGCGCGAGCGCATCGTACAAAACGGTCACGATCAACTGAGCACCTTCGGTATCGGTGACCTCGACAACAACGAATGGCGCAGCCTGTTCCGTCAGTTAATCGCACTCGGCTATCTGTTTGCTGATATCGACAACTACGGCGCGCTCAAGATGAACTCCAACTGCAAGCCGCTGCTGAACGGTTCGCAGGAACTGCATTTGCGCCAGTTCGTCAAACAGAGCAAGGCAAAGAAAACCAGGTCCGGTAAGATCAAGGTCACGCTACAGGCTGCCGACACACCGTTGTTTGATGCGCTGCGCCTGCATCGCAGCGAGCTTGCGCAGCAACAATCGGTGCCACCCTATGTAATTCTGCATGACAAGACCCTGCATGCAATCTGCGAGCTGCGGCCCGAAAACACGGCACAACTGGCCGAGATTCCGGGTATCGGTGCACGCAAGCTGGAACTCTATGGAGACGACCTGATTCGTATCACCCAGCAACACTCGGGCAACCATTCTGAGCAACAAGCTCACAGTGACGAAAGTGTTGAAAACCGTTAATCTATCGGCTACCTGTCAGCGGTCGAAACAACCACCCCACTGCTGACCGAGCGCGTGGAGTAATTACATAGTGACGAACAGTTTTAAAGCCCTCGACACGGTTGTCATCGAGGACGACTTTTACAGCAATCCTGACGACATCCGCCAGTTGGCGATCAGCAAGCCATACCAGCAACCACCAGCGGGTACACCCCGACTCGCGGTGACGGCAATCTGCAACGAGGATGAATCCAAAGCCATGTTCGACTTGCTACAACCGCACCTGCCGCAGGTGGCTGACAACAAAATCGTAGGCGCGAACATATTGTTTCGCTACACGCTCGCCGCTGCGCAGAAAAAAATCTTCTGCCACGTCGACGGCTGCTCAAATGCGGGGATTGTTTATCTGAGCAAACCCGAACATTGCGCGGGTGGTACCACGATCTATCGGCACAAAGCGACCGGCGATGAAATATATCGCAAGGAGAATCGGCATTTGTATGATCTCCGCGACCCGCAACAATGGGAGATCATCAGCGAGTTAGAGATGAAATACAACCGACTGGTGATGTATCCAGGCCAGTTGTTTCACGCGATTACGCCGATTTTCTTTGGCGACAGCATCGAAAATGCGCGCCTCACGCAAAACGTGTTCATTTATCGAGAGCACGACAAGGAACTCATGTAAGGCCACCGAAAAAGACCTCCAGAATGCACACCAAGATCAGAGTCTGAGCACCCGTCAACCCGCGCAGAGAAACGCGGGCTAGCGATCGGGTACCGCAGGCCAGTTCGAACCAGCCGCGCTGATTTTTCCGGTATTATCGCCACTCCAACGCTGCTTGATGCCGAGACTGCAGTTCAGGCAACGTTTGCATCGATAATGGCAGAACCAGTAGCAGTGCCAGTCCGCCAGGAGTGTCGCCAGGCCAGGGATCCGCGCTTCAATGGGCATCATGATTGGAGCACGCCGCTCCAATATCATTCAGCAGCATTTGCAGAATTTGAAATTTCGTTAAAGCTGCTTCAAACGCAGCAGCAACTGGTGATCGAGTTGCTGATCGATCAATGCAGGATCCAGTGTAGCAGCATTAATTGACAGGTAACTGAACGCCTGTCGCCACAAACCATCATACTGCTCCCAGAATTTCTGTTTTGCCCGTGGGAACCGCCGGCCCTCACCGATGACCAGCGCATAACAGCGCACGGCCTCGTCGGTGAGCCAGTGTCGCTGAACCAGTTCGTCAAAATCGCGGCGATTGCGCACCGGCGCAATCAGCGGTTTATTAGCGTCGATCCACAGCACCAGCGTCGCCAATATCAAGGCGGCCTTGTCCGGAAAATGATTGTATACCGTCGCCTTGGACACCTTGCTCGTCTTCACCACCATATCGATCGAGGTTCCCTTGAAACCATTGTCGAGAAACAGGGATAGCGCAGCGTTGGCAATCTGGTCTTTTTTGGACTTCTGAGCCATATCAGGGTTGATAATCGTGAAAAATTATGCAAACTATACTAAACCGTTTAGTATATGTCATTCACAATGTTAAATCAGAACCCAGGAGCCCGTAATGATTCGCAGTGACAATGGATTTTTTGGCGAGTTCGGCGGACGTTTCGTCCCCGAAATACTACTGCCAGCGCTTACCGAACTCGAAGACCTGTTCTTCGGTCTGCGAGATGATCCGGCTTTCTGGCAGGAATATCTGACCCTGACCCAGGAATTCAGCGGCCGCCCTACTCCTCTGACGCCATTGCGACGTATATCCAAACAGCTCGGCGGCGCACAAATCTGGCTCAAGCGGGAAGATTTGAATCACTCCGGTGCGCACAAGATCAACAACGTGCTGGGCCAGGGCCTGCTCGTGCAGCGCATGGGTAAAAAGCGTGTTATTGCTGAAACCGGCGCCGGCCAGCATGGCCTTGCAACCGCGATCATGGCGGCACGCCTCGGTCTCGATGCCACCATATATATGGGCGCCGAAGACATTGAGCGTCAGTATTCGAACGTCTTCTGGATGCGCCAGCTGGGCTCCAAGGTGGTCGGTGTGACCACCGGTGCACAAACCCTGAAAGAGGCGCTCGATGAAGCGTTACGCGACTGGGCCGCATCGGTCGAAAACACCCACTACGTGCTCGGCACTGCCTGTGGACCAGCCCCGTTCCCGGAACTGGTGTCCTATTTTCAAAGCGTCATCAGTGATGAAATTAAAGTTCAATCCATGAAACAGATGGGGAGCCTGCCCGATGAAGTTGTCGCCTGTGTCGGCGGTGGTTCCAACGCCATGGGAGCGTTTGCCGCCTTTCTGGAAGATCCCGAGGTAACATTGGTCGGTATAGAAGCCGGTGGTCTCAGCCTGAAGGATGGTGAACACTCGATCCGCCTGTCACAGAACACCGGTGAAACCGGGATCGCCCAGGGTTACAAGACCCTGTTCCTGCAAAACAACGATGGTCAACTTGGCGACACTCACAGTATCGCCGCCGGTCTCGACTACGTCGGCGTGTCACCGATACTCGCCCATCTGTCGCAACAGGGTCGCGTCGTCCCGGATTCCGCCACCGACACGGAAGTTACCGAGGCTTTCAGTCTGCTGATGAAAACCGAGGGCATTATCCCGGCACTGGAATCAGCCCACGCCCTGGCCGGTGGATTCAAACGCGCACAACAAATGACACCCGAGCAGAATCTCGTTATCAACCTCAGTGGTCGTGGCGACAAGGATATCTTTACTGTCGCTCGCGCCTTCCCGCAGGCCGAATGGGCCGGCTTCCTGCAGCGCGAAGCGGAGCGGTCTTCTGAAATCATGCAACAAAAAGGAGTGCTCTAAACATGTTCCCGGCACAGTATGAAAACTTGCAAATAATGTCACATGCGGTGATTGGATTCCCGAGTCTCGAAGAGAATGAAAAAGCCATCGCCGGCCTCGCCGATGCCGGCGTTAATCTGATCGAGTTACAGGTGCCTTTCAGCGACCCGGTCGCCGATGGTCATACCCTGGTCAACGCCTGCTACGAAGCCTTGAAGCACGGCGGCTCAGTGCAGGCGACGCTCGATCTTGCAGAACGGGTTTGTGCGCGTCACCCTGAGGTGACCTTTGTCCTCATGAGTTACCTGAACCCGCTCTTCCGCTACGGCCTCGAGCGCCTGTTTGAAAAGGCGGCGGCTGTCGGTATCAAAGGCATGATCATCCCTGACTGGCCCGTTGAGGAGATTGAACCCTGGTTACCGAAACTCGATGAACTGGGTCTTTCCCCCATATTGATGGTTACCCCCAATACCGCGCCGGAACGCGTGGCACGCATTACCAGCGCTTCACGCGGTATGATTTACGTGGTCTCGCGCATGGGCGTCACCGGACATGAAACCAATTGGGGTGAAAAATTTCAAAACTACATCGGAGAAATTCGCAAGCATACCAACCTGCCACTCGCGGTCGGCTTCGGCGTGCGCACCACCGACGACCTGAATGCCTTGTCGGGTAAGGCTGAAGTGGCCGCATTTTGTTCGCAATACATCGAATGGCAACGCGATGAGGGTAGCGACGTCGCGGCCAGCAAGATGAAGTCGATCGTGCAGAATATCGTGGCAAGCTGAGCGGATCGGTGTCGATACGCGGCACAACGATCGAACTTTACCTCACCGGCAATATAAAAAATGTTCAGCCTGGTTAACCTCTTCTGGCTGGTCCTGCTCGGCACTGCGGCACTTTACCTGTGGCGCAGCGGCCAGTTCAAAGGCAGAGCTCGCGAGCTGGCGATCAATCACTGCCAGCAACTGGATTTGCAACTACTTGACGACAGCATGGTGATAACCGGATTGTGGCCGGTACGCAGTGCCGGCGGCAGCCTGGTTTTCAGGCGCCGCTACCGCTTTGAATTCGCCTCGATCGGTGACCGTCGCTACCAGGGTGAGGTAGTCATTATTGGCATGCGCCTGGTGCACATAGAGCTCGAGACATACAAACTGCCATCCGACGAGTAGTCAGCAGAGCCCTCAGACAGCGACCACCGCAGGAGTCTGAATCGATGCCTAGAACGATAGTTATTTCCCATTGCCAAACAGCCTGACCCAAATCGCACTTACCTGAGCACAACTCCATCAAATTCGTTCTGATCAGGAGAAGACGGATGATTGGGGGACTTTTCGCGAAGTAAACCGCAGGCGGCGAAGCCGCCGAGGCATTCGCGAAATGTTCACCAATCATCCGACCGTAATCGAACTCGGGTTGCATTAGAGTTTTTACTTAAGTAAGCGATGAGTAGGACAGTCGCCAAAGAAGCCCGACCCAAATCGCGCTTACTTAGGCGCAACCCCATGACATTTGATCTGGCCGGGAGAAGGTGGATGATTGGGGGACTTTTCGCGAAGTAAACCGCAGGCGGCGAAGCCGCCGAGGCATTCGCGAAATGTTCACCAATCATCCGACCGTAGCCGGACCCTGGCCACTCCACACGCGAGGTTTATTGCCGGGCAGATGGCTCGTTCAATGCTCGCCGGATTCGCCCGGCGCAGGCGAACAGCACAACAGCGATCACCACTCCGAGCCACAGGGTCGCCGTTAGAATCGACGTCAGGGTGGATTCCGCAATCGGGGCACCGGGGTCGAGGCCGCTGGCCAACATCAGTAGCAAAACGGCAAAAAACAGGCGCTCCGCCAGGCCCTGCAACGATAGATAAGTAGCTCGCTGCCGACGCTCGATGCGCGGTGCAATGGCAGCGCGTACCGGCGCATGCACCAGCGACATCGGGAAGTTGCGCAGACAAACCAGTGACAGCACCAGAGGACTGACCGCTATGGCCATGGCGGCAACAATGCCCAGCTGTATCAACATCGCCACCGCAAGCACACCGATCAAACCCAGTTTTGCCTGCCAGGCAATACTCGCCCGGGCACCGATAGCACCACCAAACATCGATACCGAAATGACGATGCCTGATATCAGCGGCGCATAGGCAGAAGCTTCCAGCAGCGGCAATGGCATCAACGTAATAAAGGGCTGGTAAAACTCGTAAACGATATGCGCCATTGCGTATAGTAAAACCACCACCAGGAAAACCCAGCCGAGGATAGGGTCGCGCAAGCGCAGACAGCAGTCCCATACCACGCGCGCAAAGCTCTGTGGTATCGCCGCGCTCTCGTCGGCATGCTGTGGCTCGACCATACGCCAGACCAGAAATGCCATCGCGGTCGCACTGAGCAGTGAAAAAACGTAAGCGAGGCGCAGGTCGAGCAAACCCAGTACACCACCCGATAAAGTCGCAATTGCCAGCATAACCAGCCCCCATTGCTCAGCTTTCGCCTCGCGACTGGCATACTCGGCTTCGCGACCAAGCGCTTTCAGGGAATCATAGTGGAACGCCGTGTCGGTGCCGGACTGCATCGCAATGCCCATCGCCAGCAAGAACTGTCCGGCGGCAAACCACCAGTACCCGGCACCCACGATGAAACAGCCATAGGAGCTTATCAATGCCGCAGCGGCGATCAACAATGTGCGCCGGCGACCGATACGATCGGAAAAATAACCCGAAGGAACCTCCAGCAGAAATACCGACAGGTAATAAACTGCGGACAACTCGATCACCTGGTCGAGCGGCAGACTCTGGCTCATGTAGAGGAAAAAAACGGTAATCCAGGCATGGCCATCGGATGCCGCGCGAAACCATGGATACAGGACTACATTACGCTGCAGATTCGACACGACTCAGGGCTCGAATACGCAGTCCAGGCCGGGTCGAGTTACGCGCCGGGCTACTCGGCGCGTCCCGATCCGGATCAGGTATCTCACCATTACTGTGAATTCACCGTTTCGCGAATCAACACGTCGGCGGCAATACAGCGACTCGCGGTCACCATCAATGGATTGATATCCATCTCGACCAGGCAATCCCGGCGCGCCTCGGCCAGGTCGATCAGGCGCCGAATACTGGCAATAACACCGTTCATATCCGCAGCCGGTTTACCGCGAAAACCCTGCAGTAAAGGGAAACAACGCAGGCTTTCCAGTGCAGCGCGAATCTCTGCATCGCTCGCCGGCAGCAACAGGGTACGCGCGTCGCGGGCCAGCTCGACCAGCACCCCACCGCTGGCGAGAACCAGCAGCTGGCCAAACTGAGGGTCCGTATTGATCCCTACCATCAGTTCGGCAAGAACGCCTTCAACCATGTTCTCCACCAATACCTGCGCAAAGTCTATCTGCGGTGCCGCTGCCGCCACATCAAGTCGCATCTGCTGCAGTGCGTCGCGTAACTGCGCCGAATCCTGCAGGCCGACCCTGACCGCACCTGCCTCCGATTTATGCGGCAGGTCGGCCGATACCGCCTTCAACACCACCGGGAACTCTAGTTGACCGACCATATCCTCAAGCATTTCCTCGACCGCATCAATCGCGCAAACGCGGCCGGCCGGTATATCAATACCCGCGGCTTGCAACAGGGCCTTACCTCGACCTTCGTCGAGCAGATGCATGCTAGCCGAACGTTGCGGGACCGATAGTCGCCGATATTCCAACAATCCGGGCCGGGCTTCAATCTGTGCCCGTCGAATGCCGTAGCGACAGGCATTGGCTATAGCATCGAGGCCCGCATCCATCCCCTGCAAGGGTGTCACACCACCGGCAATAATCAGTTCACGCGATTCACGATCGATATTTTCAGTCAGATCACTGCACACCGCGCCCGGTATGCCGACCGCATTACAGGCCTCGATAAAGGAACCGGCATCGTTACGATAACAACTGTTATCCGCATGAATGTGCGGCGGTGGAAAATCCTGAATGACCACCGCGGCATCGTAGCCATCCTGCATCAAGGCCTGGAAAACCGCGGGCATCGCCTCGCGGTTACCCCACAATGGCGTGGTGTAATCGAGAGGGTTGGACACTGTCGCAATATCCGGTAGCAACTGTGCCAGTTGCTGCGCCGCCTGCGTTGAGGGCTGCTTTAGATCCAGACCGACCTGTTCACAATAATCGGCCACCATGGCTGCATCTCCACCTGAACAGGTAAAAGCCGCCAGCCGTCGGCCGCCGGGAGCGCCCGAGACCGACAACAATTTGAGCGTTTCCACCATCTCTACCGGCGAACTGACGCGAATCATGGCGAACTGCTCAAACAGCGCCGTAAACGCCTGGTCGGCTCCTGCCAGCGAGCCCGTGTGGCTGAGCGAAATATTCGAACCCAACGCTGACTTGCCGGCCTTTAACACGACTATTGGCTTATTAGCCTCGAGCGCCTTGATCGCCGCCGCAGCAAACCGATCGATATCTCGAATACCTTCGATATACAGACCGATAGCGGTAACCGCATCTTCATCGATCAACAAATCCAGGTAATCCTCGACCGCGAGCAGGGCCTGGTTACCGGCAGAAATGACGTAGGATATCGGCACCGAGCGCTCGTTCATGATCAGATTCGCCGGCAGCATACCGCTTTGCATAATCAGCGCGACGCCCCGTTGGCAGCGTCCACTGCCGGCACCGAAGGGCCACAGCACGGCACCATTGGTGAAATTGATAACGCCATAGCAGTTGGGGCCAACCAACGCCATATCACCCGCCGCGGCAATCAATTCAGCCTCGGCCTGCTGGCCCTTCTCACCGAGTTCACCGTAGCCCGCGGTAAAACAGGCGACGCCACCGGCACCCCTGCGACTCAAGCCCCTGACCGTCTCGGTCGCCGCCGCACGCGGCGTGGCCAGGAAAACGGCATCGGGCGCTTCGGGCAGGTCGTCGATACTGGGATAACAGGGTTGACCGCCGAGCCTGTCGCGCTTTGGATTGACGCCCCACACTGGACCCGCGAATTGGGCAGCACACTGGCGCGCACTGAAATCAGCATCGCTACCACCGATGAAGGCTATATGCCGCGGTGACAGCAGGCGCTTCAGATTATCGCGCAATGCTGTCATCAGGACTCATACTGGCGCAGCAATGACCTCGAAATGATATGCCGCTGAATCTCGGAGGTTCCGTCCCAGATGCGATCCAGCCGCGCATCGCGCCACAGACGTTCGATGGGTAGCTCCTCCATGAGGCCCATACCACCGTAGATCTGGATGGCGTTGTCGGCCGCGCGACCCACCGCCTCCGAGGCAAACAGCTTGGCTTTAGCGGCGTCATCCGGCTCCATGATGCCCTGATCCGCCTTGTCGGCCGCATGCATCACCAGCAGGTCTGCCGCCTGCAGATCAGTCGCCATATCGGCAAGCTTGAACGAAGTTCCCTGGAATTTACCAATCGCCTGGCCGAACTGTTTGCGCTCGACGGCATAGCTGGTAGAAAGCTCAAGCAGGCGCTCCATCTTGCCGCAGGCGGCTGCAGCCACCCAGACTCTGCCCATCTTCAACCATTTGTCGGCCAGCTCGAAACCCTGCCCTTCGCTACCCAGGATCTGGTCCTGATGCACACGGCAGCTATCAAAGGACAATTGCCAGGTGTGGTAGGCACGCTGTGCCGCACAACGCGGACCGCGGGTTATGGTGAAGCCGGGCGTATCGCGGTCAATCAGAAAGGCGGTCACCAGCTTGCGCTCACCGCGTTTAGTCTGTTCGACACCGGTCCAGGCAAACAGGATCGCGAAATCCGGAATCACCGGGCTGCTGATAAAGTGCTTGGCGCCATTGATGATGAAATCCTCACCCGCGCGCTTCGCATTTGTCGACATCGACAGGATATCCGAACCGGCACCAGGCTCGGTCAGCGCAAACACTTCTTTCTTTGCACCGGTTACACAGGGCATCAGGTATTTTTCGACCTGATCTCCACTACAGGCGAGCAGGATTTCGGAAGGGCGATGAATGTAACCATGCAACCCATAACTGCTCTTGCCCAGCTCGCGTTCGAACAGTGCCAGGGTCTTGTAGTCGAGACCACCACCACCGATTTCCTCCGGCAGATTGGGCGCGTAAAAGCCCATTTCCAGTGCGCGCTGCTTGATGCGAGCGCCGAGTTCGGGCGGCACTTCGCCACTGCGATCTACCTCCGCTTCATGCGGCTCGAGTTCCTGCTCACGAAAAGCACGTAGCGAACGGACGATCATGTCCTGCTCGGCAGTCAGGTTGTAGTTCATAAAAGAGGCTCCGCGAGACGTACAAACGCGACCAATCATATACCAATTTCGAGGCGAGTCTACTACACTGCGCGCTTTGAGAATCCATGTTCCAACGGAGATAAACATGATCCCAGGTGACGACGAAGTGAGGGTAGAAATCAATGCCGCGGTGATGACAATCACCCTGGACAGACCCAAGGCCAATGCCATCGATCTGCCCACCAGTCGCAAACTCGGCGAAGCCCTCGTCTACTTCCGCGACAACCCTGATCTCAAGGTGGCGATCATCACCGGTGCCGGCGAAAAGATCTTTTGTGCCGGCTGGGACCTGAAAGCGCTGGATAGCGGCGATACCCCGTTGGAAAACTGGTGGGAAGCCGAAGACCCGGAACTCGGCGGCTTCGCCGGCATTACCGAAATGTGGAACCTGAACAAGCCCGTTATTGCCGCCTTGAACGGCCTCACTATCGGTGGTGGCTTTGAAATCGCACTCGCCTGTGACCTGATCATCGCTGCTGAACACGTCGAGTTCGCCCTGCCCGAGCTGCCGCTTGGCCTGATCCCGGACGCAGGCGCCGTACAGCGGCTACCGAAGCGGCTACCCTATAATATCGCCCTCGAAATGCTCTACCTCGGACGCCGCATGCCAGCCGCCGAAGCCATGCAATATGGGCTCATCAACCGCGTCGTACCCGCGGATCAACTGCTCGACGCAGCAAATGAATGGGCTGAGAAAATGGCCCAGGTCGCACCACTTGCCCTGCAATCGATCAAGGAAGTGCTGCGCGCCATCGAATGCCAGCCGACCGAACAGGCGTTTCACAAAATGCGTTATGACGATCTTCCGACCTACAAGGCAATGCTCTCCTCCGATGACGCCGGAGAAGGCGTCAAGGCCTTCGTCGAGAAGCGCGACGCCAACTTCAAGGGAAGTTAGGAGGTACTAATGCTAGATCAATCTCCCGATGCGGTTACTCGCGTCACCTGCATTGGCGCGGGGCCGATTGGTGGCGGCTGGGCCGCACATTTTCTCGCCCGCGGATACCATGTCACCAGCTACCTGCACGACGCCGCAGAACATGACGCGTTAATGCGTTTGCTAGAAACAGCGTGGACCAGCCTGGAACAAATTGGCCTTGCACCCGGCGCATCACTCGACAATTTCAACTGGACCACTGACCTCGCCGAAGCAACCGCCGACGCTGAGTTTATCCAGGAGAGCGTGCCCGAAGTGCTGCCGTTGAAGCAGGCGTTGTACAAGACCCTTGGCGATATCGTCGATGCTCGCGTGGTCATTGCCTCGAGCACCTCGGGACTGTCGATGACCGACATCCAGGCCAATTGCGCTACCCCCGAACGTACCGTGGTCGCGCATCCATTCAATCCCCCTTACCTGTTGCCGCTGGTGGAAATGATTGGCGGTAAAAAAACCAGTGAACACACCGTGCAATGGAGCGAACAGTTTTATCGTTGTGCCGGTAAATCACCGCTGGTCATGAAGAAGGAAATTCCGGGCTTTATCGCAACGCGCCTGCAGGAAGCGATATGGCGTGAAGCACTGCACATGGTGGCTAACGGAGAGGCCACGGTCGAGCAGATCGACCAGGCAGTGGTCAACGGTCCCGGCCCGCGCTGGGCGTTGATGGGGCCCTGTGAAATCTTTCACGTGGGTGGCGGTGAAGGTGGCATGGCCTACTGCCTGGATCAATTCGGGCCGGCACTGAAGTTACCCTGGACCCGACTGGTCGCACCCGAACTCACCGACGAACTCAGAAACGCGATGGTCGATGGCTGCGTCGAAATGACCGCCGGTCAGGACTTTGCCACGCTGAGCGAAAAAATGAATAACGGGCTGGTCGAAATCGCAAAAATGAAGCGTAAATTCGAAGCCTGACTAAACTAAAGACTCAATTTAGAGGATTCCTTATGAATAGAGATGTCATCATCACCTGCGCCGTTACCGGTGCCGGCGATACTACCAGCCGCAGCCACCTCGTGCCGATTACGCCACGCCAGGTTGCCGATGCTGCGATCGAAGCCGCAAAAGCCGGAGCGGCAGTGGTTCACGTGCACGTGCGCGATCCGAAGACCGGCGCGGGTTCTCGCAATCCGGCACTGTTTCGTGAAACGGTCGATATGATTCGTGACAGCGGCGTCGACATGATCATCAATCTAACCGCTGGCATGGGTGGCGACTGGGTACCTAGCGAAGGTGATCCATCACTGCCGGGGCCGGGCACCGATATGATCGGCCCCGAAGCACGCCTCGCGCACGTGGTCGAATGCAAGCCCGATATCTGCAGCCTCGATTGCGGCACCATGAACTTCGGTGGTAATTACACCTACATCAACACCGCACCCTACCTGCGCACCATGGCGCAGATGGCGATGGATCTCGGTGTCAAACCAGAGCTCGAAGTCTTCGACCTTGGCCAGATCCGGCTGGCACGCAACCTGATCGATGATGGCCTCATCAAGGCACCACCGATGTTCCAGAT
>JAIBDO010000167.1 GCA_024686195.1 Gammaproteobacteria bacterium | reverse complement strand
TTTATCAAGCCGTAGGAGATTGCGATCAAAGCAATCGCGGTCTTGGCAAACGCCAGCAGCGCCAGCAGCGGCGTCTGTTTGAGTGCGATCAGTTCGGGGCTTGCGATCATTACCAGCGGAATAATGTACAACCCGATACCGAGTGACATCGCTTTGAGCGCCACCTTCAACCAGTTTTCTTCAACCATTCCGGCGGCGATGAAGACCGCACCGCAAACCGGCGGGGTTATGGTCGATAGCAGGGCGAACCAGAACACAAACATATGCACCAGTAACAAATCGAGGCCCAGCTGCTGCAGCGCGGGTCCTGCGACCGAGACGCAGATGACATAGGCTGCAGTGGTCGGCACTTCCATACCGAGCACCAGGCAAGCCAGTGCGGTCAATAACAGTGCCGGCCACAGCTGGTTACCGGACACGGACAGGATGCCCGAGGTGATTTTGACGCCGAGGCCGGTTTGCCCGAGCACACCGATGATGATCCCGGCGCAGAGAATAATGGAAGCGATCATCGCGATCTGACGCCCTGAATTCAGACAGACATCTTCCAGGCGCTGCAGCGTACGCGATTTGCTAAAGCTCAGTTTCGCATCGATAAACAGCAGCAGGAACGCTGAAAGTATCGCTACACAGGCTGCGTACTGCGGCGTATAGCCACCATAAAACAGGCGTTCCAGCAAAATAACAAACGGCACGAAAAAGAACAGTGACGTCACCAGCACATCCCGGCCCGATGGTTGCTGATCCTTCGGCAAGGCCGGCAGGGCTTCGTTGCTCGCATAGGCGTTGATGCCAACCCAGACTGCAAAAAAGTAGAGTAATGCCGGCAGAATCGATGCCGCCATGATGTCGGTGTAAGGCACTCCGGTCAGCTCGACCATTACAAAGGCACCGGCGCCCATCAACGGCGGCATGATCTGTCCACCCGACGACGCCACCGCCTCGACCGCAGCGGCGAGTGATTTCGGATAGCCCAGCCGGGTCATGGCCGGTAAGGTAATCGCACCGGTGGAGGCAACGTTGGCCGAGGCTGAACCGGAAATCGAGCCAAACAGAGCCGATGACACGATGGACACCTTGGCGGCTCCCCCCCTTAATCGACCCGCTGCCGCATTGGCCAG
Source organism: Gammaproteobacteria bacterium (assembly GCA_024686195.1). Classification (GTDB taxonomy): domain Bacteria; phylum Pseudomonadota; class Gammaproteobacteria. Next base: position 5,843 of record JAIBDO010000167.1, on the reverse strand, counting down.
GTTCATGAAACCGCGACCCGCTTCGCCGGCGTTGAGCGTGGCGCCGAAGATGACAAATATGGCCACGATACTCACCGACACCCCGGTGAGCTTGCCCCAGATCCCACCTTCGGTGATCGTCATGGTGCCCATGAAACTGTTAAAGGGTAAGCCAGGATGGCCGAACTCACCCGGCACCCATTCACCGAACAGACCGTAGGCCAATGCGATCAGGGCTACCAGGGGCAAGGGCCAACTGATGGCCCGGCGCGCCATTTCCAGCACGATCAAAATGAGGAAAACCGCGATGATCTGCTGTTCGATGCCCTGCAAGTAACCGTACTGATCTGACAGTGAGGACTGATTGAGGGCTATGTATCCAGTGCAAATCCAGGTTAAAGCGGTGAGTGCGATACCAAAGCCGCGAGCAGCCGGAGTCGAGGCGGTATAGATCAGTATCCAGGGCGCAGCAAGCGCCATGTGCAGCGGGCGCGCCAGCAGATTGGGCACCAGGCCGGAAAAAATCAGTCCGAGGTGAAACACGATGGATAGTGCCCCGAGAGCGCACCAGGTGAGGCGACTGGGCGTCATTACTGCCGACTTACGCGAACGCGCTGAACTCGAGTCATCGGGTTTGCAGCGGGTGACCCTGAACAGGCCACCCACAGATTCAGACCGCCAGTGCTAGCGATTGGCGTCGGGAATCGAAACGCCCATCTCGTCGTAGTAGCGCAGCGCACCCGCATGAATCTTGCCGTAAACATTACCGAGCAATTCGTCGGACACCGCATTCCACCAGGCAGCATTGCTACCCATGGCAGACTTCTGCGACCAGTAAGTTTTGGTCAACTGGTAGGCCGTCTCGTCATCCATCGAGGTCGTGGTATGAGCGACCACCGGCAAGGAAGTGGTTACCACATCGGTATCCACACCGGCATAGGTGCCCGCAGGAATCACCAGACGCGTGCGCTTGGTTTGCTTAACCTGATCATCGCTTAGCGAAAGGACCTTGACGCCGGTGCTGGCAGACGCCTCGATCACGTTCGGTGCCGGGTAGGATCCCGCGGTGACAAAACCATCAATCTGCTTGTTCTTCATCGCCGGTACGGCATTGTCGAGCTCGATACTCGCCAGCGTCACTTTGCCTTCAAGGCCAAACAGCTTCAGGTACTTGGCACCTTCTTTGGCACCGAAGGACCCCTTGCCGATCAGGATGGTTTTACCTTCGAGGTCGGCAAATTCGTTGATGCCGGCGTCACTGCGCACCACAAAATGCATGGTCAGCGAGGGGATCGGAAACAGCGCTCGAATTTCGGCGAACTTCGGGTTCTCCTTGCCCTTGAACATGGCTTTACCACCCTGCGCCAGCTTGACCAGCACCGGCGGTGTGGTGAACACGTAATTGCCACCGCGCTGGGCCGCTTCCATCACGTTCTGCACCGAGCCCTGGCTTTCTTCAACCGTGACGATAATGTTTCCATTCGAACCCTTTTTCATTGCTTCGGCAATCTGCACGCCCATTTGGTAATAAGACGAGGTCGTTTTGGCGGATTTATAACTCACTCGAGTTTCCGCGGCGGCACTCTGCCAGCTGCCAAGCAGCACAAAAGCGGTCAGAAAAATGGTGCAGATTCTATTCATTGGTTTGTTTCTCGTTTGGATTCAGTAGGGGCGGGATTGTATCTGCTTGAGAGCAGGATTCAAACTTGCCCGGCATTGGCTAAAACAAACAGAGTGCCTGCATTATTCATAACCTGAGGCGTGTAGCCGGTCGCCAGGTACAGTAAGCCTAACTTTCGATAGGCTGAGTCTACTCGTCGACTGGCTTTCTGAGCCGGGTTCTACGGCAACGCTCGCTGCAGTATTTTACTTCATGCCAGTTCCTGCTCCATTTACGGCGCCAGGCGAAATCCAGTCCGCAGACGGCGCAGGTTTTACTGGGCAGATTCTGTTTCTTCATTGCTGTACCCTACACCGACCTTGTTACATTATTGCACCGGGGTCGCCCGATCACGGACCGGCGACAGATGTTCATGAAGGGCCCCGAACACGAGCGACCCGTTACTTTATCACGCTGTCAGAGCTTTGTGCTAAGGCACTATACTGCGGCGACATCAACACTGGTTTGAAATTATGCCCGAGGGCCCCGAAATCCGGCTGGCTGCCGACGAAGTCGCAAATGCGCTGGTGCCGAGACGCACCACCAGGGTCGAATTCGCATTCCCCGAGCTACAGCGTTTTGAAAAACAGTTGCAGGGGCACTGCGTGACCGAAGTGGCGACCCGGGGTAAGGCGATCCTGACCCACTTCGACAACGACCTGGTTATTTACAGCCATAACCAGCTTTACGGCCGTTGGTATATAGCAAAAAAAGGTTTGTATCCCGACACCGGGCGTCAATTGCGCCTGGCGATTCACAACGATCGCTACAGCGCATTGCTCTACAGTGCCTCGGCCATTGAAGTGTGGCAGGCGAGCGAACTGACGCGGCATCCCTTCCTGGCGCGCCTGGGCCCGGATCTATTAAGTGAAGCTGTGGACGCAGAAACCGTCGTTGAACGCCTGGATTCAAAGCGCTTCCGCCAACGCCAACTGGCAGGCTTGCTGCTCGACCAGGGTTTCCTCGCCGGGCTCGGCAATTATCTGCGCGCTGAAATCCTGACACACGCTGGCCTGCACCCGTCACTTAAGCCGGCGCAGTGCGACACAGAGCAACTACGCAAGCTTGCCCGCGAGATCATAGATCTAACCCAACGTGCCTACCGTACACGCGGCATTATCAACCCACCACAACTGGTTGCGCGCCTCAAACAAAAGGGCCTGACCACGCGCGAGCAATACCGCTTCAACAGCTATGGGCGAGCGGGCGAGCCATGCCATTTCTGTGGCACTGCAATCGAGTTCTCCAATGCGGGCGGGCGTAAAATGTACTTTTGCCCGGGCTGCCAGCCTGCTCCCTCTCCACGCAAGTAAGCGCCCCAGGCAACAATCAAAATCGACTTCATGCTGGCCAGGCCGGCCATGAGACAGTTTTTCTGATTACGCGGGCATCGCAGTGACTGCGGCAAAGAAACCGTCCGGATTCACGCCAGCAGCGCATACTAACGCGGAAAATGTGACGCCCACTATCCGTGCCAGTTGATCAAGGATTGATCCATATGTTTCACGCAAGCGTACCGCTTACGAGCTTCTTCTTATCGAGTGGCGTTGCCGGTTCCATTGATCAGGAATACCTTTATGACCATATCAGCATTATCCGTTAGCGTCCTGGTGCTCTTATGAGCACTTCCAGTACAGAGCGCGCTGCAAATTGCAGTGCAATTAGCTTGAGAAAAGCCGCCAGCGATGACCTCGATCACATAAACGATATCATCGCAGCCGCGATGGATACCTGGAAACTGGCAGAACGGGTAAAACGTATCAGCCTGCCCCTCTATCGTTACCAGCCATATGATCTTGAACACCTGCAAATCGTGGTTGCTGAAAGTGGATGCTCACATATCGTTGCTATCGCCGCACTTGAACAGTCTCCCCCCACTGACTCCTCCGGCGAGCAATCAACGTCAGTACTTCACGGCCTCTATGTCGATCCCAGCTATCATGGCAAAGGCATTGGCAGCCTGTTGCTCAAGCGCATGGAGGAAATCGCCGCGGAGACCGATACCGCGGGCTTGCTGGTTAGGGCGCAGCACGATGCCGTAGATTTTTTTGCCGGCCGCGGCTTTAAATCGCAGCCTGTCGAAGATCATACCCGGGATTACCCTTATCGCCTGTGGAAAAGCTTTTCGTAAATCATTCAGCGCCGGCAGCAATCCCGACCAATCGTCCAGTGGCGATATCGCATCTTTGTAAACGCTCGTATTAAGAAACTCCAGGAACTTGCCGGGAAATCACCCCGGGTGGAACGTCCGGACTACTTCCAGACTCCACTTTAAAAATTAAAGGGACAGAGTCCCTCGAAGAAAACACCTGAAATGGTAGTGTCGAAGATCGTTACGCAACAACATAATCACAGGGTCAGATTACCTAGCCCATTATTAAGAAGTGACAATCAAATGGTAAGGCCACCATCGACCGTCAGTGTCTGGCCACTGATATAGTCCGCGCCCGCCGCGAGAAACAGGATAGCCTCCGCATAGTCCTGCACTGTACCCGCCCGTTGCAAGGGAATATTGTCTGTCGCGTAATTCCCACTCTCGTCAAAACGGCACATCCAGTCAGAATCAACCACGCCTGGGGCTATGGCATTTACCCTGACGTCAGGTGCCAGCGCGCGCGCCCATTCACGGGTGAGGCTGATCAGACCCGCCTTGGTCGCACAATAGGGTGAACTGGAACCACCGCCACCGAAAGCCGCGATCGATGCGGTATTAACCACCGCACCTCTTGCGGCCCTGAGGGCATCAGCGGCGGCGCGGGTGCAGCGAAACGGCCCCAGCAAATTGACGTTCAACAACAGTTCCCAAAAGGCTTCCGTCTGCCGCTCGAAGTCGCCCGCTGGAATCGGTGTCGAGGTACCCGGTGTGCCGGCGTTGTTGATCAGGTAATCGAGACCACCCAGGCGCGCTATCGCCCCGCCGACCATGTCTGCTGCGGCGTCGGCTTCCCCGATATTACCCGGTGCCGCTATTACGCTGTGGCCATCAGCACTCAGACGCGCAACCAGGTTGTCCAGTTTTTCACCGGGCAGGTCATTGATAGCGACCATCGCGCCACAACGCAAAAAAGCCTCGACTGTGCCGAGACCAATACCGGAGGCGCCGCCGGTCACCAGGACTTTCTGATCCGTCAAATCGTAATGTGCGAGCATAGTTATAGCCTTCGCTGCAGCGTTAAAGGACAGCGATATTGATGTATTTCAGGCGGGGATTCAATCTCCGCTGCGCACTGTATTGTCTCTGTTGCGAAGAAGTTATCGCGAAGTAGTTATTGAGAAACGGGAACCAGTAGTAAACTAACGCTTTGCACATTGCTCCAGGAAAATCACATGGCCGTCCCGGATGAAACGATCCTTGAAATAGACCAGCAGGGTGAACTGCTTCAGCTCACGCTAAACCGCCCGCACAGCGCCAATGCATTGAGCCCCGAGTTAACCGAAGCCCTGATCCAGGCGTTGACGCAGACACCCGGGGTTCGACTCTGTGTTATTCGCGCTGCGGGACGACATTTTTGTGCAGGCTTTGATCTTTCTGATCTGGACAGCCTGAGCGATGGCGACCTGCTGTGGCGTTTTTTACGCATAGAGACTTTATTACAGACCATCCACCACGCACCCTTTGCCGTGGTCGCCCTCGGTCATGGACAAATGGTTGGCGCCGGTGCAGATCTTTTTGCCGCCTGCTGGCGGCGGATCGCGACAGCGGATGCACGCATCAGAATGCCCGGCTGGAATTTCGAGCTGGCACTCGGCACCCGTCGCCTGACCCATTTAGTCGGCCGCGACGCGGCCCGCGACCTGTTGATCGATACCAGGATTCTATCCGCCGATGAAAGCCTGGACTGTGGCCTCGCAACCGACATTGCCAGCCAGCAGGAATGGCCCGGCCTCATCGACGAGTTGCGCCAGCGTTGCAGTGCTTTGTCACCAGTAGCACTGCGAAACATGCTGGAATTGACGACCAGCGACAGCCGCAACGACGATATCGCCGCCATCGTCAACAGCGCAGGCCGCCCGGGACTGAAAGACAGGGTTATTGCCTATCGCGACCGCGTAGCTGCTTCCGCCAAAGAACGCAAAAGCTGAAGGAATTCAATGCCTTCACAGCGCAAGCCGAAAGACAGCAGGGAATTGCCTGATTTCAGGCATCCCGTTACGCCGCTTTCCGGAATGCCCGCGTGAATGAAGGAAACCCGGTTCGCTTCCA
>JAIBDO010000025.1 GCA_024686195.1 Gammaproteobacteria bacterium | reverse complement strand
TTACCCGCCCTGCACCCCGATGCAAATCAACGACCCCGAGCACACCAAGCTGGCGATCTGGGTCGGTGGTAACCACTCCAATGCGCGCGGCAAGCCGACCTTCCAGAAACTGGTCGCCGCCGGCATTCCCAACAACGCGCCGCGCTGGCCCGAAGCCACCGCCATCGTCAAGAAGATCCTGGAAACCTACAAAGCGAACGCGCGTGACTGGGAACGGCTCAGCGACTGGATCGAGCGCATCGGCTGGCCACAGTTTTTCGAATTGACCGAACTGCCGTTTACCAAATTTCACGTCGACAACTGGCGCGGTGCGAGAAACTCGCTGAACGCGTCTACGCACATCCGTTTCTAGCCCGGGAAATTCACAAATCATGCACCATCTCGCTTGTCTATTGATTCCACAAGAAATATTTACTCAGTCGCTCGTAGTCGTCGATACGAGACTCCTTCGGAAATTTCCTTGTGAAATCAATATCCTGCGCGGTCTTGGTGCAGATTTGCGAAATTCCCGAGCTAGCGAGTTCCTGCGATGAAATTCAGTATTATGGTGAACGAAGGTCCCTACACACACCAGGCCTCGGACAGTGCCTACCATTTCACCGCGGCTGCGTTGAAAGCCGGTCATGAAATCGTGCGTGTTTTCTTCTATCACGATGGTGTCAATAATGGTACTCGCCTCAGCATACCGCCACAGGACGACCGCAATGTCTGCACGCGCTGGTCGGAACTCGGGCAGCAGCACGAACTGGAATTGATTCTTTGCGTGGCCGCCGCCCAACGGCGCGGTCTGCTCGACGAAGATGAGGCCAAACGCGCTGGTAAAAACAGCGACAATATCGCGCCGGGTTTCGAGATTTCCGGCCTTGGACAATTGATCGATGCCGGCATTCAGGCCGATCGACTGGTCGTTTTCGGCGATTAGGGCCTGGTGATAAGGACTTGGTGACAAAATAATGGCAAGTAAAAAATTTCTATACGTTAATCGCAAAGCACCTCACGGCAGCATCTACGCGCTCGAGTCACTCGAAGTGGTACTGATCGGTGCCGCCTTCGAACAGGAGGTGACGCTCGCCTTCATCGATGACGGGGTTTACCAGTTGCTGAAAAACCAGGACAGCAGCGCTATCGGCAGCAAGAATTTTTCGCCGACCTACCGTGCCCTCGGCGACTATGATGTCAACCAAATCTACGTGGAGCGTGAATCGCTGGAGTTACGCGGGCTCACCAAGGAAGACCTGATGCCCCTGACCTGGGAAGACGAAGACGATGACTGGGCCGAAAAGGACTCCATTCATGTGGTCAGCAGTGCTGAGCTCGCCGAGGTAATCGAACAGCAGGATGTCCTGCTGAACTTTTAAGTCCGATTTATTGAGTAATAACGAAAATGAGTAGCAACGAGATGACCGTCCTGCACATCATCAACAAATCACCTTACGAGCGTAATTCGTTGGATACCTGTTTGCGCCTGGCACGTCCCGATAGCGCAATATTGCTGATCGAAGACGGGGTATATGCCGTGCGCGCAGGTTCGTCAGCATCAGCCACGCTGCAGCAGGCACTGGAGAAGCACCCGGTTTACGCCTTACAACCGGATTTACAGGCAAGAGGCGTGCCGACAGAATCGCTGATCGACGGCATCAAAGTGGTCGATTACGATGGCTTTGTCGAACTGACCACCGAGTATGAAAAAACACAGTCGTGGTTATGACTGCAGAAACTTAATCTTTACAATACATGTATCAAACAAATCAGAGGTAGAAATGGCTATTGAATTAGATGGAAAATCATACGAGACCGACGAAGAAGGTTACCTGATCGATCTGAGCCAATGGAACGACCAGTTGGCCAACGAAATGGCCAAGGCTGACGGCGCTGCACTCGATGAAAATCACTGGGAAGTCATCAACTTCCTGCGTGAGTACTACGAGGAATATCAGATCGCACCGGCGGTGCGGGTTCTGACCAAGGCGGTTGGCAAAAAGCTCGGTAAAGACAAGGGCACCAGCAAGTATCTCTACGAGCTGTTTCCCTACGGCCCGGCAAAGCAAGCCTGTAAGTACGCAGGTCTGCCCAAGCCTACGGGCTGCGTCTAGCCTGCTACACGGGAAGTGCGACAGCGCTTCCCGGACGCCGGGAGATGAGTTTCAAATGTCGCTGTTGACGATTGCATTTACCCTGTTGTTTTATTTTGCAGCGCTGGTCCTGATCATCGGGCTCGGCCTGCGCATACGCCTGTATGCAAAAACACCCGCGCCACTGCGCATTCCGACTACACCCGCGCCGCTTACCACTGCAGGCGTGGTTGGTCGGATGTTTTTTGAAGTAACCCTGTTCCGCAGCCTGTTCAAGGCCAATAAGTGGATCTGGATTTTCGGCTGGTTGTTCCACGCAGCGTTGTTGCTGGTATTGCTACGTCACCTGCGTTACTTCACCGATCCGGTCTGGTCCTGGGTGGCTCTGATGCAACCGCTCGGTGCCTACGCCGCCTTCGTGATGATCGCAGGCCTCGCCGGTTTATGGGCAAGACGTTTCCTGGTCGACCGGGTGCGTTATATTTCTTCGCCATCGGATCACCTGATGCTCGCCCTGCTCATCGCCATCGGCCTCAGCGGGCTCGGCATGAAATACGTGGCGGCCACCGATATCGTCGCGGTTAAGGCTTTCTTTCTCGGCCTGATGTATTTCGACTGGCAGCCAATTCCCGGCGATCCTCTACTGATGCTGCACCTGGTGCTGGTTGCAGTGCTAATGATCATTTTTCCGTTCAGCAAGTTGCTGCATGCACCCGGCATGTTCTTTGCCCCGACGCGTACCCAACCTGACAACGCGCGCGAGAAACGTCATCTGCCAACGCGTGCAGCAACCCGGCAAGCGAGCTAGAGCCGCAATTCCTATGGCCGACTTCGATACCCCAGTACTAAAACCCTACCCGGTCATTCCACCGATCGAAATCGGTTCGATGGCGCACAGCAAGCCCTATGTCGCCAAACCCGACATTCAGGGAAAAATTGGCTTTCCTGGTGAGTTGATCGACAACTGGCAACAGGTCGCCATCGATAAAATGGGCGAGCTGGTGGATAACTCCAGGGCACTGCGCGTATTCCTCGACAGCTGCGTCAAGTGTGGTGCCTGTACCGACAAGTGCCATTACTACCTGGGCACTTCCGATCCCAAAAACATGCCGGTGGCGCGCCAGGATTTATTCCGCTCGGTCTATCGGCGCTACTACACAGCCGCTGGAAAATATTTTCCCGGCCTGGTCGGCGCGCGCGATCTCGACCAGGACGTGCTCGACGAATGGTATAGCTATTTCCACCAGTGTTCACAGTGCCGCCGCTGTTCTGTCTATTGCCCCTACGGTATCGATACCGCAGAAATTTCGATGGCGGCACGCGAGATCATGGATACCGTCGGTGTCGGCCAGAAGTACTGCAACGAAATTATCGGCAAGGCGCAAACCATCGGTAACAACCTCGGCCTGCCGCAGCCGGCATTGCTCAACACACTGGAGGGGCTCGAAGAAGATATCGAAGACGAAACCGGTGTCACGGTGCGCCTGCCGCTCGATCAGCACGGCGCCGACATTTTGCTGGTCACACCCTCGGCTGATTTCTTCGCCGAACCCCATGTCGATGGTTTGATCGGCTATGCCAAGGTATTTCACCAGGCAGGCCTGTCCTGGACCATTTCCAGTCACGCCAGTGAAGCCGCTAATTTCGGGATGTTTATCGGTTCCTACGACAACATGCAGGTGCTGGCACAGCGCATCCGCGAGGCCGCGCTTGAACTCGGCGTCAAACGTATCGTCTTCGGCGAATGCGGCCACGCCTGGCGCGTCGCCTACAACTTTCTAAACACCCTGGCCGGCCCCTTTGATTTTCTCGACCCCAACTATCCGATGCCACAGCATATTTGTGAAGTCACCTACGACTTGCTGCAGCGCAACGCACTCAGAATGGACAAGTCCGCCAACGACGACAAGGTGCTGACTTTTCACGATTCCTGCAACGTGGCCCGTGCCTCGCGCATGGGCAATTTTGAAGGTGGACAATTTGTGATTCCACGTGAAGTGATCAAAGCCAGTTGCAACCATTACTATGACATGCCCTCAGACGCCATCCAGGAAGCCACTTTTTGTTGTGGCGGCGGCGGTGGTTTGCTGACCGACGATCTGATCGAACTGCGCGTCAAGGGCTCGCTTCCACGCATGGAAGCACTCAAACAGGCGGTCGACGATCACGGTGTAACGCACATGGCTGCAATCTGCGCGATCTGCAAGAGCCAGTTCAGCAAGATTCTGCCCTACTACGGCATGGAGATGGATCAGATTGTCAGCGTTCACCAACTAGTCAGTGACGCTATCCAGCTGGGTGGCGACCACTAGAATGAGCATTAATATCAGCCCTAATATGAGCCCTAAAATTAAAAAGATCAGGAGAAACCAATGGCAGCCTCCAAAGACGAAGTAAATCGCAAGCTCACCTTCAGAATCTATGAAGATGGTGACCATCGCTGGCGCTCACAGGGTGAGAATATCTTCAATGAAGATACCAGTAACAAATGTCCTACCTATGTGCATCGCACGCCACCCTGCCAGGGCAGTTGCCCATCCGGTGAAGACATTCGCGGCTGGCTCAACATAGTGCGTGGTATCGAGCTTCCGCCTGAAGGCGTCAGCATGCAGGAATACGCCTTTCGTCGCTCCACAGACGCCAACCCGTTTCCATCGATGATGGGACGGGTCTGCCCCGCGCCCTGCGAACAGGGCTGCAATCGCAACAACGTCGACGACTTCGTCGGTATCAACGCGGTTGAGCAATACATTGGCGACACCGCTAAGACCGAGGGCTTTAAATTTGAAGCTGTTGCTGCCGTCGGCAAGCACCGCGTCGCTATCATCGGCGGCGGCCCTGCCGGTCTCGCGGCCGCGTATCAGCTGCGCCGCAAGGGTATCTCCAGCACCATTTTCGATGAACACGATGAACTCGGCGGTATGTTCCGCTACGGCATTCCCGGTTATCGCACACCGCGTGATTTCCTCGATCATGAAATCAATAGAATCCTGGAGCTGGGTGATATCGATACGCGTATGGCAACCCGCGTCGGTCGTGACGTCAGCATTGCCGAGCTCGAACAGGAATACGATGCACTACTATGGTCGATCGGCTGTCAGTCCGGCCGTGGCCTGCCGCTGGAACACGGCGATGCACCCAACTGTATCTCCGGGGTAGCTTTCCTCGAAGCCTTCAACCGTGGCGCCTTGCAGGTCACCGCTGATCGGGTGGTCTGTGTCGGTGGTGGTGATACCTCGATCGACGTGGTTTCGGTCGCCCGCCGCCTGGGCAAAATCGACAGCCTGCCGCAGGATCAGCTTACCGAATTCGTGGTTGGTGGCTACACCGCGCACGACTCCGCTTACGCGGCATCGCGCGAGGGTGCCGAGGTCACGTTGACCTCGCTGTTCGAACGCGCCGAAATGACCGCCACCGAGCACGAAGTCGAAGACGCCATGCGGGAAGGTGTAAGCATTCTCGACGGCGTCATGCCAATCGAAATCATCGTCAACGATGATGGCCGCGCAACCGCGTTGAGACTGGCCAAATGCAAGATCGAAAACGGCAAGCCAACTGCGGTCGAGGGCAGCGAATTCGAAGTCGAGTGCGACCTGATTGTCTCCGCCATCGGCCAGGGTGGCGATCTTACCGGCCTGGAAGAGCTGGGTAATGAACGCAACCTGATGGATGCTGACAAGTTTTTTCAGCACGCGCAAAAACCCGGCCATTTTGTCGCCGGCGATATCATTCATCCGCATCTGCTGACGACCGCCATCGGCCACGCCGCCATTGCCGCAGATAGCATCGAGCGCTACCTCGGTGGTGCCGAGTTCGGCAAGCGACCCAAAGTCGACGTGCACCATTTCGACCTGCTCAACAAGCTCAAGGAAATGGATCTTGAGCCAGGCGAGTTTCAACATCAGAGCACCTATGGCACTGACGAAGCAAACTTCGCCGTACACAATTACGAAGATCGCGCGGCCAATGAAATCATCTCTTCCGAACGCCTGTTCCTGTCGCACTTCAACTACGAGGCGCGTCACCTGCGTGAGATGCACGGACCGGATTCAGAACAGGTGCTTGGTGACTTTGCCGAACGCTCGCGCAGCCTGAGTGAAACTGAAGCGGTTGAGGAAGCCGGTCGCTGCATGTCCTGCGGCATGTGTTTCGAATGCGATAACTGCGTTATCTATTGCCCACAGGATGCCGTCTACCGCGTTCCCAAGGATAGCAAAACCATGGGGCGCTACGTCGCCACCGACTATACCCGTTGTATCGGCTGTCACATCTGTGCGGACGTCTGCCCCACGGGTTACATCGACATGGCGCTGGGAGGTCACTAGAAACCGGTGCGCAGTCACCTGACAGTCTTGCGTTGCCTGATGCTGAGCACCCTGCTCGGCTGGTTTGCGTGCCTGCCCGCCGCCGCTGGCGAGGTAGAGTCTTCAGGCTTCGGCGCCGTCGTCATTCCGCAACCGGTCAAACCGACCAATGCCAGTGCCTGCGTGGAACCGGTCGACATCATGCGTCGTGATCACATGAAATTTCTGCTGCACCAGCGCGACGCCACGGTGCTCGAAGGCGAGCGCGACAGCAAGTACAGCCTGGTTGGCTGTATGGATTGCCACAATGCCACCGAGCCCGCTGAGACCGTCGTCCGCTATCCCGATCCGCAGCACTTCTGTGCCGGTTGCCACCTCTATGCCAGCGTCAAGATCGATTGCTTCGAATGTCATGCCGATCGCAGCCTCAAACAACTGCAACAGGGTCAACTGGACCAGCCTCTCGAAGATCAGTTTCCCGAAAACCAGCCAGGTTCCGCCCTGCTATCATTACACACCTTTCACCAGCAGCTGGGAGACACCGGTGGCGAATGAACTGGATAACATTGAACTGCGCCCTGCCCGGCGACGTTTCATGCAGAGCTCAGCCGCCCTTGCCATGACGCTGATCGCCCCGGGAGTCCTGCTGTATAAAACAGGCCAGGCCCAGAGTGAGAATGAGCCTGGCTCAGACAATAAAGATCTCCCTGCGACCCCACGCTGGGGACTTTTGATCGACACCAATGCGCTCAGCGAAGCGGATGTGGATGCCTGTGTTGCGGCCTGCCAGCAGGAACATGGCTGGCACAGCGATGCCGGTTCGCAAACCGCTGCCCAGTGGATTCGTAAAATTCATCTCACCGATAAACAAAGCGGCCAGCAAACTGTGCTGCCGATGATGTGCCAGCATTGTGCCGACCCACCCTGCGTGGATGTCTGCCCGACTGGTGCCTCGTTCAAACGCGCTGACGGCATCGTGCTGGTTAACAAGCACACCTGTATCGGATGTCGTTACTGCATGATGGCCTGCCCTTACAAGGCGCGCTCATTCATCCATGAAGTCCTGCAGGATCAGTTAGCGGTCGCGCCGCGAGGCAAGGGTACCGTCGAATCCTGTACCCTGTGCGTGCATCGTATTGACAGGGATGGCGCCAACGCCGTACCGGCCTGCGCCGAGGCGGTTAACCGGGATGGGCGCAAGGCGATCCTGTTCGGCGATCTGAACGATCCCGACAGCGAGATTTCGCAGAGAGCGAAAAGTCACGGCGCTACCCGCTTGCGAGCTGACCTCGGCGTCGATCCTGGCGTACGCTACCGGGGCCTGTAGCCATGCCAGCCGCGACCCGATTCACAGAGATTAAAACCAGTTCCCCGCAATACTGGGGGCTGTTGTTACTGCTTGCCATACTTGCCGCCGTGGGCATCGGTGCTGCCCACCACATGGATGTCGAAGGCCATCACATTTCCGGCATGAATAACCAGGTGGTCTGGGGACTGCCGCACGTATTTGCGATCTTTCTGATCGTCGCCGCATCCGGTGCACTCAACCTGGCCTCGATGGCATCGGTATTCGGCAAGGTCGAATACAAGCCCCTGGCGCGCTTCTCCGCGGTACTGTCGATCGCGTTGCTAGTTGGCGGGCTCGCCGTTCTACTGCTCGACCTGGGGCGCCCGGACCGCCTGATCGTGGCGATAACGCATTACAACTTCAGGTCGATCTTTGCCTGGAATATTATTCTCTACAGCGGTTTTATCGTGATTGTGCTCGCGTACCTGTGGTTGATGATGGAACGCCGTTTCGAGCGCTGGAGTCGACCCGCCGGTATGTTCGCATTCGCCTGGCGACTGATACTGACCAGCGGCACCGGCTCTATCTTCGGTTTCCTCGTCGCGCGCGAGTCTTATGACTCGGCGTTGCTGGCACCGATGTTTATCGTCATGTCCTTTTCCTTCGGTCTTGCCGTGTTTATCCTGCTGCTGCTGACCAGTTTCAAACTCGATCAGCGTGAGCTCGACGGAATTCATCTGCAACGCCTGCGCAAGCTGCTGGGCCTGTTTAGTATCGGCATCCTGTATTTCGTCATTCTGTTCCACATAACCAAGCTGTACGGCAGCCAGAACCATGATTTCGAGCGCTTCATACTGCTCGACGGGGGTGTTTACACTCGCCTGTTCTGGTTGTTTCAAATCGTTCTAGGCACCCTCCTGCCCCTGTTTCTGTTGTATGCACCGCGTTGGCAACACTCATCGAAAAGCCTGGTATTAGCCTGCCTGCTCATCATTCAGGGTGGCTTTGCCCAGCTCTACGTGATCATCATCGGTGGACAGGCCTTCCCGTTAAACATATTCCCCGGTTACCGCGTCGAAAGCAGTTTCTTCGACGGTGTGATCAGTGCCTACACCCCCAGCCTGTGGGAACTGCTACTCGGTTGTGCCGGCCTTGCCAGTGCCCTGTTGATTGCCCTGCTGGTGCTTCGCGTACTGCCGATGCTGCCGCAGAGTTTACCGGGGACGGAAGACTGAAATGGCTTCCCTGTTCTTTTCCGCCGCGCATAAATCCTCGGGCAAGACTACGCTCAGCATCGGCGTCTGCGCCGCGCTGAACGCACGCGGCCTCGACATCCAACCCTTCAAGAAAGGCCCGGATTACATCGACCCGATCTGGCTAGGGCTTGCCGCCGGTAAACCCTGCTACAACCTCGACTTCTACGTTGCCGGACGCCAGGAGACCATCGACGACTACTGCCACCGCCGGCACGGGGCCGATATCTGTCTGATCGAAGGCAACAAAGGGCTGCACGATGGCCTCGATCTCGACGGCAGCAACAGCAATGCGGCACTCGCTAAAGCGCTCGGCAGTCCGGTGATCATGGTGGTCGATGCGCGCGGCACCATGCGCGGCATCGCGCCCCTGCTCATCG
The DNA here is from genome assembly GCA_024686195.1 of Gammaproteobacteria bacterium. GTDB lineage: Bacteria > Pseudomonadota > Gammaproteobacteria. The sequence continues at coordinate 11,701 of JAIBDO010000025.1, read as the reverse complement.
GCTACCAGGTATTTGACAAAGCCGTCAATATCGCCGGCGTCATCGCCAACCGCACCGGTGGCAAACGACATGAGGCCAAGCTGCGCGCTGCAGTCGAGGCTTATACCGACATCCCCTTTCTCGGCGCGCTGGAAAATGATGCCTCGATCGGACTCAGCGAACGTCACCTGGGCCTTATTCCCGGTTACGAAGACCTGTCTGCAAAGCGAAAAGTCGCTTCGATCGGAACCTCGATTGCCGATAGCGTCGACCTGGATCGACTATTGCAGATAGCTCAACAGTCAACACCGGTAACGCCCGCTACTTTACCGCTACAGCACAAACCGGAGTTTGCCGGGCTGCGTATCGGCATAGCCCGCGATCGCGCTTTCGGCTTTTACTATCCCAGCGATCTCGAGGCTATCCGCCAGTCTGGTGCCGAACTGGTCGACATCGACACGCTTCGTCAACGAACGCTACCCACCATCGATGGGCTGTTCATCGGCGGTGGTTTTCCCGAACGCCACGCGGCGGCATTAGCGGCCAATAGAAGCCTGCGCGAGTCGATTCGTATTGCCATCGAGGCCGGGCTGCCTACTTATGCGGAATGCGGCGGTCTGATGTACCTGGCGCAATCGATACACTGGAACGGTGAAAGCCACGACATGGTGGGCGTGTTGCCAGCGCAGGCTGTTATGCATGAAAGACCTCAGGGCCGCGGCTACGTCGTGCTCGACGAAAATCCAGACACCCATCCCTGGCCCTCGCGGCCGGCCACCGCGACACCGCTGCAGGCGCATGAATTTCATTACTCGGCGCTGCAGGGACTACCCGATGACGCCAGGTTCGCCCACCGGATGTTGCGCGGCAAGGGTATACAGCAGCAACAGGATGGCTACATCCATCGCAACCTGCTGGCGTCTTACTCGCATTTACGTAATACCTCGGCAACCCCCTGGGTCAGGCGCTTCCTGCAGTTCGTGCAGGCGCACAAAATGAACAATACGGAGACTATCGCCAATGTGCTTTAGGTACAGATGATCAGCCTGTCGACCGCTGCCCTCGAGCAGATTCGCCTCTCAGCTACGACCGGCGACCTGCAATCGGTACCGATACGCGTTGCGGTCAAGCAGCTGGACGATGGCAGTCTGCACTACGCCATGGGTTTCGATGAACACAAGCTTCCAGGCGACACTTTTTTCAATTTCGACGGTGTTGACCTCGTGGTATCCACTGGTAGCAAGGATCTCGCCGATGGTATGACCATCGACTATGTCGAACTCGAACCCGGCAAGCTGGAATTTATTTTCCTCAATCCGAACGATCCCGCCTACGTACCGCCGAGCGCCTGATCATTGCACCTGATCATTGCGCCAGGTCAGTTTTCAGGGCGGAATAAAACGGTATACTGACGGCTTCAGAATATTATGAGACCAGCGGCCTCCTGCCTCATCGTTCAATGCCCGACAATATGCCACGTCTGCAACGCCGAACCAGCCTGCTGAAAGGTTGGTTCGTACCTCTCGACGAGGAAAAGCGCAATCTGCTGCAAAGCGGTCGCTTGCGCCTGTTACTGCTGTTTGTCGCGCTATTACTACTGCTACTGCTCAATCTCTGTGTAAGCGCTTTTCCCGACCATCCCATCGCATGGCTGCTAAGCGGATATGCAGTCTGGTTACAAAGTCTCGGAATCACCCTGCTGCTGTTATTGTTCTGGCAAACCTGGAGCGTATTATTACAACCGCTGTTGCGACTGTGCAACTGGGCCGAACTGATGCGTGGCGTCAATCTCGAAGCCAGGGTCGAATTCGGCCCTGACAACGACTTTGCCGAACTGGCACGCGACATCAATATGCTTGGCAACATGATCAATAACTTGTCGCGCGAAACCGAAGTTCAGTTACAAAAGCATACCGATCACATTACACGCGAATCGCGATCTCTGGCGATACTCTATGACGTTGCCTCGAGCATCAATCTATCGCATGATTTGGCCGAATTGTTCGACAGCTCGTTGCAATCCTTATGTGAGAACCTGAATGCGCACGCCGGCATCATTCGCCAGTTCAAAGGCAAGAATAAAAAAGATATCGCCGCCTCCTTCGGCAACATCAATCGCACGTTTCTGGCCAGCGCAGACCGTTTCCTGTCGATAGAGAACCTCGACAATAAGACCGACCTCGAGCAGATTTGCCGCGTCGATCGTCTCTCTGCCAAAACGGTGTTCGGCACCAGCAGCGATGAAGATGGTGAATTGCTGGCATTGTCGGTGCTGCTGCAGTATCGCTCGAATACGCTGGGCGCCATTCACCTGTTTTTCCGTGATGACGGTAGCTTCGATGTCGACAGTTATAGCGATCTGTTGATCAGCATCGGTCAGCATCTCGGCAGCGCGGTCGAGAAATTCCGCCTGCTGGAAGAAGAAAGCGAGTTACTGGTGATCCAGGAGCGCACCCGCCTTTCCCACGAACTACATGACTCACTGGCGCAGACCATCGCCAGCTTGCGCATTCAGATTCGCGTCATCGATGAAACCTTTCACTCGAATGATGAGAAAAGCATCTGGCACCAGATGGAGCGCATTGAATACACCATCGATCAGGCCAACGACCAGTTACGCGAACTGATCGCCCACTTCCGCATACCGATCAGCGAGCAGGGCCTGATCCCGTCGATAGAGGCGAGCATTCGTCAGACCAGAGAGGAAATGGGAATCCCCATCTACTTCCAGAACGAATGGCCGCAACAGGAATTTTCCGAAGAGGTAGAGCTCAATGTACTGCGCATCTTGCAGGAATGCCTTGCCAATATCCGCAAGCACAGCCAGGCCGAGAGTGTGCGCGTGCTCCTCAGTCGCCGTGACGGCCAATTCATCGTGCTGGTTGAAGACGACGGCATCGGCTTTGAGGAAGCGACTGTTGTACCGCAACACGGACGTCACCTGGGGCTCAATATCCTGCGTGATCGCGCCAGTGAAATCAATGCCGTGCTCGACATCGAGAGCGAACCCAATGACGGCACCCGCATCCATTTGCAGTTCAACGCAGAGCCGGTGAACGACCTGCGCGAGGCCATAGGTTAGGTCGTGGCCAGGCGTATTTCCCTGTCCCGCGCAGCACGCCTGGTTGGCGTTAAACGAGGTGTCCTGCAGCAAAAGATTCGCGCCGGCCAGCTGCAGACTTTCGAGGGTGAAATCGTGCTCGCGGATTTGTTGCAGTCTTATCCGAATGCGCAGATCGAAGATTCGAGCATGCTCGAACGGGTCGAGCAAATTATCGAACAGGCCAGCTTCATCAATGCTGATAATGTGGCGCGCAAGCCGGACAACCTGGCACTCGGCTCGCGTATTATGGCGCTCGGCAAAGATCTGTCTCAGCAGCAACGGCTGGTTTCCGGTTACCGGCGCCTGTTGCGAGACCTGCGCCACGAAATCGAGCAACTCGACGTCGGGCGCGGCTCACTGGAGACGCTGACTCAATGGCTTGAAAACGCCGAGGCCACGCTGCTGGCCGACGATGATACAATTGATCAACCCTTTATCAACGAGACTTTTCTACGCGTTATGACGGCACAGGCTACGGTGATTCCAAGCGGTCACGAATTTTTTGTCGAAGGCGCCGATTCGATTCTGGAAGCGGGCCTGCGCGGCGGACTTGCGCTCAATTACGGCTGCAGCAACGGTAATTGCGGCTTATGTAAAATGCGCCTGGTATCGGGTGAGACGCGCAAGACACGTCATCACGACTACACGCTAACCGAGGCCGAAAAAGGCATTGGTTATATTCTAGGATGCTGTCATACCGCTGTGTCCGATGTCGTTCTGGAAGCCGATGAAGCTCAGGGCACAGCCGACATACCGACCCAGACCATTGCGCTGCGTCTGAAGCGCATCGAGCGCCCCAATGAGGACGTGCTGATCGTCAGCACCCGTACGCCGCGTACCAGTCGCCTGCGCTTCCTCGCAGGCCAGCGCGCTACGCTCAGCGTCGATCAGATCGGCTCCGCTTTCTACCCGATTGCGAGCTGTCCCTGCGACGATATGAATCTGCAGTTTCACATCGCGGTCAACGCCGATGACGCGCTCGCTAATTATCTACTCGACTCTGCCAGAACAAACGACCAGTTAATGCTCGAGGGCCCGAGCGGAGCCTTCGTGCTCAATGAGAATTCGCCGCGCGCGCTGGTTTTTATTGCCGAGGGTATCGGCTTCGCGTCGGTCAAGGGTTTGATCGAACACGCTATGGCGCTCGATTCCGCGGAGCAGATTTCTCTATTCTGGATCGCCGATGTTGACCAACCACCCTATCTCAACAACCTGTGCAGGGCATGGAACGATGCCCTTGATAATTTCAGCTATTGCCCCCTGCCCGCTACTGCCAGGCATAACCTGGGCGATCACCTCGATGCTCAGTTGCCCACTCAAGATCCGGCGGGGTTCGATTTTTATATCTGTGCGAATGAGTCGCTGCGTGCGCAATGCGAGGAGTACGCGCTGCGTCACGAGATTCCGGCGTCGCAATTCATGTTCGAGACAATCTAAATGGAAAGGTTAACGCTATGAGCCTGAAAGTCCTTCTGATCGATGATCACATGCTGTTCCGTGAGGGCCTGACCAGTTTGCTGCAACGCCGTAACATCGAAGTGATGGCCGCGGTTGGCGACGGTAACGAGGGCATTCAGCTTGCGCAACAATTGAAACCCGACATCATTCTGCTGGATAAGCGCATGCCGATCATCGACGGTATCAGCGTGCTCAAGCATTTGAAAGAAATCGGCATGGAAATGCCGATCGTCATGTTGACCACCAGTTCCAACGAACAGGATTTACTCGATGCACTGAAAGCCGGTGCCAGTGGTTATCTGCTCAAGGACATGGAACCCGACGGGCTGGTGTCGGCGCTGCGCGACATCCACGCTGGCAAAACCGTGGTTGCGCCACCGCTGACATCGGTGCTGGTGCGCTTCGTCAAGGGCGACATGACCGTGTCGCAAAGCAAGGGACCGTTCAGTAAACTGACCCCGCGTGAAGGTGAAATTCTCGAGTTGATGGCCGAGGGCCAGGGTAACAAGCTGATCGCGCGTAACCTCGGTATTTCCGACGGCACGGTGAAGCTCCATGTCAAAGCCGTATTGCGCAAGCTTGGCGTGCATTCACGCGTCGAAGCAGCGGTTATGTACATCGAGCACAATCATCGGGTTGCCGACAACGTCGAGGAATGACCCCGCGGTAAATCCTGCTCTTCTTCAGTCATCCCCGCGCAAGCGGGGATCTTACTGCATATTATGTTCTTTCTTGAACTCTTTAATCATCGGGCCCTGGGCATCGTCCACATTCCATTTGCCCGCTTTGATGTAGTCACTAATCGGATCAGGAACAGAACCCGCGGCCGGTGGCTTTGGTGGCTTTGTTGGTCCCGTGACCGCCCAGGCTTCATCCGGGGATATCGCCATACGTACGTTGATATTGTCTTTAGTGATGTTCCAGACCATATTGTCTGTTGCCAGCGATAGCGGACCATCGTAGGTTTCCCGAACACCGTCATAAACCCCGTAGCGGGTATTTTCATCATTAAAGAAATGATAGCCAATGGCATGGCGAGGTTTGATTGTGCTCATAACCTTACCGAAGGCCTGGGTATCAAGGCTGCAAGGCGTGCCATGAAATCCAGTGGGTTGCGGCTACAACCCCGTTAAATAGTAAAACGCTAAACCTTAACTATAGTAAGTAGATCGCCAAATTTTGTGGCACTTTATTTTATGCCTTCTTGAGAGAGGGCTTTGAAGTAACCGCAGCTATACAGGAGTCTCACAGCATGGAAGTTTTAGCATTCCTGCTCTTTCTACTGCTTTTCCCGCCAATCAGGCTGTTCCTCCATTTCAGGAAGGGCAGGGATCGTTTCGATGGTATCTCGACACCGGGCAGGCATACCCTTGGGATAATTTTGCATATCGTGAATTTTGTTGGCACCTCGATTTTTTTGATCGTGATCTTCAGTTCTATGAAAACAGGAAGTGCCAATGGCGTGGTTTTACTGCTTCCTGTGCCTTTCCAGATAGTTTTGATCTTGATTAGCGAGATTTTAATGCGCCGTGGAAAACAGGTTGCCTGATAATTTCCCGGTCCGGAATCGTTCCAGCATTATCAGGTTCAGAACATTGGTTTCAGGTCGATGTTTCGAAATAAAATCGAGGCTGGCTCAAAACTAAATACCTGACCCCGGACCCCCGGTGCTTCATCAGCTTGTCCCTCTCTGGTACGCAGGATACTATCGGCTCTAGTGCCCGAACACTTATAGAAACAAGGATACAAGTGACTGAAGAACCAATCCGCAAACTTGCAGTTTTGTTGCATGCTGACGTAGTTGACTCAACTGCACTCGTCCAGCTCAATGAAACAGTTGCGCACGGGCGCGTTCAGGATGTATTCAAACGTTTCTCTGCAATAATTGCTGGGCACAACGGGACTGCACAGGAGATACGGGGCGATGCGCTTGTTGCGGAATTTTCCAGAGCTTCGGATGCAGTCACCGCAGCACTCGAATTCCAGTCTGCCAATACAACACACAATGACGGGTTAACGGATGAAATACGTCCGGAACTTCGGATTGGTATCGCAATGGGTGAAGTCAAGTATAGGAAGAATTAACACCCTATTTTCCTTATCCCACAAAGAAAAGAAAGAGATTCACGACACAGTCCAACCCCGGTGCATCCGAAATCTGACTGGTTTTCGCCGACGCGCCAAAATATCGCCTTCCCGCCGGTCAATCCCGCCAATTTCCAGCCACCAGGCATGCCGGCTACCTGCCGTTACTTATGCTCGCAGCAATTTGGTGAGTTGACTGAGTCAAACTGATCTCGTCGGCTACCCGAACAAACTCCCTTGGGGCGGTGCCCTGCTCTCGGGTAATAGGTTGAATTCTTTAGATTCCGCTTTTCTCTCCAGGTGTGCAAGTATCTGCTTGATCACCGCAGGGTCTTCGATACTGGCTATCACCTTGACAGCGCCACCGCATTCTTCACAGATCGAAATATCGATATTGAATACCCGCTTGAGGCGTTGTGCCCAGGTCATCGCGGCATGCTGCTCCACAGGCGATCGGTCATCGCCATTTATCCGGCGTTTGGTGCTCTTACCGCGTTTAGCCGGTGTTACCAGTGCACGGTACTTACTATTTGGCGCGAACACGCCATGGAAGCGGGTCAGGTTAGCTCTCGGCCTGGGTATCAAGGCTGCAAGGCGTGCCATGAAATCCAGTGGCTCGAAGATGACGTGGGTAGTGCCATCGCGATAAGGTGTTTTCAGATGGTAGCGGATGTTGCCGTTTGACGTTAACGAAAGCCGCCGTTCCGAAACCGCCGGGCGGCTGATATATCGGCACAGACGCTCTAGTTTCTTGCGCTCATCAGACCTGGCCGCCACACCCGCATGCAGGGAGAAACCGAATACTTTACCTGCTGAATCAGTATACTCATCGGGTTCACAGGCTGGCAGTGTCTGCAGGGTGAACACTTTCCGCCCTGCCTGGGGACCCACCGCGATGCGATAGGTGACCGAATGGCCCAGTAATTGATTCATCGGATCTTCGCTAACCGCATCCGTGGTCAGGTAACTGTTCTCAGCATCCCGCTTCAGTAGGCCCTGGCGCTCAAGATATCGTCCGACTCGTCGGGCGATAGTCTGCGTTAGTTGGGTTAGCTCCTGGGTGGTCGGTGCACTGACCCAGCGAAATCGAACCGATCCATCGAGGCGGTCGACATACACCCCATCCAGGAACAACATGTGAAAGTGAATATTCAGGTTGAGCGCAGAACCGAATCGCTGAATCAGCGTTACCGAGCCAGTGCGGGCTGTCTTTTTCGAATAACCTGCCTTCTTGACCAGATGCATGGAGATAACGCGGTAAACGATACCCAGCACCTGGCCTGTGATCAACGGACGGCTGGCGAAGAGAAAGCGCAACTGGAATGGAAAACTGAGCACCCATTGGCGCACCGACTGATGCGGGAATATCTCATCTACCAGCAAGGCCGAACTCTCGGCCATGCGACGAGCGCCGCAACTGGGGCAGAATCCACGACGCTTGCAGCTGAAAGCAACCAGGCGTTCCTTGTAGCAGTTCTCGCACTGTACTCGTAGAAATCCATGTTCCAGCCGACCGCATTTCAGGTAGTCTTCGAATTCCCGTTGCACATAGTCCGGCAGTATCTTGCCTTCCTCGGCCAACTGCTGCCTGAAAACCGGGTAGTGCTTCAAGACCAACTGATAGAGTAGCGTTTTCTCGGGTCGGTGGCGCTGATAGAGAAAAGCACCAGAGCCCGCGCAGGCGTTCCTTGCCGTGCCAACGGTGGACATGATTCGCTTCCATGCGATTCGAAGTGAATGTCGAGTCTAGCGCTGGAGGAGCATCTGGGCAAATTCGATTTAGCCGACTCCATCCTCATGTAATGGGTTCAGGAGGATAATTATCAACAGTGCGCCAATATAAGTTTTGCACTGTTTTTACGCTTTATATTTGCCTGTCGGAAACCAGTAAGCAACCCGCAACATAGATTTCAGCGCAAATCAGGGGTAGTCAGGGCTCCTCTTGCTTACCTGGTCCTTAGTCATGGGTTCGAAAAGACCTATAAGCAGATTAAAATCAATGTGTTATATGCGTCATATCATGTACATCGAACACAATCATCGGGTTGCGGATCAGGTGGAGGAGTAGTTCCATCGCTGAGCCATCCCGCCGGTGAAACCGGATGCTCACAGACCTTGATCACGGCAACAGTTCAGAGCCTGAAAGCGAAGTATCACAACAAATTTTAATTGTGCAACAGCATCTCCGAGACAAAGCAGGCGCAGACGAAATACCCCAGTTCTGTACGGACAAGATCGCACATTTCAACATCCCCAATTACATCCGCTTTGCCGATGAATCGCTAATGACCATCACCGGCAAACCGCAAAAATTCAAACTGCGCGCAGCGCTGCAGGAACAGCCAGGTGCGAGCTAAGCTGAGCGCAAACCGAGTGCCGCGAGAATTATTCAGGTAGCCGATAGATCAATCGACACGGCTCTTGATATCGGTCAGGTGCCTGTCGTGAATTCCCTGCAATGCTGCAGGATCGAATCGTACGGAGAGTAGATCTCGGGTTTATCAAATTAACCTTAACTGGGCTGCAGGGAATTTACATGAGCAAGAGAGAAAACTACGAAAGCAAAATGCAGGCTCAACTCGACGAGTTGAAAACGGAGATTGCCGGACTCGGTAAAAAAGCGGAGCACGCGGAAATCAACCTGGAACTGGAATATTACACGCTAATCGATGAGCTGCAGCTGACACTGGAGGCAACGGAGCAAAAGTTCGAGTTGCTTCTGCAGGCAAACGAGGACAAGTGGGAGGAATTCAGGTCAGAACTCGAACATAGCTGGGATTCCCTGCGTGAGTTGATCAAGGTCATTACCGCCCCCTGACCGAGATACCCCACGATGCTGGTTGCCCGTGACCAGCAAGGTAAGACTGAGAAAAGCAAAATACTGGGCGTCGCTTTTGTACCACTAATCGAAAGCTCATCGCCCGCAAATCTCCTGGCCATCAGGCCAAATCGATCCCCGCCGCTTAGGCCCGGAGCAGCCCGGGATGAAGAGGCGCGGTTTTGGGCTATCGCAAGCCGGGTGTGTGTACGAGTGGCGGCAAAGTCTGCTGTCCGCTCCGTGACCTCACCTGTATGATAGATAGCAACTCTAGCCTGCAACATCTTATCAGGGTATGGAACTACCAGACGACAATTCGCGGGCAACCCCGCCGCCTGCCGATAGCAATCCGGATCCGGATCCGGATCCGACAACGGTTCCGGTTATCGAATTCCTTTCGGGCCGCAACCGCGGTTCGCACGAGGAAATTGCCGAGCCCACGGTTTTTCTCACCATAAACGAGATTGGTGGACTATCGATTATTCCGGCGTCGAAGGCCGTAGCAGACGAGGAATACCCGGTTCGATTGCAACGCTCCGGGGACACATACGAACTCGAAGTGATAGCACCCTTTCAGGCGTGGGTAAACGGGGAGCAGGTCTCGCGGCACACGCTGAGCTCGGGAGAGCTGCTCGAATTAGGGCGAAACGGGCCCATGGCGCGATACCGCATCTATGCCATCGGACGAATTCCGCTACGCACCACGAGCCACGCATTCTACGACTGTATCGATTGTGCCCGCTATGCAGACGGCTCCCTTGTCTCGAGATCAGGGCGGCTGGTGGCGGCGCTTGCGGGTGAACTGGTAACCCGCAGTACCGTCTGGTTTCGCGTCCTGGTTGTCGTACTATTAGTAGCATTGATCGTGAGCACGACTTACCTGTCACGACAAAGCCGCAATCTCGAAGCGCGCCTCGAACAGGAAGCCAGTTTCATGCTCGGCATTTCCGAAATGTTACGCCGCAGCGAAAAAGAGGCGATCAGTCGGGAGCAGCTCTCCAGCCTTCGCAAACAGTTGGAAAAACGGGTCGATGCGCTCGAGGCGCGTTCGGTCGCAACCCGTAAGGTCATCGCCGAGGCCTCCAGGTCGATCGTATTTATCCAGGCGAGTTACCAGTATTTTGACCTGGCCAGTGAAAGACCCCTGCGCTATGTCCTCGATGCAAACGATGAGCTGATCGTGACTCCATTCGGCCCGGCCATTACGCTCGAGGGTGACGGTCCACTGGTCGAGCTGCAGTACACCGGCACCGCGTTCGTCGTGGGCGCCCCGAATGTATTGATTACCAATCGGCACGTGGCGATGCCATGGGAATCCAATCCCGCCCACGAGCAGTTCGAAGCCATGGGACTGGTAGCAAAATTCGATCGTTTCATTGGCTACTTGCCGGGCGTCGATAAATATTTCGACGTGCAACTGGTCGGTGCCAGTGACGAAATCGATATCGCCGTATTGAGCAGTGACGACGCTATGCTGGAAGCCCGCCCCCTGCCGACAGGTCTGACAGCAGTGCAACCCGGTGACGAGGTATTGCTAATTGGTTATCCAACCGGTGTGCAGGCGATACTGGCACGCACCGATGCAAAATTTCTCGATGAAATCGATGAGGCAGGCACCCTGAATTTCTGGACGGTGGTAGAAAAACTATCCGCGTCCGGCCTGATATCACCGCTGGCAACGCGCGGCATTGTCGGCCAGGTGACCCGCGACGCCGTGGTTTACGATGCCGGCACGACTTATGGCGGCAGCGGTGGACCGGTACTCAATCTGCAGGGAGAAGTGATAGCTGTCAACACCGCGATCATGGAGGGATTCAGCGGCGCGAATATCGGCCTGCCGATCGCGCGCATCCTGCCGTTTCTACAGCAGTCCCTGGAATCGATAAAATCCCGCGATTAAGTGTGACATTCAAGGATCAGCGTTTATTGGTGCGACCCGGCATCAAAACAGGAGGCGTCAACACCCGACACTATTTCGATGAAGAAGTATAGCCTTCAGTTAATTGCTGAATAGCGATATACGTGAGCAGATGGTGGGTGTCATTTTCATGCACATGTAAGGCACTGCCCGGTCGGGCAGTGCCAGAGGGAAACAACCTGGAATCAGACTGGCAGGACTAAAGCAGAATCTGAACAACGCCAGTCAGAGGTGATAGAAAGATTCCACTCGAACTTTAAGTTCGCCTACGAACAGGTTTAGTCCAATCTACTAACAATCAGACAAAACTACGAACTTTCCGTCCTTTCTTTCAAGATAC
>JAIBDO010000255.1 GCA_024686195.1 Gammaproteobacteria bacterium | reverse complement strand
GAGGTGTAGGGCATGGCCGGGTAGAGATAACCATGCTTGCCCTTGCCCTTTTTCATGACCTCATAAAACTCTTCGTAGCTGTAATCGCCAAGCCCCGGGTTCACCTGCTGCGAAATATTGGTGGTATGGATGGTGCCCATGGGTGGCAGGGCAAATGCCAGCCCACCGGCCATGGGCTCGCCACCTTCGGCTGCGGTATGGCAGGAAATGCAGTCACCGATGCGCGCCAGGTACTCACCCCGCTCGATTACAGACTGGTCGGCGTCAGCATCGAGTGCCTGCAAACTCATCTGCTTGATGTAGGCGGCCACCGCCAACAATTCGGTGCGGGTTAACAGTGTCTCGAAACCCGGCATAACGCCAAACAGGCCATTGGAAATCGTCTCGGCAATCTGTCTCTTGTCACCACCATACAGCCAGATGTCGTCGGTCAGGTTGGGGGCGCCGATCGCCAGGTTTCCCTCGCCTGCGGTACCATGGCAGTTCGCACAATGCTCTACAAAAAGATCACTACCACTGGTGATTTCACCCTGACTGCCAAACACCAGTCGCTCCTGGTTGAGCGAAATGACATGGTCGACGAGATTGTCAATTTGATTGCGGGTTAGCACCGTCCTCCAACCCGGCATCGGGGACTTGCGGCCCCTGGCGATCGATTCCCAGATCTGCGCGTCGCTGGAGCCGTGCAACCAGTCGGCATCGGTCAGGTTAGGGAAATTAAGCTGCCCCTGCGCATCTTGTCGATGGCAGCCGGCACAATGGTTCTGGAACAGGCGCTGCCCGGCGGCCACGACTGCGGGATAAGCGGCTAACCCGGTCAGGTCCGCGACTTCGCCCGGATTGAGTTCAGTCAGCAAATCATCCAGCGACTGCCGGTCACCGGCGGTTGGCGCCGGGAACATGCTGGGCTGCTTGAATTCGCCCAGCGTAGACATGTAAAGGAAATAGCCCAGGGCCAGCACCAGGCCCACAGCATAAGCTTTCCAGACTATTTCCGGCACCGGTCCGTCACGGTCTTCAATACCATCGAATTCAGCGATGACCAGATCATAATCCGCAGTCTTGCGCTGTCGATACAGGCGCGCAATCACGTAATACATCACCACCAGGCTCAATAGAACCATGGCGACTATCCAGACCGTCCAAAACAGGTTCATAAGGATTCAGCCGTATCCGAGTCCACACCAGTTTCCATTGATAGGGCGGCAGGCCGATTAAGACCGAGTTGCTGCAGGTAGGCGATCAGCGCTTCGGCTTCTGTCTTACCCCTGACCGCGAGGCGAGCCGTGTCGATATCCGTATCGGTATAGGGTATCCCGAGCGAGCGCAGCACGCGCATCTTCGCCGGCACATCTTCACCATCGAGCCGATTGGTAAATAACCAGGGGTAGGAAGGCATCGTCGATTCAGGTACCACCTGCCGAGGATTCTTCAGGTGCAGCGCGTGCCATTGATTCGAATATTTCTCGCCAACTCGAAAGAGGTCGGGACCGGTGCGCTTGGAACCCCACAGGTGTGGAAACTCGTAGACATCGTGCTCGGGCAATGAGGGCCCGCCATAACGAGCGATTTCGCGCGCATCGTGGCGTATCATCTGCGTATGGCAGGTATTACAGCCTTCCAGGATATAAATGTCGCGACCAGCCAGCTCCAGCGCTGCCAGGGGTGGACGGCTAGACTCCAACTGTCTGATACTCACGTTGAACATGTTGGGTACCACCCAGGCCAGTGCCGATAATGACGCCACCAGCGTAACGGTGACGATCAGTATCACAACCGAATGACTGAAATCGCGCCTAGGCATTGGCGAGTATCCGTTCGATCATTAGCTCCTTCTCCCTGGCCAGCCGGGTTTTGCGGATATTGACCAGCATCAGCACAAATCCCGTCAGGTAAAGGACACCACCCACAAACCGCACCAACTGCCAGGGATGACTAAAGCGCAGCGAATCGATAAACGTATAGGTCATGGTGCCGTCGGCCTCGGTCGCCAGCCACATGACGCCGGAGCCGATGCCGGAGATCCACATCGACACGATATACAGCAGGATACCGGCATGTGCGAGCACGTAGTGCCACAGGATCAATTTCCGCGACCACAGCTTGCCATCCCCACCGAGCAGATGGGGCACGAAGTAATACAATACCGCGATCAGGCTGAAACCGACCCAGCCCAGCGCACCGGAGTGCACGTGCCCGATGATCCAGTCGGTATTGTGGCCGATCATATTGAACCAGGGAATGGCGAGCAACGGGCCTTCGAAAGTTGACAGGGCATAATAGATAATCGCCCATTTGAAAAAGCGCAGGGTCAAATCGGTGCGCATCTTCTCGGGATTGGAGCGCGCCGTCATATACAGATTGAACGCGCCCGCCCAGGACGGGATAAACAGCAGCAACGACATCACGATGCCGAGGCTCTGCGCCCACTCCGGCACGGAGGAGTAAATCAGGTGATGGGTTCCAGCCCAGGTGTAGAAACCCACCAGCCCCCAGAAACTGATAATGGAAAGGCGATAGGAATAGATCGGGCGTTCCGCTACCTTGGGAATGAAATAATACCCCAGCCCGATCACGCCCGCGGTAAGCAGGAAACCAACCGCATTATGCCCCCACCACCATTGCACCAGCGCGTCTTCGACACCGCTGTAGATCGAATAAGACTTGAACGCGGAAACCGGCAACTCAAGATTATTGACAACATATATCAGTGCCACAACGATGATGAAGGCGCCGAAAAACCAGTTGGATACGAATATGTGTTGTTCCTTGCGCCTGGCCAGAGTGCCAAAAAACTCGATCGCATAAAGCACCCAGACCACGACCACCAGGATATCGATCGGCCACTCCAGTTCGGCAAACTCCTTGCTGCTGGTGAAACCCAGCGGCAGCGTGATCGCGGCCAGCACAATGACCAGCTGCCATCCCCAGAACACCATCCACCCCAGTGACTGGTTGAACAGATTGCACCTGCCGGTCTTCTGTACGATATACAAACTGCCACCGAACAACAGGCAACAGCAAAAGCCATAGATAACAGCATTGGTGTGCAGCGGGCGAATGCGGCCGAAGGTCAGGTAGGGAATTTCGAAATTGGCGCCGGGCCAGTAAAGCTGCAGGGCCAGCAACACGCCGACCGCCATACCCACCAGCCCCCACAGCAGGGAAGCCCAAATAAAATACCGAACGACTTTTAAGTCGTACTCTTGCATAGCGAAGATTTCGCGATCATTTCGTTAATTCCACTGGTGACCCTGCAGATTGCAAAGGTTTGCCGAGAGTTACAATGCCGAATTGAGCATGCATCACGGCGGTGAATATGAGTCGGAACAGCATCAACTATAAATCGGAACCCGGGATCAGGCAACAACGGCCATCGGCAAGCATCGAGAATATCCAAATTTAAGTCTGTGATAGTATCTATCGACTTTGTTTTCTATTGGGCTATCGATGGCAACGGATCGTCTTGCGGGCAAACTTGCTGTCATCTTGCACGCGGATGTCATCGGTTCGACTACCTTAGTTCAACAGGATGAGCAAAAAGCTCACCATCGAAATCATTGGCCTGGCGATCGCTGCAAAGAGCAGCTCTAAGAAGGGGCCACCAACGCTGAAAATTAAGAACGGCTACTAGAAAACGTTCGGGATTACTCTATAACCTGTGAATTGTGAGACACCATCTAGTCAGCGCTGGAGGCTTTTCAAGGTCGCTAACGGCTGGTCATCGTGATTATCCGGGTGTCCACTGCCTGCCGAACTCGGAATCCCAAGATGCGCTTTTAAGTGTCTATATTGAGAAAACAG
>JAIBDO010000133.1 GCA_024686195.1 Gammaproteobacteria bacterium | reverse complement strand
GGTTTATTCCTGAAATCGGTGGTTTAACCCAACCCCCGGAACCGATCATTTCGGTCTACCATTCAAGGCGTACTGTCGACAAGGCGCGATATTCTCTCGTAAATGCAAATGCACAGCAACTTATAACTTACTTGAACTTCATCAAACAATTGTAAGACGCTGTCATGAAGAGCTGTTATTTTCAATTGTCTTACATATAATGCATTTTTTTCATGCACTAATTGGCCAATTTCTAAGGAGACGCTTTTATGCCGGGCTCATACATCTTTACGTCGGAATCAGTATCCGGTGGACATCCAGACAAAATGGCGGATCAGATTTCTGACGCCGTACTGGACGCCCTGCTAACCCAGGATCATCGTTCTCGCGTTGCCTGTGAAACATTGGTAAAGACCGGCATGGTCATGCTAGCAGGGGAGATCACCACCAATGCCGAAGTCGATTTCGAAGCACTGGTGCGCAAGACGGTTAACGATATCGGCTACGACAATCCGGAATGCGGCTTCGATGGTGACACCTGTGCCGTGCTCACCGGGCTTGGCAAGCAGTCCGTCGATATCGCCATGGGCGTCGACGAAGGCGACGACAAGGAACAGGGCGCTGGTGACCAGGGTCTGATGTTCGGCTACGCCTGCAATGAGACAGATGTGCTGATGCCAGCGCCGATAACCTATTCGCATCGACTGGTACGCAAACAGTTCGAACTGATGAAGTCTGGCGAGCTGGACTGGTTGTTGCCGGACGCCAAGAGCCAGGTGACGCTGCGCTACGAGAACCATCAACCGGTGGGCATCGAGGCAGTTGTGCTGTCGACCCAGCACAAGGAATCGATTGATCTGAAAACACTGCGTGAAGCCGTCGTTGAAACCATTTTGAAGCCGGTGCTGCCCGCTGAATGGCTGTCGCAATGCAAGAATGAAAACATTCATGTAAATCCAACCGGTCGTTTCGTTATCGGTGGTCCGGTTGGCGATGCGGGTTTGACCGGTCGCAAAATCATTGTTGACACCTACGGCGGCATGGCTCGTCACGGTGGTGGTGCCTTCTCCGGTAAGGACCCTTCCAAAGTCGATCGTTCGGCAGCCTATGCGGCGCGTTACGTAGCCAAAAACATCGTCGCTGCAGGCATCGCCGGGCGCTGCGAAGTTCAGGTGTCCTACGCCATCGGCGTTGCCGAGCCGACTTCCATCAGCGTGGATACCTTCGGTACCGGCAAAATTGACGATGATCGCATCATCGCATTGATTCGCGAGCATTTTGACCTGCGTCCCAAGGGCCTCATCGCAATGCTCGACCTGCTACACCCGATTTATCTACCGACGGCTGCCTACGGCCATTTCGGACGCGAAGATCTCGATCTGAGCTGGGAAAAAACGGACAAGGCCGAAGTCTTGAAGGACGCAGCCGGCCTCTAGAGCTAGCAGCAGGAAAGATTACCGCAGGGCAGCCAACGCAATTGCCCTGCGAAATTTGACAGTCGGGTTTTTTTGACTAAAATACCGGCTCCCCTTTTTTTCGGGGCTTTTGTGCGAGGAGCGCTGCGACAGCTTTACTGCCAGGCTCGTACAACTGATCATTCGAACGGCGCTCATAAATAGTTTGGAGAATATTTATGAGTGCTAACGCCGAAGACGTTATAAAACAAGACTTTACCGTAGCCGATCTCGCCCTCGCTTCCTGGGGACGTAAAGAAATTGCTATTGCCGAAACCGAAATGCCCGGGCTGGTCTCGCTGCGCGGCAAGTATGGTGCCGAACAACCCCTCAAGGGTGCGCGCATCGCCGGTTCGCTGCACATGACGATTCAAACCGCCGTGCTGATCGAAACCCTGGTCGCGCTCGGTGCCGAAGTGCGTTGGGCTTCCTGTAACATCTTTTCCACCCAGGACCACGCAGCCGCGGCTATTGCCGATTCAGGTGTTCCCGTATTTGCCATCAAAGGTGAATCACTCGAGGATTACTGGCAGTACTCGCACCGCATCATGGAATGGCATGACGGTGGCACTCCCAACATGATTCTCGATGACGGTGGTGATGCCACTATGCTCGTCAATCTTGGAACCAAAGCGGAATCGGATATTTCGGTACTCGACAATCCGGGCACCGAAGAAGAAATAATTGCATTTGCTTCGATCAAGGCCAAGCTAGCCGAATCACCCAACTTCTACTCCACCATCCAGAAGAATATCCTGGGCGTGACGGAAGAAACCACCACCGGCGTACACCGCCTGGTGCAGATGTTGGCCAAAGGCGAACTGCACTTCCCCGCATTCAACGTCAATGACTCGGTCACCAAGTCCAAGTTCGACAACCTCTACGGCTGTCGCGAATCACTGGTTGACAGCATCAAGCGTGCTACCGACGTGATGGTCGCTGGCAAGGTTGCGCTAGTGCTCGGTTACGGTGATGTCGGCAAGGGTTCAGCTCAATCGCTGAAGGGCCTTGGTGCGTCTGTAATGATTACTGAAATCGATCCGATCTGTGCATTGCAGGCGGCGATGGAAGGATTCCGCGTTGTCACCATGGATGATGTCTGTGCCGACGTGGATATTTTTGTTACCACCACCGGTAACTTCAACGTTATCCGCAAGGATCACATGGACCGGATGAAAGATCAGGCCATCGTCTGCAACATCGGTCACTTCGACAACGAGATCCAGGTGGCCGAGATGAAGGGCTACGAGTGGGAAAACATCAAACCACAGGTAGACCACGTTATCCTGCCGAGCGGCAATCGCATCATTCTGCTGGCTGAAGGACGCCTGGTGAACCTGGGTTGCGGAACCGGACACCCGAGCTTTGTTATGTCCAATTCGTTCACCAACCAGGTGCTGGCGCAGATGGAGATTTTCTGCAACCCCGGCAAATACCAGAACGAAGTTTACGTACTGCCTAAGCATCTTGACGAAGAAGTGGCGCGACTGCATCTCGACAAGATCGGTGCCAAGTTGACCAAACTCACGCCCGAGCAGGCCGATTACATCGACGTCGATGTGAATGGACCTTTCAAGCCCGAGGCATACCGCTACTAAGCTGGCGACTCGACATGCGCATATCACGTGTTCATGTCGACACCGAGCTTTCGGTCGGTGCGGAAATCGCACTGCCGGAAGCTCAAACCCATTATCTGAAGCATGTGCTGCGCCTGAAACCAGGCGCAGCTTTATTGTTATTCGATGGCAAGCAGCCATTCGATTTTCACGCGCTGCTCACCGCAAACGGCAAGAAGCTCGGCGCAACAATAGAATCCGTCACCGCGATCGAGACCGAATCCAGCCTGTCCGTCGAACTCATCCAGGGGCTGGGACGCGCCGACCACATGGACTGGATGATTCAGAAAACGACCGAACTCGGCGTCACGAAAATTACATTGTTCAATGCTGAGCGCACCCAGACACCGCTCAAACCGGCGCAACAGGAAAAGAAAATGCAGCACTGGCGCAGTGTCGCCATCAGTGCCTGCGAGCAAAGCGGTCGTGCCATCGTTCCCGAAATCACCTTTCTGCGCAACCTCGAGCACATCATTGCGACATCAACCGGAAACTGCAAACTGCTGCTCGATTTCAGTGGCGATTCACTGGTATCTGTTTTACAGCAGCGACAAGCCACTGCAGCCTTGGCCGGCACGCCACTGGTCATCCTGCTTGGCCCCGAAGGTGGGCTCAACTCCGCAGAAATAGAACTCGCGAGAAAATCGGACTTTGCAGCGGTTAGCCTTGGTCCCCGGGTTCTGCGCACCGAAACGGCCGCCGTCAGCGCACTCGCCATCGCGCAGTCACTATTCGGTGACCTGAGCTGACAGGTCCCGGCAAAATGGATCGAGACCCCAGCCTGCGGTAGCGGCTTAACGCGAAAATACGGAAGCCCAGTGGACTAGATTTTTCCACAACAACCCCAGGCTTCTGCCCACGCCACCATCGGCGCCAGGGGTTTGCTATGATTCAGATGTCCGTGCCGATGCCGCTTTCTACCTGAAATATTCCGTTAAATCAGTCCCGCTTTCTTTACCGGGAAGTCATCGGCCCCCTGAACCTGAACAATCAGGCGCAGACCCCTAGTCTGAGCAACATTCAAATATCGGAGATAGATGATGACAATAGAAACGCTTACAGAACTTCTCGGTTGGACATCAGTGATTAACCTCGCCATTCTTTGTTTATCAACACTGACGGTGATAGCAATGCGGGGAACCATTGCCACAATTCACTCTAGATTATTTGGATTGGATGCAAAGGACCTGGGACGCGCTTACTTTCAGTATCTGGCGCAATACAAGATCGCGATTTTCGTCTTCAATATTGCACCTTATATTGCACTGAAAGTTATGACTTGATCTGTCACCTATCCAGATCAACGCCACCCTTTCTAAACTGCAGACAACGGTTGAGAAGATACCGGCGACTGCGCCCCAAGCAGGCGTCGCCGCCTGGCTGCCGGAACACTTCAGGTTTTCAGTTCTTCCAACCGCTGCGGATTATATTCCAGCTTGAGCGCCGCAAAGATCCGATCGAGATCGGGGATGACGCGCGCCAGTTGCTCATCGTCCACCCGGGTTAGCAGGTAATCGCCGAGACCCGCACTGCTGCCGGATTCGGTCGAGTCGGGATCGGCGAGATAAGCACGCGGTATATCCTGCATGTGCACGCCGAGATAGGGTAATTCGGCATCCTTCTCCGGGTTATAGATCATAGCAATTCGCGCACGCGGCCCGACGTTTGCAACGGCGATATCACACAATCGCTCGACTGCTACCACCGGGACATAAACACCACGCCACAGCACCACCCCGGCAAACCAGTCACTGCAGTTAGCCAGAGGACGCGGGGGCGAGTAACCGATGATTTCCGCCACCGCCGAGTTCGGCACCAGCAGGTTCAACGATGTCAGTGGCAACAGCATGCAGCGAACCGATGTGCTCTTGTCATTCATGAGCGCACCCCGTTAGCCACCAGCCAACGCGGATTGGATGTTTTGAATCAACTCGTCTTCCTGATAGGGTTTACCCATGTAATCGGTAACACCGATTTCGAGGGCGCGGTGGCGATGCTTTTCACCGGTTCGCGAGGTAATCATGATGATCGGTATTGTCGAGAAAACACCATCGTTCAGCATGTGCGTCGCCAACTCAAAGCCATCCATACGCGGCATTTCCACGTCCAGCAACATGACATCCGGACGCACGTCCTGCAATTGCGCCAGGGCGTCCACCCCATCCTTGGCGGTAATGACTTCGTAGTTATGCCGCTCGAGCAGTTTGGTGGCCACCCGACGCATGGTTATCGAATCGTCAACGACCATCACAATGTCGCGCAATTTGGCCGGCGCCACATCCGGAGTGGCATAAACCACTTTCACGCTACTGCCAACATTGTGGCGGATGAGTCCGCCGATATCGAGAATCAACACCACGCTACCATCGGCAAGAATACTCGCTCCAGCAAGGCTTTTGACCTGGCCCAGTTGTTTGCCGAGCGTCTTGACCACAATTTCCCGATTACCAATAATTTCATCGACGTGCAAAGCGACACGCAGGTCACCCGCGCGACTCAGGATAACCGCCTGTTTCTCAGTTTCAACGCCAGCTCTGAAGAGCGATTCTGCACCGACCAGTTTAGCCAGATTGTGTAGTGCAAAGCTTTGTTCCGCATATTCCAGCTGCGGAGCTGTCTCGCGGTAATACGCGTGCATTTGTTGCGCGTCGAGGCGTGTTATACCCTCGATGTTGGGCAGTGGAATGGCAAAGATTTCCTCGCCGCAACGCACCAGAATCGCCTGGTTAATAGCCAGCGTAAACGGCAGGCGAGCAATGAAAGTCGTGCCCTGAGGTGTGGTTTCAATCTGTAAGGTGCCACCCAGCTGCTTGACTTCAATGTCGACCACATCCATACCGACACCGCGACCGGAAAGCTGCGTAACATGTTCCGCCGTGCTGAATCCAGGTTCGAGAATATACTGCACCAGATCAGTGTCACTGGCCGCCTGCCCCTCTTGCAACAAACCCAGCTGCAACGCGCGATTGCGTATTTTTCCAATATCGACGCCGGCACCGTCATCGCTGGCTCGAATCACCACATCAGAACCATCACGCGTAATATCGATGGTGATATGACCGACTTCCGGTTTACCTTTCTTGACGCGCTCCACCGGCGTTTCGATACCGTGCGACAACGCATTTCGTATGATGTGCTCAAGCGGCGCGACCATGCGGTCAAGAACCTTGTTGTCGACCTCATTTTGCTCACCGGTAACCACCAGCTCAGCTTTCTTGCCCAGCTCCTGGCTGCTCTGGCGTACCAGTCGACGCAGTCGCGACAGCAGCCCGGAAAACTTGACCATGCGGCTTTTAATGAGGCCATCCTGCAAATCCGTATTGACGCGCGATTGTTGCAGCAGCAGTGTCTCTGAATCCTTGACCTGATCCCCCAGCATGTGTTGCAGGCTGGACAGGTCGTTCACCGATTCACCGAGTGAGCGCGATAACTCCTGGATCAAGGTATAGCGATCCATCTCCAACGGGTCGAACTCGCCGGTCCGGGTACTTTCAGCACGGTGGCTAAAATGAATCTGCGCATCGGTTTCCGCTTCGAGACTACGCAGTTGCGTCTTGAGGCGTGCAATGGTTTGTCCAAGTTCACCGAGATGCGACCCGAGCCCGGCAACCTGCTGCTCCATGCGCGCGCGATAAATACTGACTTCGCCCGCCGAACTGACCAGATTATCAAGCAGATCGGCGCGCACCTTGATCACATCCTGTGACGCCTGATCGACACTCGATAGCGGCTCACTCGACAGGTTCTCGCTGACAATATCAATGTCCTCGCTGTCCACATCGAAATCGGCCAGTTCATCCACAGATTCATCGCGATTTTGCCCGCCTTCACCCCGGCGTAGCCGTTTGAGCGCTTCAACCATTTCGCCGGGAGCACTCAAACCTTCGCCCTGCTGGGCCTGGTTAATCTGTAGATGCAGTAAATCGAAAGAGTCCTTGAGCATCTCCAGAAGGTTGTCAGATTTTTCGACGCGACCGTCGATCACGGCAATGAAAAGAGACTCCATTTCATGCGATAAGTCACTGATTTCCTTGAGTTCAGCCATACGTGCACCACCCTTCAGTGTATGCAGATATCGCTGTAGCTCCATGACCGCACTGTAGTCCTGGGCAGCAGGATCGTCGAGCTGCTGCCGCGACCACTGGTGCAGCGTATTGTCGCTCATCTCCAGCAACTCATTGGCCTCGTCCACGAAGATAGCCAGTAATTCCATGTCCTGTTCGCTATCGACGCTTACATTCATCATCGTCAGGGTATCGATGAAATCACCCGATTGACCGCTTTCGTCATCGCTAAGTTCAACCGTGTACTCTTCGAAATCGTCCGCCAGCGCCTGCAGGCTTATTTGCAGGTCTCGAGGGATATCGGGCATCACCCGGGTCGCTACCAGTTCCGCTGTCATCTCCTTCAGCGCATGCTGCCCTTCGCGATACAGCGCCACGATTTCATGGTCCAACGCCAGGCTTTGAGCAATCGCCTTTTTGAGGGGTTTTTCCAGTAAGGCGGCAAGCTCGCCGATGGTCGTGATGTCCGCAGTGCGCGATGCACCGTGAATGGTGTGCAGGGCACGATATATCTCCTCGTCCGGTATCAGCTCGCGGGTTTTTTCAGCCTCATCAAGGGCGGAACTTACGGTGTCGAGGTGTTGTTCGACCTCTTGCTGGTAAATCGTCAGCAGTTCCGGATCGAACGACAGGCCGGTTGGCTCGCGCAGCCCTTGGACCCTGGGCTCGCTGCCCTCTGCCCCGGCGCCAGGCATTGGACTCCTTGTCGTTCCTACGAAAGGGTCGGGGGGATCCTCCCGATCTGACGGAGCGGCATAAGCGCTCGGTTCATGGCGCTCATCCGCGGCCGTTGCGGTATCGATAGAATCCGCTGTGATCATTTCATCGAGGGCTTCGAACTCTATTCCCTGTGACTCGACCTGTTCGGGAATGGCCTGCATATCGAGC
Source organism: Gammaproteobacteria bacterium (assembly GCA_024686195.1). Taxonomy (GTDB): domain Bacteria; phylum Pseudomonadota; class Gammaproteobacteria. Next base: position 206 of record JAIBDO010000133.1, on the reverse strand, counting down.
TCTTCGAGTGTCGACTCATCGGCAACCGCCGCCATCTCGATCTCTTCGAATTCAGATTCGTCGGCAACCGCCGCCATCTCGATCTCTTCGGCTGGGGCTTGCTCTGTGAGCCCTGTTATCTCGATCTCATCGGCTGGGGTTTGCTCTGTGAGCCCCGCTATCTCGATCTCATCGGCTGGGGTTTGCTCTGTGAGCCCCGCTATCTC
>JAIBDO010000075.1 GCA_024686195.1 Gammaproteobacteria bacterium | reverse complement strand
TTCTGCATCCTGACCCACCATGCACCAACCCTTTCCAGGGTGCGCCTGCGGCGTCCCCTGGAAAGGGTTGGTGGAGGGGGGTGGATTCGAACCACCGAAGGCAGTGCCAACAGATTTACAGTCTGTCCCCTTTGGCCGCTCGGGAACCCCTCCAACAAGGTGCGTATTCTCTACACGCCCCTAGGCCATGTCAATAGCGATGAATGCCAATTCACCTTATTTAATCAACAGCTTAAGCTATCTCCTTAAGATTTGGCCGCACGCCGCTCATTGACTTCCTTAATTACCTCTTCCGCGACGTTTCTCGGGCACGGCATATAGTGCTCGAATTCCATCGAAAATTGGCCGCGCCCCGAAGTCATGGTGCGCAAATCGCCGATGTAACCAAACATGTCGGACAAGGGCACATTAGCCTTAACTCGAACACCCGTCGCATTCGGCTCCTGTGACTTGATCATGCCGCGCCGACGATTAAGGTCACCGATGACATCACCAACGTGATCCTCGGGGACATACACATCAACCTTCATGATCGGCTCCATCAATTGCGGAACAGCCTTCGGAATCGACTGGCGATAGGCACTGCGTGCTGCGATCTCAAAGGCGATAGCCGACGAATCAACTGCGTGGAAAGCACCGTCGATCAGGGTTATCTTGACATCGAGCAACGGAAATCCGGCCAATACACCTTCTTTCATGCAACTGCCAAAACCTTTCTCCACCGCCGGCCAGAATTCACGGGGTACGTTACCACCGGTAACCTTTGACTCAAATTCGTAGCCACTGCCCGGCTCACCCGGCTCAACAACATAATCGATCTTGCCGAACTGGCCCGATCCACCGGTTTGCTTCTTGTGGGTGTAGCTGTCTTCAATACGTTGCGTAATGGTTTCGCGATAAGCAACCTGCGGCTTTCCGACCGAGACATCGACCATGTGGGTACGACGCAGAATGTCGACCTTGATATCGAGATGCAATTCACCCATGCCCTTGATGATGGTTTCACCGCTCTCTTCGTCTGTCTCGACGTAAAACGACGGATCTTCCTTGACCATCTTGCCGATCGCGATACTCATCTTTTCCGATGCCGCCTGATCTTTCGGCTTGATCGCAATAGAGATAACCGGATCCGGAAATACCATCGGCTCCAGTGTCGCCGGATTTTTAACATCGGCAAGCGTATGACCGGTCTGCACGTTCTTCAAACCAACCAGGGCGACGATATCGCCCGCTTCTGCGGAGTCCAGCTCGATACGATCGTCGGCATGCATTTCGACGATACGGCCGATACGCTCGGTCTTGCCGGTAAAGGTATTCAACACGGTATCGCCCTTGGCCAGCTTACCCGAATAAATACGGGTAAAGGTAAGCGCACCGAAGCGGTCATCCATAATTTTGAAAGCCAGCGCACGTAGCGGCCTGCTGGGATCAACCGTAGCAACCTCACCGGTCTCGTTGCCTTCCAGGTCAACTTCCGGTTGCGGCTTAACTTCAGTCGGGTTAGGCAGATAATCGACCACGGCATCCAGAACCAGTTGAATACACTTGTTCTTGAAAGCCGAACCACAATAGGTCGGGAAGAAATCGAGCGCAATCGTACCCTTGCGAATACAGCGCTTGATATCGTCCATGCCCGGCTCTTCGCCGTCGAGGTAAGCCATCAACAGCTCGTCATCTTGCTCAAGCGCCATCTCGATCAACTTTTCGCGATATTCCTCGACCTGATCTACCATATCAGCAGGCACGTCTTCAACGGTGTAGTTAGTCGGCTCACCCGAGTCGTCCCATATCCACGCCTTGCGTGTCAGCAAATCGACGGCGCCGACAAAGTTATCTTCGGTACCAATCGGCAATGTCATCACCAGCGGGTTAGCACCGAGCACGTCTTCTACCTGCTTGACGACCCGATAGAAATCAGCGCCGAGACGATCGAGCTTATTGACAAAAATAACACGCGCCACTTCTGAATCATTGGCATAACGCCAGTTGGTTTCGGATTGCGGTTCAACGCCACCCGAGCCACAGAAAACGCCAACGCCACCATCCAGAACCTTCAGCGAACGATACACTTCGATAGTGAAGTCAACGTGTCCCGGGGTATCGATGATGTTCAGGCGGTGACCGTCCCACTCGCAACTGGTCGCGGCAGACTGAATAGTAATGCCACGCTCCTGCTCCTGATCCATAAAGTCGGTGGTTGCCGCGCCGTCGTGCACTTCACCGATCTTGTGGATCTTGCCGGTGAGTTTCAGAATACGCTCGGTCGTGGTGGTTTTACCGGCATCTACATGGGCAAAAATGCCGATATTCCGATATTTGTTCAGCTCAGCCATCGTTGTTTCCAGTTTAAAATATAAAAAATTCGTTGCCGACGGGGCCCTGCCCCATCACAGCAAAATCGACCGTCGCATCTCTACTACAAAAAAAGACGCGAAAACTTATGTAAATTATTGATTTACAAAGAAAATAAAACAGTCTAGAAATCTGCCGGCGCGTATTTTAACACACTGTCAAAAAACTAATAGTGGCTAATCCGATTTAATTGCCGGAAACAACCAAATAGTTCTGCTGATCATGATGATGTCGCTTGCGACTGCAGTTGGGCAGTCTCAATCGACCGTTAAACGTTGCAATGCGGTTTAACTGCCCGGTCGAACAACCCTGGAGTTAACGATTGCTGAATGCAGCGGGTCGCTTTTCGACAAAGGCCGCCATCCCCTCTTTCTGATCTTCCAATGCGAAAGTCGATTTGAACATCTGACGCTCGCTACGGATGCCCTGGGTCAGCGGCGTTTCCAGCGCCAGGTCTACGACCTGTTTGGCGAGCGAAACAACCGGGCGCGAGAAGGATGCGATCGCAGCGGCGGCTTCCAGTGCGACTTGCAGATAGCGCTCAACCGTGTCAACGCGCGACACCAGTCCACTGCGCTCGGCTTCGGCCGCGTCCATCATGCGTCCGGTAAGACACATATCCATCGCTTTTGACTTGCCCACCAGCCGGGTCAGTCGCTGCGAACCACCAAACCCGGGGATGGTGCCTATGGTGATCTCCGGCTGGCCGAAACGCGCATTATCGGCGGCAATAATAAAATCACACATCATCGCCAGCTCACAGCCGCCGCCAAGGGCGTAACCGGCCACAGCCGCGATGACCGGTTTCTCGCAACTGGAGATACTGTCACAATGGCGCGTCAAACCGCCGTCTTCGAGCATATAGGCGTAACTTGCGTCCTGCATTTCGGTAATGTCCGCGCCCGCAGCAAATGCCTTGTCATTGCCAGTAAGCACTATCACAGCAACACCGGGATCGGCATCGAGTTCACCCATGGTAGCGGCGAGCTCCTGCATCAATCCCATGCACAGCGCATTGAGCACCTTCGGTCGGTTCAGCCTTACCAGGGCAACCGAGTCGTGTCTTTCGACTTGCAGATAGTGTAATTCAGTCATGATTCGATCCCCTCGAACTGTTTGATAGTTTCCCGCTGCGGCGCGGGTATGGGAGTGCTGTGATTATCCTGAAAATTAAACCAGACACAGGTGGCAATGGACAAGGAACAGGGCTCATCTTCGTTTGCCAGAAAAATCGCCGCTTCAAAATCAAAGCTGCTATTGCCGAGCCTGCTGATACGCGACCCTACCTGCAGATCTTCCGGGTGCTGGATCTGGCGCAGAAACGTCACATGGATATCGGCGATAATCAAACTATTGTTCACCTCCGGCCCCGACTTCAAATCGAGCAAGCGATGAAAATAATCGATTCTGCCCGATTCGTAGTAGCGCACGAACTGAACATTATTAATATGCCCGAACATGTCACAATCACCCCAGCGCGTGGGCGTGGGTGTGAAAAAACGGAACCTGTCTCGCCGAAATCCAGCAGGATCTATGCGCAGTTTATTGGTCACAATAGTCTTTCTAGCGGAAGCGTCATCACCCTTACACCAACAATCCCTTTAGAATTCGTCAGCGGCGATCGACATCGCACTGGCCGAACCGGACATTACCATCGCGGCAAGCGCCTCGCTGCGGGGCAGAATTCGCTCGGCAAAGAACACCGCGCTACTGATCTTGTGGTGATAGAAACGATCCTGGCTGCCGGCATCGATGTGCTTTTGCGCGGCAAACGCGGAGCGCGCCATCAACCAGGCGCAGACGACGTTACCTGCCATCATCATAAAATCGACCCCGACCGCACTACCCAGATCCGGGTCGTCCGCCACCTGCTGCAAATACCAGGCGGTTGCCGCTTCAAATGCGCCAAGCGCCGGCGTAAAGCGCGCCGCAATCAATGCAAAATCACCCTCAGCCGAGGACAGTTGCTGATTGAAAGCCGTGAGCTCCTCGAGCAGCAGGCCCATGGCCTTCCCCTTGTCACGCAACATCTTGCGCCCCATTAAATCCAGCGCCTGAATGCCGGTAGTGCCCTCGTAAATGGTCAGTATGCGAGCATCGCGCATATACTGCGCGGCCCCGGTCTCCTCGATAAAACCCATGCCGCCGTGCACCTGCAGCCCGGTATAGGTCGCTTCCTGTGCCATCTCGGTACACCAGCTTTTGACGATGGGAATAATCAGGTCGACGCGGCTTTGAAACGCGACTCGATCTTCATCCCGGGCCGCATGGTGCGCGCGGTCAGTTTGCGCCGACGCATAATAGGCCAACGCCCTGCCCGCCTCGGTGATCGCGCGCATCTGCATCAACATACGGCGCACATCAGGGTGATGAATAATGGTACTGCGCTCGCTGTGACCGCGCGCAATTCCCTGCACGCGCTCTTTTGCGAACCACACTGCCTGCTGGTAGGCGCGTTCCGAAATCGCAACCCCCTGCATCCCCACTTCCAGTCGAGCGTTGTTCATCATCGTGAACATGCACGCAAGCCCGTTGTTTTCCTCGCCTATCAGATAACCGATAGCGCCCTCGTTATCGCCATAGGCCATAACGCAGGTCGGTGACGAGTGAATACCCATCTTGCTTTCTACGGAAACCACCCTGAGATCATTGCGCTCGCCCTTGCTGCCATCGGCATTGAGCAGAAATTTCGGCACCAGAAACAGAGAAATACCCTTTACGCCGGCGGGCGCGTCCGGCAGGCGCGCCAGCACCAGGTGCACGATGTTGTCGGATAGCTCGTGCTCACCCCAGGTGATGTAAATTTTCTGCCCTCGAATCCGGTAGTGATCGCCTTCACGCTCGGCACGCGTCTTGATCGCTGCCAGGTCGGTTCCCGCCTGCGGCTCAGTCAGGTTCATGGTGCCGCTCCATTGACCACTGATCATCTGCGGCAGATAGAGACCGGCCAACTCTGGCGTCGCGTGCATCTCGATCGCCTCGATCGCACCTGAAGTCAACAGCGGGCAAAGGGCGAAGGCCATGTTGGAGGCATACCACATTTCAGCCACGGCCGAATGCACCAGGAAAGGCAGGCCCTGGCCATCGATAGCCGTTGACTTACCGATACCCTGCCAGCCATTTTCGACAAATTGCTGGTAGGCTTCTGCATAGCCCGGAGGACTCACCACAACGCCATTTTCGATTCGAGTACCGTGTTCATCACCCGGGTGATTGAGCGGTGCAAATACTTCGCCGGCCAGCTTGCCCGCCTGTTCAAGGACAGCCTCGACCAGTTCCGAGCTGGCATCCTCGTAGCCCGGCAGGGCAGCAATGGATTCCAGCTCGGCAATCTCCTCGATAACGAATTGCATATCCTGGGTTGGTGCTAAATAGTCTGACATATCAATAACCTAAGTATGGAATTGCACCAGCTGCGGAAGCTCGGCGCGCTCCGGCAGAATCTGGTTTTCGGGCAATTCGGGATCTTCATAACCAAAGGAAATCCCGAACAGCAGTTTCATCGTCGAATCGATACCAAGTTCCTGCCGCACCGAATCGGCATCGTAGCCGAGAATCGTCTGCGGGCAGCTGGCAATGCCGTGCGCCTGCATCGTCAACATAAGGTTCTGCGCATACATCCCGACGTCGCAGGCTTCACGTATATCACACCACTCCGGCATGAAGATAAACACCACATGGGGCGCGTCAAAAAACTCCAGGTTGCGCAAAAAGGCACGGCGCTTTCCCTGCTTGTCGTCTCGAGTCACGCCGAGCGCCTGGTAGAGCAAAATTCCAACGTCCAGCTGGCGCTTGCGATACTCACCGTCGTATTTAGCCTCGTAGGGAAAATCGAGCGAATGTTCACCCTCGCCGATTGTCTGCAGAAACCGTTGGCTCAGGCGGTCGCGCACGGCACCGGAAACCACATGGCTGAACCAGGGCTGGGTATTGCAATTCGAGGGCGCGAAAGCGGCGGTCGCAAAAACCTGTTGCAGAACCGACGTATCTAACGGCTCGGGTAGAAATCCCCGGATTGAGCGACGTGAACGTGCGATCTGGTCAAATATTCGGGCTGTTTCGCTAACGCCGGCTACATTTTTCATCGAGTCATTACTACTGGTCAAGTTTCACAAACATCATTTATATTACAACAATCGAACCATAACCAGAGGATTTGCAATGTCCAGCCAGGCGATCAGTCGTTTTCCCATCCCCGAATATGCGGATCTTCCGGCGGACATTCAACAGCGCTTCAAAGATGTGCAGGAAAAAGCGGGCTTCATTCCGAACATTTTCCTCACGCTTTCGCGTCGACCCGACGAGTTTCGAGCCTTTTTCGCCTATCACGATACCTTGATGGACAAGGAAACACCGGGATTGAGCATGGCCGAACGCGAGATGATAGTGGTCACCACCTCGGCACGCAACCAGTGTCAGTACTGCGTGATCGCCCACGGCGCCATCCTGCGAATCCGCGCCAGGAATCCGCAGATCGCCGATCAACTTGCGGCAAATTACCGCAAGGCGGATATTTCCGCACGCCAACAGGCAATGCTTGATTTTGCCCTCAAGGTCTCGCAGCAGGCCGAAACCGTAAACGAATCCGATTACGAGAAATTAAATACCCTTGGATTTGACGATGAAGACATCTGGGACATCGGCGCGATTAGCGCTTTCTTCGGGCTGTCCAACCGCATCGTCAACCTGTCGAGCATGCGCACCAACGACGAGTTTTTCCTGATGGGCAGAGTTCCAAGAGAAAAATAGTTGCCAATATTCAGCTTACCCCTGATTGGCCACAGATAATTTAAGCGCTGAGCTGAGTGGTATAAATAGGTTACACTTGCCTGATCATATAGCCCCAAGGAAACACCTCGTGAGCGACGCAGTTCAACCCAGAATCATCAAGAAGTATCCCAATCGGCGTCTCTACGACACCAAGAAGAGTCAATACGTCACCCTGCAACAGATTCGCGAACTGGTGCTCGAGGAAATCCCGTTTATCGTGATCGACCAGAAGAGCGAGGAAGACATTTCCCGCAGCATTCTTTTGCAAATCATTCTCGAGCAGGAATCGGAAACTAACCCCCTGTTTTCCAATGATAATCTGGAACGCTTTATCCGCTATTACCATGCCGGCGCAGACAGCGGATTTTCCGACTATATCGGTAAAAGCATGAGTTTCTTTCAGCAACAGCAGCTTGAATTCAGCAAGGCGGTCAGCGGTGTGGCAGCTCACAATCCGATGAGCTACTGGACCGATATGACGCAGAAGAATATCGATTCCTGGCGCCAGATGATGGGATTGGGGCCTGAAGACGACGATCCCGAAGCAAAGTAACAGATTGATTTAAATCAATTATCCTATAAACCTCTCACCGCCCACTTGACAGTAGACCTGTAAATTCATATTTTGTGCGCTGCAATATATTGCTGCACTGCAGCACCTTCTGATCAACGGGCAGAGATATGAATAAACAAAAAATCGCACTTGTCACTGGAGGTACCGGTGGTATCGGTACCGCAATCTGTATTGCACTGGCCGATCAGGGTCGGAAAGTCATCGCCGGATACTTTCCACCCGAACAGGAGATTGCCGAAGCCTGGCAGAGCAAACACCGGGACAACGGCTACGAATTTGAAATGGTCGCCTGTGACGTCAGCGACTATGAAGCCAGCGAAAAAATGTTACACGATATCGAGAGCACTATCGGCGCCGTCGACATCCTGGTCAACTGCGCCGGAATTACGCGTGACAAAACCCTGCGTCGGATGACGCCCGAGCAATGGGACTCGGTGTTGCGCACCAACCTCGATTCGGCCTTCAATGTGACGCGCCATGTGGTCGAAGGTATGTCCGAAAGCGGTTTCGGCCGCATCGTCAATATCTCCTCGGTCAACGGCCAGAAAGGTCAGTATGGCCAGGCCAACTACTCCGCGGCCAAGGCGGGCCTGCACGGCTTTACCAAGGCAGTAGCGCAGGAACTCGCGACCAAGGGTGTCACCGTCAATTCAGTTTCTCCCGGTTACGTCAAAACCGAAATGACCGATGCCATTCCCGAGGAAATTCGTGACGCAATCATTCAGCAGGTTCCCATGGGACGCATGGCCCTGCCCGATGAGATCGCCTATGTTGTCAGTTTCCTGACCGATGATCGCAACACCTACATGACCGGCGCCAATCTGCCGGTCAACGGCGGCATGTACATGAGTTAAAGCGGTGGTTTGCTGACAACGATGTAAAACGGGCTCAGGCCCGTTTTTTTTGCCACGCACAAGGTTTGCCAACACCATTTATGTTGCAGTGCACAATAATCTATGCTAAGGTGAATTTCTTTTAAATTTGAACGAGTTACATAACATGAGCGAAACCAACCCGTGGGCAGCGCAATGGTTCAATGCGCAACAACAGTTTGTCGATGCCTGGAGCGATATGGCCAAATCAGGTACCCCAGGTAACGGTAGCCAATCCGATTTGTGGGCGCAGAGCTTTGATCTTTGGCGCAATGCCAATGGCGCACAGGTACAGCCTGATTTTCAACAGGCGATGGACAAGTGCATGGATATGGGCAAAGGGTATTTCGCCATGGCGGAACAGGTCAGCAAGAATATGAGTGCAGGCGCCGAGCCGGCCGAAGCCATCAATCAATGGATGGATCAGCTCAAGCAATCGCTGCAGCAATTTGGCAGCACGCCCGGCTTCGACGGCAGCGCTATCAACGGTTTCATGAAACAGTGGTTTAACCCGACCAGTTCCTGGCAGCAGATGACCGCAGGCATGGCGCCGATGAACCAGGGAGCATGGCAGATGCCGGGTATGAATATGCCAGGCATGACACCATCATTCAACCTTGGCGAAATGATCGATCCGCTCGGCACGATGCTGGAAGCACCGGGTGTTGGCTATTTCCGCGAACCCCAGGCAAAGCAGCAGAAGGGACTTCAGCTCGGGCTTGAGTACCATCAGGCTAACCAGGCGTTCAACCAGGCTTTCCTGCGCGTCGCGACCGAATCGATTCAGGGCTTCCAGGCTCGCATTCTGAAAGTAGACGCCGAAAGCGCGCCAAAGTCGCTGCGCGAGCTGTACGACCTGTGGATCGATATCAGCGAAGAACACTATGCCGAGTTCGCGATGAGCGAAGAGTATCAGGAGCTTTACGGTGACATGGTCAACCGTCTGATGATCATGAAAAAGCACTACAGTGAAATTGCCGACGACACGCTAAAGGCGATGAATTTGCCCAACACACGTGAAATCGACACCATGCAGGAACGCCTGCAACAGGTACGCCGCGACAACTTTGTACTGAAAAAAGAAATCAGTGAAATCAAGTCGCTGCTGAAGCAAGTCATGGCCAAACCTGCGGCAGCAGACGCGAGCGTCACAACCGCAGCAGCACCCACCGTAGCACCGGCAGTTAAAGCAGCACCGGCAGTTAAAGCAGCACCGGCAGTCAAAGCAGCACAAACAGTCAAGAAGGCAGCGCGCAAATCGGCTAGCAAAACAACGGCTTCCAGCAATACGACTGGTAAACCTGCCGTCACGGCCGCGACCGCGACCGCTAAAAAGGCAGCCATAAAAACTGCCGCACCGAAAGCCGCACCGAAAAAGAAACCCGTCGTAACCAAAGCCAGCAAAGGAGCCTGAATCAATGAGTAATTTCCAATTCCGTGCCGACCAGGTGGTCGATGAAATGGTTCAGTTCAATCAAAACCTGAGCAAGGGCGTCAAGAACCTGCTCGAGGCCGATGAGATTTCCTCCGGGGTTACTCCGCGCGAAGAAATTTACACCGAGGACAAGCTCACGCTTTACCGCTACCAGCCTTCTACCGGTGTCGTGCAAAACCGCATTCCGACCCTGATTGTATACGCGCTGGTGAATCGCCCTTACATGATGGATATCCAGGAAAACCGCTCGACCATTCGCGGCCTGCTCGATTCCGGACAGGACGTTTACCTGATCGACTGGGGATACCCGGACCGCGCCGACAAGTACCTGACCCTCGATGACTACATCAACGGTTACATCGACCGCTGTGTCGATATCATGCGCGAGCGTCACGGCGTCGACAAGGTCAATATCCTCGGCATCTGCCAGGGCGGCGTGTTCAGCCTGTGCTACAGCACACTGCACCCGGACAAGGTAAAGAACCTGGTGACCATGGTGACACCGGTTGACTGCAAGACGCCCGACAACATGCTCAGTCACTGGGTACAGAAAATGGATATCGATTCGATTGTCGATGCGATGGGCAACCTGCCCGGAGAAATGTTGAACTGGACCTTCCTCAACCTGAAGCCATTTCAGTTGATGGGGCAGAAATACGTTTCCATGGTCGACATCATCGCCGAAGAGAAGAACGTCAAGAACTTCATGCGCATGGAGAAATGGATCTTCGACAGTCCGGACCAGGCAGGCGAGGCATTCCGCCAGTTCATCAAGGATATTTTTCAGCAAAACAAGCTGGTCGAAGGCGGGCTCAAGATTGGTGAGCACCCGGTCGACCTCGCCGACCTCAAGGTTCCCATTCTCAACATCTTCGCCGAGCAGGATCACCTCGTGCCGCCGGCAGCTTCAAAGGCAATGGGCAAGCTGGTCGGCAGCAAGGATTACACCGAGCTTTCTTTCCCGGGCGGCCATATCGGCATCTACGTCAGCGGCAAGGCACAGGCCACCGTAACACCCGCCATTTCCGAGTGGCTCAACAAGCGCTGCTGATCCGAGCGCAAGCGCAACAAAGCAGACCTGATGCCCGAAAAATTCCGGACCGATGCGTAAGCGCCGGTCCGGTTTATCGGCATCCTGCATCACTTTTAATCAGACGAAAAACGCTTCGTTTACAGCCCGCAGACTACCGCCACAGCAAGCACTGTGGTTAAATTCGCAGCCATGAGCAAAGTCAGCATAAAAGCCTTTGGTGAGATCATCGCCAGCGAACTGCCTTCGGCAGCCGACTCGGGTGTATATCTGCAAAGCATTGAACCCGGCAAGGCCACCATGGTGCTGCCCTACAACGACAATTCGCTGCGTCCCGGTGGCACCATTGCCGGACCCTTCATGATGATGCTCGCGGACGTTTGCATGTACGCCGTGGTGCTGAGCCTGCTCGGTGAAATCAAGCTTGCGGTCACCACCAGCCTCAACATCAACTTTGTGCGCAAACCGGCGAACACCGACCTGGTAGCACTGGGCAGCATGATCAAACTGGGTAAGCGTCTGGCGGTGCTGGAGGTTTCAATATACAGTAACGACGATATTGTCGCCCACGCCACCGGAACCTATTCGATTCCACCTCTA
>JAIBDO010000043.1 GCA_024686195.1 Gammaproteobacteria bacterium | reverse complement strand
CTGGGCTGGAAAGTCGGGGTGCAGCACTACGATGTGGATCGGCGCTATGACTGGATGGGCGAGTCAACCCCCTCGGTCGCGATGCATGCCTATCACCAGGATCAGATCGTTGACTGTCCGCCATCGGCTGAAGTTTTTCTGAGTTCTGCAGGTTGCCCTGTCGCCGGGCTGAGTTATGGTGATTCCATTATCAGTGTACAGGCGCACCCTGAAATTGAGGCATCCTATGAGCGTGAGCTGCTGGAAATGTTTGCTGGCAGCGTCATTCCGCTAGAGGTTGCGCAACAGGGAATTGCGACCCTGGATGCTGGGACACAGGTTGATACCCACCTGGTCGCTAACTGGTTTGTCGATTTTTTTCTGACACGTGAAGCGAAAACGAGTGCCACGCCACTTGAACAGGCTCGTTCCTGAAGCGGGTATTCGCAACAATCAGCGGCTCTTTTCCTTAATATTTTGCTGGGCCTGGGGCGGAGAATTCCTTTTTTCGGGCCAGCTAACAAAGGTTTCATTTTGAAACTATATGTTCCTGGTCGAGTCAATGGTTTATACTGTTGCGTTCCACCGGACCGACTTAAAAACCCTCGAGCACAACGATGAACATTTTAATCCTGCTGATTGCCTTGCTGGCACTGTTTTACGCCATTGCGCGCCAACTTCTTCCTCTGCGTCAGCTTGCTGTACTCGCCGCGACTTTCATGGCCGTTTTTACCCTGGCCGACGGGTTTAGTTTTTTCTGGGGCCTCCTGTTCTGGTCGGCCTTGCTAGTGCCGAGTGTATTGTTTGGTCTGCCATCGGTGCGACTGCAATGGTTGTCACGGCCACTGTTGCGGCGTATTCGCAAGGTATTACCGCCGATGTCCGAAACCGAGCGCGATGCAATCGAAGCGGGCAGCGTCTGGTGGGAAGCCGAATTGTTTCGTGGCGCGCCGGACTGGCAACAGCTGCAAAACTATAAAATGCCGGTATTGAGTAAGGCGGAGCAAGCTTTCATCGACGGGCCGGTAGAACAGCTCTGCGCGATGCTCGATGACTGGGATATTACCCACCACCGGCTCGATTTGCCACCCGAAGTCTGGGAGTTCCTGAAGCGTAATCGCTTTTTTGGCATGATTATCCCCAGGCGTTATGGCGGACTCGAATTCTCGGCTAACGGCCACTCCAGCGTGATAACAAAAATTGCTTCACGCAGTATTTCGGCTGGTGTCACCGTGATGGTGCCGAATTCGCTAGGGCCGGCCGAGTTGCTATTGCATTACGGCAGCGAAACCCAGAAAGATTATTATTTGCCGCGTCTCGCTGACGGGCGTGAAATCCCCTGTTTTGCATTGACCGGTCCCGATGCCGGTTCCGATGCGGGCGCGATCCCGGATAGTGGCGTGGTTTGCATGGGACAGCACGATGGTGAGCAGGTGCTTGGCTTGCGGCTGAACTGGGACAAGCGATATATCACGCTCGGACCCGTAGCGACGGTGCTCGGATTGGCGTTCAAGGTTTTTGATCCGCAAGGTCTGCTCGGTGGTGACGAGGAACTGGGTATTACCTGTGCGCTGATTCCGGCCGGGACTTCGGGGGTCACCATCGGCAACCGCCATTTCCCGCTAAACAGTGCCTTTCAAAACGGCCCCAATTGCGGCAAGGATGTATTCATTCCGCTTGATTACATTATTGGCGGACAGGCGAATATCGGTAATGGCTGGCGCATGCTGGTGGAGTCACTGTCGGTCGGCCGCGGTATTTCCCTGCCTGCGGTCGGCGTTGCGGCGGGCAAGTCCTGCGCGCGCAACACGGGTGCATACGCTTACCTGCGCAAGCAGTTCAATACTTCAATTGGAAAATTCGAAGGCGTCGAAGAAGCGCTGGCGAACATCGGTGGTATGGCTTATATGATGGAAGCGGGGCGCCTGTTGACCCTGAGCGCCCTCGACAGCGGCGAGAAACCGTCGATTATTACGGCCATTCTCAAATGTTATAATACCGAGCATATGCGCCAGGTCATCAATCACGCCATGGATATCCACGGTGGCCGTGGTATCTGTATGGGTCCATCGAATTATATTGCGCGCGCCTACCAGTCGGTTCCCGTCGGTATTACCGTGGAAGGGGCGAACATACTGACGCGCAGTATGATTATCTTCGGACAGGGTGCCATTCGTTGTCATCCCTATCTGGTACGCGAGATGGAAGCGGCAACCATGCCCGAATCCGCAGCTGCCGACATGGCCTTTGACCAGGCTTTGCGAGGCCACGCGGAATACTTTCTCACCAATTACTGCCGTGCTTTTGTTTACGGCCTCAGCGCCAGTCACCTTGCGCCCAGCCCGTATCCCGGGCGTATTGGCAATTATTACCGGCGGCTTGGGCAGATGAGTGCGGCTTTTGCGGTTTGTTCAGATCTGGTGTTGATGATTCTGGGTGGCTCGTTCAAGCGTAAGGAAAAGCTTTCCGGGCGCTTTGCCGATGCCCTGGGTTATATGTTTTATGCCTCCGCGGCGCTCAAGAAATTCGACGCCGATGGTCAGCCGCGCAGTGACCTGCCGTTGGTGGAATGGACGGCCAAGTACTGTTTGTACCAGGTGCAGATGGCACTGGATGAAATCTTGCGGAACTTCCCGATAAAGTGGTTGGGCGTCATTATTCGTCATTCCATATTTCCGCTTGGGCTGAGTTTGCGATTACCGAATGATTCGCTGGGTCATCGAGTTGCGTCGTTGCTGATTCGTCCGGGTGAGGCACGTGACAGGTTGACTGACGGTGTCTATATCACCGATGATCCCGAGGATATTACCGGTTGCCTCGAAGATGCCTTGCATAAGGTGATAAAGGCGGAGCCGATAGAGCGACGTGTGCGACGCGGATCTTTGCAACAGCACGGACTTGAGGATTACGCGCAATGGGTTGAACGCCTGAAAGTGGCGGAGCAGGTATCGAGTGACGAAGCTGATATACTGTTGCAAGCAAGAAAAGCAACCATGAAAGTAGTCCGGGTAGACGATTTCACGCCGGAACAGTTGTTGAACACGGCCAGCGGAGCAGATTCAACGACCCCGGTGGTCGCGGCAGGCGGCGTCAAGCCGCCGGCTAAAAAGAAGTCCGTCAGGAAGGCCGCAACTAAAAAAAGGGCAGTTAATAAAAAGGCAGGAGCAAAGGAATCGCCATCACCGCAGTAAGCGGTCGCTGGATATCGGGGCTGATATCCATCAACCTTATCGGTGGGTCAAGATCCAGGCGGCTGCCAGTTCTGGAGGGTTAAAGCGATGATGGAAAAGGTCTGGTTAAAAAGTTATCCGCCCGGAATACCGGAAGAAGTGGATCTTGACGCCTATGCATCGGTTACCGACGTATTCGAACAGGCGATAAAGCGGTTTGGTAAGAGTCCCTGTTTCAGCAACCTCGGGACAACCGTAACCTACGACGAAATGGATCGCTATACCGATCAGCTGGCCAGTTACCTGCAAAACCTGCCGGGAATGACCAGGGGTGATCGAGTTGCGGTGATGATGCCCAATGTGTTGCAGAATCCGATCGCCATCTTCGCAATCCTGCGCGCCGGCTTAACCGTAGTGAATACCAACCCGTTGTATACACCGCGCGAACTCAAGCACCAGCTCAGCGATTCGGGCGCCAGGGCGATCATCGTGATGGAGAATTTTTGTCACACGCTTGACGAAGTGATAGCGGATTGCCCGGTTGAATATGTCATCACCACTCAACTGGGTGACCTGTTGAGTTTCCCCAAATCGATGATTGTCAATCTGGTGGTCAAGTACATCAAGAAGATGGTGCCCGAATTTTCACTCCCGCAGCGAGTTACTTTCAAGCAAGCCTTGCGTCTGGGTTCGGGGCAGCGCCACAAACCCGTGCCGGTAACCCATGATGACATCGCCTTTCTGCAGTATACCGGCGGTACCACCGGGGTCGCCAAGGGTGCCATGTTGACGCATGGCAATATGACGGCCAACATGCAGCAGGCGTCGGCCTGGATCAAGGATGGCGTGAATGAAAATGAAGAGGTCATTATCACCGCCTTGCCGCTGTACCATATTTTTTCGCTGACGGCTAACTGCCTGACCTTCATGAAGGTGGGTGCGCTCAATTACCTGATAACGAATCCGCGCGATATGGCAGGTTTTGTTAAGGAGTTGCAAGGTGTTCATTTTACCGCACTCACCGGTGTTAACACCTTGTTCAACGGGCTTATGAATACGCCGGGATTTGAGAAAATCGATTTCTCCTCCTTGAAGTTGTCGCTGGGAGGTGGAATGGCGGTACAGCAACCGGTTGCTGAGCGCTGGCAGAAATTGACAGGAAGCCCCTTGCTTGAGGCTTATGGTTTGACGGAAACTTCACCGGCAGTTTGTATTAATCCGCTGAATTTGACCGAATACAACGGCAGTATCGGTCTGCCGGTGCCATCTACCGAAGTATCGGTGCAGGATGACGAAGGCAGGATTCTAGCGCAGGGAGAGGTGGGCGAGTTGTGCGTGCGTGGTCCCCAGGTGATGAAAGGCTATTGGCAAAAACCGGAGGAAACAGCGAAGGTGATTTCCGCTGATGGCTGGCTCAAAACGGGTGACGTAGCGCAGATGGACGAACTGGGATTCTTCCGTATTGTCGACCGCCTCAAAGACATGATCCTGGTCTCCGGATTTAACGTCTATCCGAACGAAATCGAAACCGTAATCGCGGGCCATGAGGGTGTGCTTGAAGTGGGTGTGATCGGTCAACCCCATGGTGAGAACGGGGAAATCGTCAAGGCGGTTATTGTGCGCAAAAATCCGGCCCTCGATGCGGCTGCCGTGATCGCCTATTGCCGCGAACGTTTGACCGGGTACAAGGTTCCCAAGATCGTGGAGTTCAGGGATGAGTTGCCGAAAACCAACGTGGGCAAAATCCTGCGCCGTGAATTGCGCTAACCCGCATATCTCACCAGGGGGTGGGATGACGGTTCTCGGCTCCTGCCTGCACCGCATTCGTGCATCCCTGCACATCATCGCGCAGGGCTTTGGATTTACAGGGGATTTCACCCTAAAGGGCACCGAGGCCTGAAGGAGCAGAATAACAGTGCGTATTTCCGACTGAAGAAAATCCCCTGTGAATTCTAAAGAACAAGCGAGGGTCCGCCATCCTGTTGAGATATGCGGGTTAAGGGCTGTTATCAGCACTGCCGACACAACTGCTCACCATCGTCCGTTTAGTATCCGCTGATTTTTGCGTGCAGTGGCTGGCCTTCTTCGAATTGCTGCATCTGTTCATCGCTCGCGCTGGTTTGAAAGTCGCGCTTCCAGTCAGAGATGTTCATGCCATAAACGTACTGTTGTGCATCGGCATAGTCGAAGTCGGGCAGGGTTTTCTTCGCCTCTGCCGAATACCATTTCGATAAACAGTTTCGACAAAAGCCAGCGAGGTTCATCAGATCAATGTTCTGTACATCGCTACGTTGCTGCAGGTGCGCGATTAACGCACGAAATGCCGCCGCTTCGATTTCAGTCTGCTGTTCTTTTGTCATGTTTTACTACTCCATTATAATGGGTTGTTTTTTTAACAAATAAATCTAATGCCGGCAATCGATATCAACCCGTGGGTGCGCGAACTGCTCGGCGAATTAAGCGTCAATCAGCAACGACAACTGTTAATCCTGCAGGGTTCGGAGCCCTGGTGTGATGCACAGTTGCGGGCATTGTGCCAACTGCAGCTATCCATGCTCACGCTTTCCAATCGTGAGCTGGAAACCGAATCCGGCACTAGCCCAATTTCATCTGGCCCGATTCCGTTTAGCAAGGCTGATGCCTGTCTCGGTCGCGAGGCAAAGATCGTAGTTCTGGACCTGTTTACCGGATTCAATCCAGACGTACTGTGCATCGCTGCAGGTCTGGTGCAGGCCGGGGGGATACTGGCCATCCTGTCGGCAGAAATCAAGTGCTGGCAACAGGATACAGATCTTTATGCGAGATGGCAGGAACCCGCGATATCAGTACAACCGCGCTTTGCCGAATATTTTTTTGCGGCATTTGACGTCTGTGATGACATTGGTTTGCGCGTAACTCCCGAAGCTCTGCCAACCCCTAAAGCGAAGTTGCCGGTTCTGGAAGCAACGCAGTTTGTGCAGGGTGTCACCCGGCAACAGGCCGACTGTATGCGGCGCATCGAGCATTGGGTCGATCAGGAACGACCGGGCGTGGCGCTAATTCGCGCGCAGCGAGGGCGCGGCAAGAGTAGCTGCCTCGGCATGTTGGTGGAGCGGCTGGCGAAAGACCGTCGTGTCCTGGTATGTGCCGATTCTCGCCGCGCTGCAGCCGCATTGCTGCACTTTGCGCCGCAGGCGGAATTCATTGCACCGGATCGTCTGTTACTAAGCAATCCCTCGGCTGATCTGGTGGTCATCGACGAAGCGGCCATGATAGCGCAATCGACACTGCGTCAAATCAAGCGACTTTATCCACGACTTTTGATGGCCACCACCACTGGTGGTTACGAGGGTACCGGCCAGGGTTTCATGCTGCGTTTCATTGCGGAACTTGGATCACAAAATCTATTGCAAATCGAACTTCACGACCCGGTGCGCTGGTGCACCGCGGATAGATTGGAGTGGCGGCTGAACCAGGTTTTGCTGCAGGACCGGATGGACGAGCTTGACATGCCGGACAGCTGCGACCTGCTCAAGTGGCAGCTACAGGTGGTGGAAGATCCGGGAGCGGCTGATTTTCGCGAAAGTCTGTGGCAGGTTTATCGGTTGTTAACTGCGGCACATTACCGTACCCGTCCATCGGACTTACGTATGTTGATGGAGAACCCCGATCTGTCGCTGGTCGTTGCACGCTGTGGCCATCGAGTCGTGGGTGCAGTGTTGCTGAACCGCGAGGGAGGTCTCGACGCCGAGCTTGGCAAGCAGATTTTTCTCGGGCATCGGCGCCCGAGAGGTCATTTGCTGGCCCAAATGCTGACAGCGCAGGCCGGTATAGCTCACTTCGCGGAATTCCAGGGTCTCAGAGTTCAGAGGATTGCCGTGAGCGAGGATTTTCGGCGTCGAGGCCTGGGAACTTGCTTACTTGAATGTGCGCTGGAAATGGCTGCCGCTAGTAAGCTGGATTATCTCGGAGCAAGTTTTGCGATGGATTCTGAAACCGTTAAATTCTGGCAGCAAGCCGGTTTTAGTCTGGTGCATGTCAGCTACGGCGAGGGTAAGTCGTCTGGCAATCAATCGCTGGCCATATTGAGTGCTTTGAATCCCCGGGTTGAAGTCGCCCTGGGTCAATTGCAGCAACGCATCGCGGATCAATTACCCGTCTGGATGACTCAGTTCCTGCAAGGCCTGGACGCGAAGCAGGTTGTCGCATTGTTGCGATTTGCCGGTTTTAGCGCCGCGTTGAGCGGACTCGAGCGCGAAGAAATAGAAGCCTTCGCCTTTGGTAACAAGGGTTTTGAGCTTTGTTTCGTGAGCCTGCAGAAGTACGTTATGCAATGGGTGGCAGAAAACGAAGGCGACATTGATCCCCTGCTTATTGAAAAAGCGATTCAGAATCGGGACTGGGAAGGGTTGCCGCGCGAGAGCGTTGGTGAGGGCCGCAAACAGTTACAGAAACGTCTGCGAGGGCTGGTCGAAGCAATGCTCTGACCTCAATGGCCCTTTTACCTAAGTCAAACCTCTGATCGGTGTATAGCAAAGCACTGAAGCATCAAGCGTCAGGCTACGATCGAATGACTGGAGGAAGTTTTCGCGAATGCCTCGGCGGCTGCGCCGCCTGCGGTTTACTTCGCAAAATCATCCTCCAGTCATCCGACCCCTCGTGACCAGAACGAATATCATAGGGCAGTTGCTTTAGTAAGGGGCATTTTGTTCTGACCTGGAAACCCCGGTTGAATCTACTGAGGATTTTAGGTTTAAGCCTGCTAATATATCGCTGATTCGCGAGGTACAGCATGCAGCAGGAAATACTCGACTTCTGGTTCTCGGATGAAGTCCGCAAGCTCTGGTTCAAGTCGAACCCGGAGTTCGACGCGTTGCTGCGCGAACGCTTCGAGGCGCTGTGGACGCGCGCGAGCAGCGGAGAGCTGGATGACTGGCTGCAAAGCGCAGCGGGTTGTCTCGCTCTGGTTCTTGTTCTGGACCAGTTCCCATTGAATATGTTTCGTGGCCAGGCGCAGAGTTTTGTCAGCGAAGCGCAGTCGCGAGAGGTAGCGCGGTTGGCCATCGATAAGGGCTTTGATCAGGATATTGAACCGGGGTCGCGCGCCTTTCTTTACATGCCGTTCATGCATAGCGAAATGCTTGCCGATCAGCAACTGGCACTGCAATTATTCGCGCAACCTGGTCTCGAAGACAACTTGCGTTTTGCTCGGCATCATCACGACATTGTCGAGAAATTCGGCCGCTTCCCGCATCGCAACGAGGCGCTAGGTCGCGAAAGTAGCGAGTCTGAAATCGAGTATTTGAACTCTAAAGAAGCCTTCACCGGCTGAGCGCGCAAAAATGCTGCAGCAAATAGATCAGTACATCTGGAAATACAATGCGAGTGATCAGCTCGCGCCGCGCTCACCCTGGCGACACTTTCTGCAGATCGGGGTTATGGTCGGTCGCGACCTGATGTCGGGCATGATTACGCTGCATGCGATGAGCCTGGTGTATACCACTCTGCTATCCATGGTGCCTTTGCTCGCGGTCAGTATCTCGGTACTGAAAGGATTTGGCGTACATGACCAGCTGGAACCGGCGCTGATCAATCTGCTGGCTCCACTGGGTAAGCAAAGTGGTGAGATCAGCACGCGTATCATCGGTTTCGTGGAGAACATGCAGATCGGCGTGCTCGGGGCGATCGGTCTGGCAATGCTGCTTTACACGGTCATCTCGTTGATTCAGAAAATTGAATCTGCCTTCAACCTTACCTGGCAACTGCATTCCAGCCGCGGCCTGATGCAGCGTTTCAGCGATTATCTCAGCGTTATCATGGTCGGCCCGGTGCTGGTATTTTCCGCAGTCGGAATTATGGCCTCACTCGGCAGTACTCACATTGCGGGGTTTCTGCACAGCCTGCCGATCATTGGCGATCTGCTATTCCTGCTCGGCAAGTTATTACCGCTGGCACTATTGATTGCTGCGTTTACTTTCATTTATTTTCTGGTGCCGAACACCCGGGTGCGAATTGGTTCAGCGCTCTACGGAGCCGTCATCGCCGGTGTGATGTGGCAGACTTCTGGCACTTTATTCACCTGGTTTATTGCGGGTACCTCCAAGTACACCGCGATCTACACCGGATTCGCGACCCTGGTGTTGTTCATGATCTGGCTTTACTTAAGCTGGATGATTCTGCTGGTCGGTACCAGCATTTCTTTCTATCACCAGAACCCTGATCAGCTCAAATGGAGGCGCGGTAATTCACATCTGAGCGCGCGCCTGCGCTACCAGCTCGCGCTGCAGGTCATGGTGAGTATTGCTCGGGCACATGACCGTCAATCCGAACTGATACCTAGTCTCGAGAATCTGGCGGCGTTTCAGCAAGTTCCGACACCGGTGCTGGCGCGAATTCTGGCTGCGCTGGAGCAAGATGGACTGGTGATTCAATCGGCGGATAATCCACCCAGTTATATACCCGGTGCGGCCTTGCAACGTATCAGTCTGGTCGATATTCTTTACTGCGCGCGCAATGCTGAAGATGAAGGTCAAAGCGATAACCTGCGCAGTGATGCCGAGGTGTCGCGGCTGTTGCAGTCGCTTGAACAGCAGTTTGATGCGCAGCTCGGCGACGAAACCCTTGCCGATTTTTTGCATACCATTGAGGAAGATCGATCGAATGAAGATAGTCTCGTTTAACGTCAATAGCGTGCGTCAGCGATTGCATCAGTTGCAGTCGGTGATCGATAAGCATGCTCCGGAATTCATCGGCCTGCAGGAAACCAAGGTGCAGGATCACGACTTCCCGCGTGAGGCGATTGCAGACATGGGCTACGAGGTTGTATTTGCAGGTCAGAAGACGCACTACGGTGTGGCGCTTTTGTCGCGCAGTCGCTGCCTTACGCCCTGCTACGGGTTTGCGGATGATGCCGAAGACGCTCAGAAACGCTTCATTGGCGGTGAGTTCAATGTGGATGGCGAGAAATGGCTGATATTCAACGGCTATTTCCCGCAGGGGGAAAGTCGCGATCATGCAGTCAAGTTTCCGGCCAAGCGTAAGTTCTATGCCGACTTGATCAGTTTTCTCGACGCTTATGACCTGCGTGACACAAAGCTGGTGGTGATGGGTGACTATAATATTGCACCCGAGGACAGTGATATCGGCATTGGTCCAGACAACGCCAAACGCTGGCTGAAAACGGGTAAGGCCAGTTTTCTTCCGGAGGAGCGTGAATGGTTCCAACAACTGTCGGCACTCGGCCTGTATGATGGTTTCCGTCTTTGTCATGCTGACGAAGATAGCTGTTTCAGCTGGTTTGACTATCGCAGCCGCGGGTTTGAAGCAGAGCCCAGGCGCGGGTTACGCATCGATCATTTGCTGGTTTCGGAACTACTCAGGCCGACGGTGGTCGATGCAGGGGTAGATTATGATATCCGGGGCATGGAGAAACCTTCTGATCATGCACCGACCTGGATTGAATTAGGGAGCCTCTGATCAATTCATGAATCAACATCTGCTTGTTAAAATGCGCCAACTCTGCGTTGCCAATCTTGACAATAGCCTTGCTATTACCTGCGATTGGCGCCTTGATTTGGCACATTTTTCCTACGCAGCTGAATGACTCAGAATTAATCAGAGGCTCCCTAGACCTGGATCGGGACGCCTGACGGCCCCGGTTCCCGTATTATTGAGGATATTAATATGTTTGGCAGACCCAATGAAATTCGACCCGGGGAAATTCCTTCTCCGCAGCAGGCATTGCCGGGACGCAGTGAGGCAATCCAGCTAGATCCAGTGCATATGGTTCTAGGCACTTCGATGGTTGCACCGTTTCCGGACGATTGTGAGCAGGTGGTGCTCGGTCTCGGTTGTTTCTGGGGTGCGGAGCGTAAATTCTGGAAGCTTGCGGGCGTCCACACCACCGCGGTGGGTTATGCGGCAGGGCATACCCAAAACCCGACCTATCAGGAAGTCTGTAGCGGTATGACTGGTCATAACGAGGTGGTGTTGGTGGTATTTCGGCCCGCGGAACTTAGCTTTGATGCGCTGCTGTCGACCTTCTGGGAATCTCATAATCCAACTCAGGGTATGCGCCAGGGCAATGATCAGGGCACTCAGTACCGTTCCGGTATTTACTGCTATGAAGAAAGCCATCGCCAGGCCGCACTGGACAGTCTGGAACTTTATCAGGGCAGGCTGGAAGCGGCTGGATTCCCGGCGATCACCACGGAAGTCTTGCCGGTGGAACATTTCTACTATGCGGAAGATTATCATCAGCAGTACCTGGAGAAGAACCCTGCGGGCTACTGCGGGCTGGGTGGCACTGGTGTGACCTGTTAGAGATTTTTATAAATAAACCCTTAAGGTTGTGATTATTATACTAGTATAAAACGGTGAGCGACTGTTAGGACCAGGGCGACCGGACTAATTGCTATGATAATCATGAATTTTCGTCGGACTCTCTGGGCAAGGGGGTTGGCTGCGTCTGCAATCTTCGCGATGTTGCAATCCTCGTTATTTGCGGCAGAAATGACGCCACCTAAAATACTTGCGCCATCCGCTCCCGTCGCGATTACCATTGATTCAGAACACTTAATCGAACTTTATCAGTCAGTACCGGGTTTGCGTATCATCGACTCTCGACTGCGCGAGGATCATGCGCTCGGGTACATCGAAAAATCATTTAGCCTGCCGTTGAGTGAAACCAGCTGCGAATCCCTCTCGGAGCTCACCGAAGACAGTGAGCAGGCGCTGGTATTTTATTGCAATGGCAATGGTATTGACGCCAGCACAGAGGCAATCCACATTGCCTCAAATTGTGGTTACAAGCGTCTTTTCTGGCTGAGTGGTGGCTTCATCGAATGGCAGGATAGGGACTATCCGTACGTGATCGACTAACCGATGATGTCGCGTCTCTACAGTATCAAGTTTATTATCGGTGCCGCGTTGCTGTGGCTGGGCATACTTGCCTATGGTCTCGCCATTTACAGTACCCAGGTTTACCACGATCACGCCATTCAGACTCAACTCGATACCCTGCAAATCCAGATCGAAAAGGAAAGCGATCAAGCCGTTCAGGATCTTTACAACAATCTGAAGCTGCTTGCACTGAGACTGCAGACAGAAGCTCCGTTCGAACAGGCCCTGAGCGAAAGTGATTCTGTCGCGATGGAAGCCTGGCTTGGGAAAACCTATACGCGCTACCAGGTTTCACGAGGTATGTTTCGTTTAAAGGCGATCCTCGTGCGAGATTTGTCCGGCAACGTATTGGCGCACAGTTCAGTTGATGGTCTCAACAACTATACCGGCTGTGCTGAAGTACTGAAGTCTCTCAGCGGTTCCCCCATTCGTGTGCTTAAGCCCAGGTATGCCCTGTGCAGCTTCGATAATCGATTATTTAGCGAGGTACTGGTACCGGTAGGTACACTGGAACCCCGCGCCTACCTGCATATTATTGCCGATGCAGCTGAAGGGATTAGCAGCATTGAATCCAGAATCGGCATGCCGATTAGCGTGCAGCATGGATCCGGTCAATCCCTTTATCAATCCACGCTGTGGCTCGAGAGCGAAGATGAAGCGTATCTGTATCCCGCCTACAAACTCTATGGTGACGATGCCTTTCTCGGTGCGACAATAACCGCTGCCTATGATCAGCGGCCATTAATTGAGCGTCTGGATCACACCGAAACCGGATTTCTGATGATCACGACCATAACCACTTTTGTGGCCCTGATACTGGCATTGTTTATGCTGAATCGTGCCTTTCAGCCAATGAATAAATTGCGTAATTCGGTGGGTGCGCTGTTGACCGGGAAGTATGCTCCAATCAGTGAAGATAAACTGCCTAGCGAATTGCGTGACCTGGTGCTTGCCTACAACCAGATGGTCGAAGGACTGGAAATCGAGACGATCAACCGACGCAATATTGAAGAGCGCTTGCGTTCGGAAAAGGATTTCATAGCGACCACCCTCGATTCGATCTCTAATCCGGTTATTGTTGTCGACTCCAGGGAGTGTATAAAGCTTGCCAACCCGGGAGCTGAAAGACTGTTCGGAGAGAAGCAGGAAGCGCTCATCGATACCTCTATCCACGAATTATTAATTCTCTACTCGAATCGGCAAGCGACGCGTATCGTCAACATCTCACAGCTTCTGACCCGTAAGCTGTCGATGTCATCGATGTTTTTCTGTGACGCCGGCAAGAATCTTATAGAGCTTGAGTTTTCAGCTTCGCCAATGATCGACGTGGTGGCCGAAGATGTCGGTTTTGTCATCATCCTCAAAGACGTTTCTGAAGATCGCAAATTGCGCCGCAAGTTGAGTTATGAGGGCAGCCACGATCAACTCACCGGCTTTCTTAATCGCACGGCGTTTGAGCAGAAGTTCGAAAACCTGGTGACCGAAGACAATGGTGCTTTGCCGCAACACGTCTTTGCCTATCTGGACATCGATCAGTTTCGCACCGTCAATGAAACCTGCGGCAGTGCGGCGGGCGACCTTTTGTTAAAACAGATTAGTTCGATCATCAAGAAGCAGATGCGCCAGTCGGACGTCCTGTCACGCCTGAGTGGTGACGAGTTTGGTTTCATCATGCCATTTTTCGAGATGGAACGTGCCTTACCGACCATACAAAAAATCATTATCGAGATTCAGCATTCCAGGTTCGTCTGGAACGATCAGGAATATCGGGTGACCGCCAGCATCGGTGTAATGGCCTTCGGACGCCAGAGTGATGAGTATGCGGATCATTATTCGAAAGTCAGCACGGCCTGTTTCCTGGCCAAGCAGAATGGTGGCAATCAATACCACTATATTGATGAAAACGACGAAAAAGTCATTGCCCAGCAGGTGTCGATGGAATGGGTGTCGGGCATCATTGAGGGCTTTAACAAGGATCGATTCTGTCTCTACGTGCAGCCTATTGTTCCTCTCGATCACACCGAAGAATATGAGCATTACGAAGTGCTGATCCGTTATCGCGATCAGGATGGCACTATAATCGCACCGGGCCATTTTCTACCGCCGGCGGAGCGCTACAACCTGATCGAGCGGATTGATAGCTGGGTCGTGGGCAGTGTTATCAGTTGGTTCCAGGAAAATCCGACCATGGATCAAAAGATCATGTTCTCGATCAATCTGTCAGGTCGCAGCATCAGTTCGCCGACGTTCCATAATTTTTTGCGGGAAGCTCTCAGCTCCAGCAATGTTGATATGCGCGCGCTTTGTTTTGAAATTACCGAAACCGCGGTCGTCGATAATGTTGAGCGTTCGGTGGAATTTATCAATTCGATCAAACAGCTGGGAGTGCGCTTTTCGCTGGATGATTTCGGTACTGGCCTCTCATCGTTCAGTTATCTCAAGCAGTTCCCGGTCGATTACCTGAAGATCGATGGTGAATTTGTTCGTGACATTATCGAGGACGAAAAGAGCTATGTCTTTGTGCGCTCCATGACCGAAGTCGGACACGCGCTGGACATGAAGGTAATCGCCGAGTTTGTCGAGTCGGATACCATGTTTGACAAGCTGCGCGAAGCCAACGTGGATTATGCACAGGGTTATACGGTCGGCAGGCCGGTCTCTATCGACACGCTGGTTGTCAGCGATCAGCTGCCGCAAAAACAGGTAGGTTAGTCTCTAGCCCG
>JAIBDO010000008.1 GCA_024686195.1 Gammaproteobacteria bacterium | reverse complement strand
TGCCCGAATGGCGCTACAACCTGTTCAGCATGATCCATGGCCGGGACCGCAGCGCTGTCACTGAACAGGTCGAGTTCATCGTCCAGCAGTGTGGCCTGCAAGGCGTCGAGCATGAGATTCTGTTCAGCAACCGCTGCTTCAAACAACGTGGCGCAAGCTACCGGAAAAAGCGACCTTCATTGCAACTGGAGCAAACCGCGAATGAATGAAACGCAGCGCCAGTTCATCAATCAATGGCAGGGTAATTTCCCACTCACCGAGCAGCCGTTTACGACCGTCGCGGCCGAACTCGGCATCACCGATGAAGAGCTGATTTCGTTGATCAGGGAGTTGCTGGAACAAGGCTTTCTGAGTCGCTTCGGGCCACTCTACGACGCCTCCAGCATGGGTGGCAGCATCACCCTGGCGGCTTTGTCAGTACCTGAAGACAACTATGAAGCTGTCGCAAAAATGGTCAATGCCATGCCGGAAGTCGCACATAATTACCAACGTGAGCATCGCCTCAACATGTGGTTCGTCATTGCCACCGAAACCGCTGATTTGTTGCACGCGACAATCGACCGGATCGAGCAGGAAGTGAACCTGCCAGTGTACAATTTCCCAAAACTGCAAACGTTCTACCTGGGATTATGGTTGCGTCTCGATGAAGATGACAAGGTCAGCACCGTTCCAGTTCCCGGCCCCCTCAAACAGGGTGGCATGATCATCGACGAACTGGATCGCAAGATCGTACAGACCACGCAGGCCGGCCTGCCACTGCAGACCGAACCCTATAGCAAGATCGCCACTGATTGTGGTTGCGACACACAAACGCTAATCGAGCGCATGCAACGCATGCTTGACTGCGGCGTCATCCGACGCATCGGCGCTGTCCCCAACCACTACCGGCTCGGATTACACGCTAATGGCATGTCGGTATGGGATGTAAAAGACGAGCGCCTGCTGGAGCTGGGATCACGCGTTGGCCGACTCGAATTCGTCAGCCATTGCTACGAAAGACCGCGCCACCTACCACTATGGCCCTACAATTTATTCGCGATGGTACATGGCCATGATCGTGACGAAGTCATGCAGAAGCAGGCACAGATAGCCGCGCTACTGGGTTCCGACTGCCGTCAGCACGACCTGCTCTTCAGCACGCGAATACTCAAGAAAACCGGACTGAGGTTAGTTGCCTGATGTTTAGAATAAGCCGCTACTTAAATGCACTGCAAGCCGGGCAAAGCGTTGCCCCCAGTCCCAAACCGGTCACCATGGGCAGTGGCCCGGTGGTTATCTGGAATCTGATTCGGCGCTGCAATCTGGCCTGCAAGCATTGTTATGCCACCTCCGCCGATATCGACTTCGACGGTGAATTGAGTACCGCGGAGGTCTTTGCAGTCATGGACGACTTACGTGCCTTTGGCGTCTCGGTGCTGATTCTTTCGGGTGGGGAGCCGTTGTTACGCCCTGATATCTTTGAAATATCACAGCGTGCAAAGGAAATGGGGTTCTATGTCGGCCTGTCCAGCAACGGCACACTGATCAACAACACTAACATCGACGACATCAAACGCATCGGTTACGACTATGTGGGTGTCAGTCTCGACGGCATGCGCGATACCCACGACCGATTTCGGCGCAAACAGGGTGCCTTCGACGAATCCATACACGGCATTCGCCTCTGCCACGAAGCCGGAATCAAGATCGGTCTGCGCTTTACCCTCACTCAGGATAACGCCGTCGAGTTGCCTGATTTATTGCAACTGATGCGCGACGAAGACATCGACAAGTTCTACCTGTCACACCTGAACTATGCCGGCCGCGGTAATCGCAACCGCGCCAGTGACCTGCATCATAAAATGACCCGCGAGGCGATGGATTTGATGTTTGCGACCTGCTGGCAGGACGTACAGGAGGGCATCAAACGTGAATTCGTCACCGGTAACAACGACGCCGACGGCGTGTATTTGCTGCAATGGGCCGCGCAGCACATACCCGAACACGTGCCGGCCCTGCGTAAACAGCTATTGCGCTGGGGTGGCAATTCATCCGGCGTCAACATTGCCAACATCGACAATCTCGGCATCGTACACCCCGACACCATGTGGTGGGATTACAGCATCGGCAACATCCGCGAGCGGCCGTTCTCGAAAATCTGGCAAGACACCAGCGATCCTTTAATGGCAGGGCTCAAGGCGAAATCACGCCCGTTGGAGGGCCGCTGCGCAATCTGCAAACATCTGGCAATCTGTGGCGGCAATTCGCGTACCCGCGCATGGCAGCTAACCGGAAACCCCTGGGCAGAAGATCCCGGATGCTATCTGAGCGATAAAGAAATAGGGGTTGTCGACATGCCCGATCGTATTGAACTGACGCCCTATCGAAAACAGCATGAAGCAGATAAAGTTGTGCGCTCCTGAATTGAGCCCATCGCTGAGCGCTGACTCAGCCGGTACAGATACCGACCATCGCCTGGCGATCATGGATCATGACATTGCGGCCTTCGATGCTGACGATGCCGCGCTCATGCAGCGATTTCAATATACGCGAAAAGGTTTCCGGCTTGACTGAAAGTCGGGATGCAATAACGCTTTTAGCAACCTTGAGCTCAAAGCTGGTGACGCCTTCAGGCGCCTGATGCAGAAGATAGGCAATGGTTCGCACAGTGCCCGTATCGAGACTGAGGGCATCGATTTCGTGGATCAAGGCGCGCAACCGATAGCTCATGTTGCCCATTAACAAAAAACAGCTTTCGATCGACTCGTGCAGCATGGCTTTGTATTCGCGACAATTGATCACAATCACGCGACTGGGGGCGAGCGCCGTCGCCGTCACTGGATAGTTCGGTTGATCCATGAACATCAACGCTTCTGCAAAGGAAGCGCCCGTCTCCATGATTTCGACAACCTTTTCCTTGCCATCGGGAGAAACCCTGAACAGCTTCACCCGACCTGACAGCATCAGGTAGAAACTGATTGCTTTGTCGCCCTGAAAAAATAGTGACTCGCCCTCAACCATGTCGGTGATATGGGAGTGGCGACGCACACGCTCAAGCTGGGTATCACTCAAGGCCGAAAACAGATGAGAACCGACCAATGCTTCGTGTATCCCGGTGTTTTCCATGGACGATCCTCGTCAAATTAGCGATAACGTCGGAGAAAGTCACTCCGCAGTTGTTGAACAACGTCGATTCTCCGTTGAAAAATCGATCATTGCAATCATTCGTGACGCAGCGATTTCTGCCGTATCGCTGCAAGTCTAACCGCGTGATTGCTAAACACCCAGTCCACACCCCGGTTAATTTCGCGAAACATCCCATATTTCGATGCGGCGAAGCCACAACCCACCTGCTGGCCAAGATGCTGGTGCCGGCTAATCATCGTTTTGTTCAGTAGCAAATACTGAGCGCAGATCCCTCCGTACCCACGTTCCCGAGCAACTCGACCGAGCTCGCCAATATTTAACTCAGCGACCGGCACACAGGCCTTTGCACCAGCAAACCCAACCAGATCGAACAATTCGGGTTGCAATGCCAGAAAATGGTAATCCGTGGCCGCTTCCAGTGCGTTGAATGTCTCGCGCAGGCACTCGGCTCGGGCGGCGTATGCGCCAAGTTCGTCGCCCTTCAGTTCGACCATTAAGTGCTGGCGCCCACCAAATCGATCGACCACCTGCTTGAGGGTCGGGATTTGCGGTACAAGTTGCTGCAATTGCGCGAGACTCACCTGTGACACCACAAGGTCAATACCGAACACGCGCTCTGTGTTGGTATCGTGAATCACGACCGGTTGCAGATCCTGCGTCCAGCGCACATCGAACTCAAGCCCCCAGCAACCAGCCTCGGCCGAAGTGCTAAAGGCAGCCAGAGTGTTCTCGCGAACACGTCGATTATCGTGCTCGCCGCGGTGAGATATGATTTTGCAAGCGTCGAGTGCCTCGCGCGTTGGTCGAGGTCGCGGGATAAGCATAAAGCTCAAATTAATCAGTCCTAGCAGCGCGCGTTCTAAATAAAAGATTACTCTCGCCATTACCAGATCCAGGCCAGACCAGGGCGAAAGCGCGGGCTAATGGAGGGGACATTCGCGGACAGGTCGAGTGGCGTCAACGATGCTGCATCGAGTTGCGAAGCGACGATACGTCCATAACCGGAATGGTGACAGGGGCTGCAACCCGTCAGCAACCTGCTGACAAGAAACAGAATTACAGCTGATATCGTCGTCGCGAGCATTCACGAACTCTAATCGAATCTACAATCGAATGAAATGTCCGAGTGCTTTGATGACGCCTGGGTGGCAGTCCATGTCAGGCTGAAACGGACCGGCTTGAATCTAAGTATCAGCTATTACCGCAATCTGCGAAACACCGACGAAGGTTTGCCAACCCTGGCGATAGGGAGTCATGCTATCAAACGAGCGCCGCTCTTTCGCGGACCGTTTGCAGGCGCTTGTTCAGGAAGCGGAGTTCCGACAGCAGGTATGGTCTGCGCTCCTGTTCCAGCTGTGCCGCATCAGCAAAGGCAATTTGCTCATTGATACTGTTGATCGAGCGCACCAGTTTGATCTCATCGATTGCCAGGCTGAAATTCTTCAGCACATAATCGGTGGTTAACGGATCGATGCAATTAATGGACTGATTCATGGTGTACCTCAATAAACAGGTACGATTTATAGAGTTCGCAGTGACCAAAGTCTGTGACACATTACCGTTTAAAACGTTTTACAGCCGGCTCGGGGAAAATCTGATGCAGGCCTGTGAACTGTGTCAGGGTTTGAACGCGCACCGGGTCACAGTTGCCTCAGGCCAAATGCGCAAGCTTGGGGAGTCTCTGATTAAGTCTGGGCACAATTATGTCGGTTCACGACTTGATCTGAGGCTCCCTGGAGTCAACGTGCCGCACCGCCTGCATTAACGCCTGGCTGCAATCCAGATCGAACTTTTGCGTCAGCAGCTCATCCGCACGCGTCCTGCCACGGTTGATAGCGACTACCGGGAGGCCTTGTTGAAGCGCTTCACGAACGAAGCGAAAGCCCGAAAAAACCATCAGTGAAGAGCCAACCACCAGCACCGCGTCGCTGATCGACAGCAGATCGCGGCAATGCTGCACCCGCTCTGGTGGCACCGATTCACCAAAAAACACTACGTCTGGTTTCATCACTCCAGCACAGAATTCACAACCAGGAACGTCGAGCTTGGATTCATCAAATACCTGTAGCCGGGCATCACCATCGGGTGCCACTGCGCCTGACAGGGTTTCGAGAGCCGGGTTACGTTCCAGCAAAAACCGTTGCATCGAGCTGCGTTCCACGGAACAGCCGCAATCAAGACAGATGACCTTCGCCAGCGAACCGTGCAACTCGGTAACCTGCTGACTGCCTGCACGCTGATGCAAACCGTCGACATTCTGAGTCACCGTACCCGCGAGGCGTCCCATTCGTTCCAGCCGCGCAATGGCGCCATGAGCTTCATTCGGGGCAGCCTGGTTAAAACGCTGCCAGCCGACATAAGAGCGTGCCCAGTAGCGCTGACGCGCCGTGTGGCTTGCGACGAAATCGCGATAATCCATCGGCTTCTGATGTTTCCAGTCACCACTGGCATCACGGTAGTCGGGAATGCCCGAGGCAGTGCTGATGCCTGCGCCGGTTAACACAAAGAGGCGTTGATGCCCGGCAAAGAAATCATTCAAGTGCTCATTCATAGCGAGAGTTTAACAGCCCCCAGGCTGCAATTAAGGCTTTTATGATCCCATCGGTTTTACTATGATCGGCACATGAGCATCACCACGACCTGCATTGGCGCCTACCCCAAGCCCGATTATGTCGAGATTGGCAACTTCGCCGAAACCGGCGCGCCTGATGACGGCCTGACCCGCGCCTTCAGCTATACCCAGGACAGTAGCGCCGAGGTGCCGGAGGAACTGCTGCTGCGGGCAACGCAGGCAGCTATACAGGATCAAATCGAATGCGGTATCGATATCCCCAGCGATGGTGAGCAGCGGCGCGAGAACTATATTCACTATCACTGCCGTCATCTACACGGTATCGATTTCGACAACCTGACCAACAGGGTTCATCGCAATGGTGCGGCGGTGGCTGACCTGCCAACCATCAATGGGCACATCGAACCGCGCGGCGACCACTTCCTCGATCACGATTTTCGCAGTGCGCAGGAATTCAGCGACAGACCGGTCAAGGTTACAGTGCCCGGCCCCCTGTCGATTATGGACACCACCACCAACCGCTATTATGGTAGCGACCGCGAACTTGCCTTTGACCTCGCTGCAGCACTTAATTACGAAATTCGCGCCCTGGCCGCTGCCGGTTGTAAATACATACAGGTTGATGAACCGCTGTTCGTGCGCAAGGTGGATGACGCATTGGACTTCGGCATCGAAAGCCTGGAACGATGCTTTGACGGTATACCCGCCGATGTCACTCGGGTCATGCACATGTGCTGCGGATATCCCGGGCACCTTGATGACGAAAATTACCTGAAGGCTGATCCCGACTGCTATCAGCAACTGGCGCGCGCCGTGGATCGCAGCAGCGTGCAGCAGGTATCGATAGAAGACGCGCATTGTTTGAATGACTTGCGACTGCTCGAAGATTTCGACAACACTGCCATTATTCTGGGTGTCGTCACGATCGCCAGTAGCCGCATAGAGAGCATCGATGACATCGAGCAACGTTTGCGTCTGGCGCTACAACACATCGACAGCACACGCCTGCTGGCAGCACCCGACTGCGGTTTGATGATGCTGGGTCGTGAATTGGCCATGGCAAAATTACACAATATGTGCGCCGCTGCAGCGCGCATTTGAATCAAATTGACAACAGGCGTATAAACAGGGCCATTCATTGCCGTCTAATCACTGCCAGAACCCTGGCTAGCACCAATGGAAAGTAACATGTCAGCCGACCTCAGCAATAAAAAAATCATCATGATCCATGGCCTGGCATCAAAGCCGACGCCGGAGATCACCCACGAACTTTGGCGCCGCACGCTTATCGAAAACATTCGAGTGGGCAATCCTGAACTGGCACGCAGTCTGGAAACTCATCCGCAGGTTTTCGAATCTGCCTACTGGGCGAATTTCGTTCCCCACCACATCCCGGATGATCCCGCTTACAGCAGGAAACTGAGTAAACAGGTGGATAAGGTCATTGCCGAACGTCGTGAAGCGAAGGGTCGTTTTCACGTGGGTACTGGCGAAAAACTGGCCGGGTTTTTCAAGGACCGTGGTCTCGACCTGGTCAAATTACTGGCTGGCGCGCTGACGGTAAAGGACGACGTGATGACTCACTTTCTGCGCGAAACCGAACTCTACGATCAGGATCAGTTTATCGCCGACCAGATCCGCGCACCGTTGGAAAACGCGTTGCGCCGTGCCTGGGATGAAGGCCGCGAACCGATCATCGTCTCGCACAGCATGGGCACATTCATCAGCTACGATGTGTTGTGGCGCTTTGCCCACCGGCGCACACCCGGCTTCGAAAAATACAACAAATGCAGAGTCAAAATGTTCATCACCATGGGCTCACCGCTTGGTGACGAGACAGTGCGTCGCTTGCTGTTTGCGCAGCATCACCAGGGCCACGTTTTGCGCCGGCGCCGCTACCCAACCAATATCGATTACTGGCACAACTACGCCTGTCTTGGCGACGTGGTGGCGCACCAGAAGAATTTTCACGATATTTTTTACGCACCGATGCGTGAACTCAAGTTATTCCCGGGCAACAGGAAATTCCGCACCATCGATTACATCGACTTGCATAACCCGTTCGAAGTGGTCACGCACGCCGATAACCGCAAGAGCGAGAAACGCAATCCGCATAAGTCCTATGGTTATCTCGCGCAACCCAGGCTGGGCAGCTGGGTGTCCGACTACCTGCTGGATCAGCTTAAGTAGGCCAGGGGTCTGAGTGGGTCTCAGGACCACTCATTGAAGCTGCAGAACCGGTTACGACCATTCTGCTTTGCCTGATAAAGCGCCACATCTGCCTGCTCGATCAGCATCGTGCTGCTCTTGTCGTGTAGCGGCAGCATGGCAGCCACGCCAATGCTGACAGTGACATAAGGCTCTACATCCGAATTGAGATGCTCCAAACCAGCATTCTCCAGCGCGTCCAGACAGTCTTGCGCGACTGTCAGCGCGCCCTTGATATCCGATTCCGGCAACAACACGACAAATTCCTCACCGCCATAACGCGCGACCAGATCGGAGGGGCGCTGGGTGCAGGCATCCAGAATCCGGGCAACCGCAATCAAACACTCATCACCTCGCAAATGTCCATAATGATCGTTGTACTGCTTGAACTTGTCGACATCAACCATCAACAGTGCCAGGGACTGTCCGGTACGTGCACCACGACTCCATTCAGCCATCAGGCGCAAGTCAAATTCGCGCCGGTTGCAAATCGAGGTCAAGCCATCGACCCGTGCAATATTATTGAGTTGACGCTGCGATTCTCGCGCTTGCAAATGCATATTCAGGCGCGCGCGCAACACGCGCGGATGAAATGGTTTGGCAATAAAGTCAGCAGCACCCGATTCGAATGCATCAACTTCGGCCTCGGTCGACTTATCGTCTGACAGGAAGATAACCGGTATGGGCGTATCCAGGTCCGAATCGGTAGAGTTTCGCCACCAGTCGGTTCCTTCGGTATCGCCGAGCAAGGCTGTATTGACGACGACCAGGTCGGGCATACCATTATTCCGCGCAGCAGCCACCAGGGCAGCGAAATCCTCGACAATTTCAACCTGGGCGGTGCTCATCTGCTCGATGAGCATCTGCAGACCATCCACATCATTATCGAGCACCAATATTCTCTGTAGCACCTTGGGCTCAACGCTATCATGCAAGGGCTGATCAGAAACCAGGGAACCCGTTTGCAGAAATGAGTTCAATTCAGATTCGAGAGGAAAGCCTACGACTTTTTCACCCCGTCCACTGATAACGACGGGAACCTTACCCTCAAACTCACTATCGTTACTCCACTCCGTCTGCCACGCCGACAAGGCCTCGCTCGAGCCCATCTTGACTAACCCCAGATCGATATCCTGCTGCACCAGCAGGATATCGAGAACCTCGGGCCGGGAAATATCAAGACCTTCGACCCACAGGGCCTGAAAAATAGCGCGCCGCAACCGGCTCGCATGCCGGGGACTTTGCCTGGACACTCTGGCGAGCAATTCCGCTGCCGCTGCTGAACTCGGACGAAACAATGGTGTCGCAATCTGCACCGAAGGTGCCCGGCGTCGTACATCGGCGACGTCACGGCTGAGCGCGATGAGAATTGCAATCTCGCTGTTTGCACTGGATGCCGCCGGCGCATGTTGCACGCTGCGGTAGTCAACCCGATCCTGCAGGCCCAGGGCCTGCAGGCGTTCGTTTAACGCATAGCAGAAAGGACAGTTGAAATCGGCATAAACCACGAAATCGCCGGCACTGATAAAGCGCTGTTCTTCCCCCGTTTTAGGTGCATTTTTCATGCCCTGGATTGTTGCTCCTGATCGCTAGAATTGATTGATACTGAATATTGGCGAAAAAACCATTATTAACAAAGTAGTATAGTTTATTCCAATCGTTTCGGGGGCCTGTTTGATGGCCTATTTATGAGCCCATGCAAGCCTGTCGGATTCGCTCCGCAGGAATGAAGAGCTGGCGCAGCAGATACTCGGTCAATGCCAGGGGATAATCCTGCTGATGCAATGCGCGACCCATGCATTCGAGCCACAGATCGCGCTCAAGCTCGGTCACCTGCAGGTGCTGATGTACAGCGGGGATGCTAATCGATCCATACTTTTCGACAAAGGGCCTGGGCCCTCCCATCCAGCCGCACAAAAACAGCGCCAATTTGTCGCGAGACTCCTCTCTGTCAGCTGGATGCCAGTCATAAATAGTCTGGTAACTCGGATCACTGCCCATAATGTCGAAAAAGCAATCCACCAGTTTGCGGATTCCAGTCTGTCCACCTGCAGCCTGATAAGTGCTGTCTCGCTCACCGTAGACTTTCTGTTGTGTCATCATCTGTCTCATGATTGATCCGGCAGCGCACGAAACGCGCCCAGGAAAAAAAACACTGCGCCCGCAGGGAACAATGGGCACGGCGTCAACATAAGCATTTTCTATCGTAAAATCCAGCCCCATGCCAGAGTGGCTTTCCGCTTGACTAACTGTGATCTGTCCGAAGATCAGAACTACCCATGAGATTGCCGTGGATCATCCTGCCCTTTTTACTGGTCACGCTAGTGGCGCTATCCCTGTATTTTTTGATTGCCCTGCCCCTGCTGCAGGACCCCGATACCAGGTCGAAACGACACAAAACTAAAGCCGGTGATGATGCGCATGCTTAGCGACTGAGGCGTGAGCATTTTGCCGAGCTGGGTAACATTTTCCGACGCAACCAGGTCAGCCAGCTTTTATGAAGACCCGACTGTTTCGACAATACTGCAGACACGTGAACCGCTGCACCGACTGGCGAGAATGAAAGAATTCGATAATCCGATTACAATGGCGCGAATCAACCTGTAAACCACTCATGACAGAAAATGCTGACAACTGGTCGCTATACATCATCGAAGCCAGCGATGAATCGTTGTATACCGGTATTACCACCGATGTAGAACGGCGTTTCAGCGAACATCTGCAGGGCCCGCGTGGTGCGCGTTATTTTAACGGTCGACGCCCGCTGAAGATTCTTTACCGCGAAGATGGTCACGATCGCATCAGCGCGAGCCGCCGCGAAGCGCAGATCAAGAAACTGTCGCGGCGCGCCAAGCAACAACTGATTGCCGAGGCACAGCCACTCACAGGAGAAATCTGCAAGGAATGAACAGTCAATTGCTCGAGCAAATCGACAGCGAGAGACTACCGGTGGTCGATGGTGAACTGTTGTTCTGGCCGCAGACGGAGCTCGGCATGGCTTATGAGCATCTGCTTGAGAGGTTGATGGCAGAAAGCCCCTGGCGCCAGGAAGAGATCAGCATTTATGGCAAGGCCTATCGACAACCCAGATTGAGCGCCTGGCATGGAGATCTCGGCTACAGTTATTCGGGAATCCGCCTCGAACCAGAGCCCTGGACCAGCACCTTACTCGATATCAGGGAGCGCGTAGAGAAACTCGCCGGGCACCAATTCAACAGTGTTTTACTCAACTACTACCGTGATCAGAATGACAAAATGGGAATGCACAGCGACGACGAAACCGAACTCGGCCGACAACCGGTGATAGCTTCGCTCAGCCTTGGCGAATCCCGCACGCTGCTGCTCAGGCACAAAACGCGCAAGGATTTGGCTACCATCAAATTACCCCTGCCGTCCGGCAGCCTGTTAGTGATGCGTGGTAACACCCAGCATCACTGGCGCCATGGGATCAACGCCGAACGTGCCCATTGCGGCCCACGTATCAATCTCACTTTTAGAACCATAAAACCCCTGGCAGGGCGAGGTACCGCTCGATGAACGCTTCTATGCTACTGATCTGGTTGACTGGTGCCCTCGCCGGCAGCATGTTGTTTTTTGCGGTCGCGGTCGCACCCACCGTGTTTCGCGCGCTACCTGCCGAGGCGGCAGGTAGTTTTCTACGCAGCCTGTTCCCTATTTATTTTCTGTGGGGCCTGGTGATGTCGTTACTCTGCACAATCATCGCGGTGTACGCAGTGGAACTCATCGTCGGCAGTATCTGCGCCCTGGTGGCCATACTGTTCGCCTATGCGCGTTATTCACTGCTAGCGCGGATAAATCGTGCCCGCGATCGCAAAATAGACGGCGATGCGACTGCGGGCCAGCAGTTCAAACGCCTGCATCTGCAAAGCGTGCTAATCAACGCTGCGCAGCTGCTGTTGCTAATCGGTATCAACTTCGTTCCCAATTGATCCACTGGAGCCTGTCATGACCGAAATCGAAGCCATTGAACTCGCCCGCGCCTACGTGGCCCTGTCGAATGCGCATCGCGTTGATTTGATCGGGCCGATGTTTGTAGATGATGCTATTTACTGCTCCAACGCCGTCGGCGAATACCAGGGTGTGGAATCTATCAGCGAAATGATGCAGACCTTCTTCGCCCGCTACCCTGATGTTTTCTGGCTATCTGAGGACTTTCGCTACGCGTCGAACCGTGTGAGCTTCAGCTTCAGTTTGCAGGCAATCGACGCGCAAAGTGGCAGCTCGTTGCAGCGCAGCGGCATTGAGCATATCGATTTCGACCCTCAGGGAAGAATTAAAAGGCTGGAAGTACAGACCAGCTAAGCCCCGAAAACCCGGCTCGATCAGCCCTGGCGGAAGCATTACTTGCGACGACTGGCAAGGCCTCGCTTGATTCGTGTCCGATTGAGAGTAAAAGAATGCTGATGAAAGAAAGCTGCCAGTCGCATAGAATCGTCCTCGCGGCAGCCGAACAACCGCAGCATAAAGGCCGCATCGCGAAAATGATGAACAATAGCGACATTTCTGCTGTAGCGATAAGCTGCGCAGCCAGCGCATCCGCATACCGTTGGAATGCCGATACACAACCTCGGGGAAAATAGTTTTGGAAATCAGGAACAATACTTTTGTCATTACCGGTGCCGCACAAGGGCTCGGCGCTGCAATCGCGAACTCGCTGGCCCGACAGGGCGCGAAACTCGCCTTGCTCGACGTCAATGCCAAGCGCCTCGATGAAGTAGTTGCCAACTGCCAACAGGCCGGCGCTGCCGAGTGTTTTGCCTTCACCTGTGATGTCGCCTCCGAGGTCAGCGTCACCCGCAGCTTTGCCTCGATCGAGGAACACCTCGGGCCGATCGCGGGCCTGGTCAACAATGCCGGCATTTTGCGTGATGGCCTGTTGATCAAGGTAAAGAATGGTGAAATTGTCGAGCGCATGTCGCTGGAACAGTGGCAACAGGTCATCGATATCAACCTGACCGGCGTCTTCCTCTGTGGTCGGGAAGCCGCTGACAGTATGATCCGCAACCAGCAACAAGGTGTCATCATCAACATCTCAAGCATTAGCCGCGCCGGTAACATCGGCCAATCGAACTATGCTGCAGCGAAATCCGGCGTGGCCGCGTTGACCAACACCTGGGCGCGCGAACTCGCTCGCTTCCAGATTCGTTGCGCCGCCATTGCCCCGGGGGTGTTTGAAACCGAAATGGTGGCATCGATGAAACCCGAGGCGCACGAACGCATTACCAGCGCCGTGCCCCTACAGCGCACCGGGGCTGTCGAGGAACTGGCACACGCGATCAATTTCATCGTCGAGAATGACTATTTCAGCGGGCGTATTCTCGAGCTGGATGGAGGACTTCGTCTCTGAATTGTCAAGGTGATGGCAGCTGGAAGCCGATAGCGGCGAGTTCCAGGGTGCTGACCTGAGTGGCGCCTACTTAAGCACCTATCCCCATGACATTCGTTCTGGTCGGCAGAGATCGGATGACTGGGGTCAGTTTTTTTGCGAAGCAAACCGCAGGCGGCGAAGCCGCCGAGGCATTCGCGAAAACTTGCCCCAGTCATGCGATCGCAGTTGGACTCTGGATGCATCAGGCTTTTGGCTTAAGTAAGTGCCATTGGGTGCTGACCTGTTTTACACAAGCGAACGCCAGCCCTTAGCGAGGCAAGCCATGATCCGCTTGCCCGGCGCCGCGCTAACGTCATTTCCTGGAAATCCTGCCCCGCTATGCGGTATGCTGACGGCGAGGTAACCATCCATGCGCAGTATCAAGTCCATTATCAGTTTGCTGTTGATCATCGCGGCGCTGATTTTTTCAATACAAAACGTTGCCGCGGTCGAGATACAGTTCCTGCTGTGGAGTTTTTCGATTCCACGTGCATTGCTGATCACGATTTTGCTGGGAGTCGGTTTCGTCATCGGCATGCTGTTTTACAGCATAGCGTTTCGCCGTCGCCGGCATTAATTACGAACTGAAGTCGACGCCTCACTGATAACAGATATGGCGCCATCTATGTGCCGCTCCTGTTGCGAGAAGACGATCTCGACATTGTTCTGCGCAAACGGTTCAAAAATACGAAAGCAGATATCACTGCGAACATCGTTGCGCGTCACGAGCAGATCGAGTGACATCTCGGCGGGTTACTGCTCGCGCATGGGCGGCCAGTCATCATCATCGGCATGATCAATCAACCTGAAGCGTATGCCAACTTTCTCCTCTGTTGGCACCCGGATGATTATGCCCACGTTATTGGTTTCATAGTTGTGAATAATCTGCGCTTCCCTGGACAGCGGTATCTGCTCCCCTGATTCGTTCAACACCTGAACCTGGTCCACCAGGTCCGGTTGAATTGGCACATTGATTTCGATCGACTGCATATCACCCTGCACTTCGGTGCTGACGACTTCTGCCCCAAGCTGATCCCCTTTATAGCCAACGGTCGGTTCCAGCTGACCGGTGTCCAGTGATCCCTTTTCCGTTGGTGCCGCACCCGGTGGCGGTATATAGGTCGAACGGGGCTGCATGCTGCCGGCGCAGCCCTGCAACAGCAATCCTATAAGGATGGAAATGAATAAGTTTCGCTCAGACATCATTGCAGCTGCACTCACAGGCAGATAATTGTTAATAGCGCAGAATAGCAGAAAGCGACAGTGTCGATAAGCCGATTCAACACCCTGGACAGGCACGCCAGCACCGGCTGCTGTCACCGTTGTCTACTGCACCGCGGACGGCCGCAGATCAACTTGCCACAAACGACGAATAAAAAAGAGCGCGACGTAAAAAAAACCAAGTGGGAAACCGATAGTCTTGAGCAGGTAGATCGCAACCAGGTTGATAAGGTTCTCGATACCAGCGCTGATTTTTCGGTTGAGTTCATCGAGACTCAGGCTGCGCCAGAAGGCGATCACCGTGTCTTCGATAGCGTCACTATCCGCATCAGCGGCCATATCGCGGCCCAGCATACTCGACTGGAATTGCTCCATCTCACGATCATTGTCACGCAGCTGTTGATCAAGGAAGAGAGTGTCAACACCGCTGTTTAACACCACCACCAGCCCAAGCGCGAAGCGCAGGAACGCAGTCACCAGAAAACAGCGGAAAACGAGGTTTTGCGCGGGCGATCGCCCGTAAAAAATCAACAGCAGGGAAGTGATACCAAGCACCGCAAGCAGATACAGGAACAGCTGGTGCGACGCCAGTAACAGCAACAGTTTTTGCGCGGCAAGCGACGCCAGCACCCAGGCCATGACTGACGAGAAACGTTCGATCATGTCGTTCAGCGGATCGAGTACTTCACCGATGGTCATCGATCCCGACACAATGACCCCGGCTTCCACTTCCGTGCTTTGCAACACCGAAACCAGCCCATTGATACCCCGGGCGGTAGCATAGGTGAGCGCCGCATTGCGAATCGATTCATCGGTATAGTCATCGACATAGTCGTCTAGCACGCGGGTACTCGACAGCGTGACCAGCACCACGATCAATACCGCAATCAGGGCGTTGACGTCAAACCTCATAAGCCTGATCGGTACGCGCTGCCATGATCAGATCGTTCTTGTGCAATCCGCGGATTTTATGGCTCCACCAGGTAACCGTCACCTTGCCCCATTCGGTCAGAATAGCGGGATGATGATCCTCAGCCTCGGAAATGTCGCCGACCCGATTGGAAAATGCCATCGCCTGGGCAAAATTCCTGAAAGAAAATTCACGCGTCAATTGCATGACACCATCCACGACCACCACCTGCCAGTCGGGTATTGCCGGCATCAATTGCCTCAATTCATCATCACTGATGAGCGGTGCATCCGCTCGACAAGCCTCACAACCCTGTTCACTTAGTTCCACCATCTGCTCCTCACATTTTGCCAGCCATCATACCTGAGCCATGTTACTCGGGCAGGGGTATAAATTCACTTTCGCCCGGTACTTCGGCAAAGCGATTATTGCGCCAGTCCAGTTTAGCCTGTTCGATGCGTTGTTCAGAACTCGACACGTAATTCCACCAGATATGCCGCTCGCCAAACCTTGCACCACCAACAATCATAACGTGGCTATCGAGTGTGGCTTGCAAACACAGCGCTTCACCGGGTGCTGCCACGACCATTCGACCCTCGGTGACGACAGACCCACTAACGCGTATTTCTCCGGCCACCACGTAGGCGGCAACTTCATCGTAGTTGTTCGGCAAGGTCAGCATCGTTTCTGCGGGACAGTGGCATTCGAGATAAAGCGTCGGTGCATGCTGGGTTACCGGCGACTCATGGCCGAATACCTCACCCATAATGACGCGAATCGAAACCCCGTCCTGATCAAATTCCGGCAGGGAGTTTGCCGGGTAATGACTGAAGTCTGGCTCACAGTCTTCCAGCGCCTGCGGCAATGCCATCCACGCCTGAAGACCGTGCAACTGCGAAACCCGGTGCAGATCATCGCCGGCCCGTTCCGAGTGCACGATTCCACGACCCGCGGTCATCAAGTTGACCGCCTCGGCCTGAATCGCCTGCACGTATCCAAGGCTGTCGCGATGAATAATTTCACCTTCGAACAGGTAAGTTACTGTAGCAAGCCCGATGTGGGGATGCGGGCGCACCTGGACACCTTCACCCGGCGCAAACTGCGTCGGACCAAAATGATCGAAAAAAATGAACGGCCCGACCATCTGGCGCGCGGCGGCCGGCAAAACCCGACGCACACTAAATCCGCCAAGATCCTTGATATCGGAATCGATGATCTGCAAATCAACAGATACGGGACTGGACGACTCGGGGCTATCGGTGGCGGGCATGGCGGGCTCGATTTATTGCTGACCCGACATGGTATCAGGTCTACCGTTCGCAATAAAATACGCAGCGGCGCAAGCCTGAGTGCAGGACCTAGCCAACTTACCTCGACGCTGAACATCGGCTCAGCGTCGTAAAGCTAACAGTGTGAAGTTCTAGCTGCCGTGCGTACGCGAATAGCCACTGCGTTCAGGTGATTTCCAACCCTGCAGGCTGCCTTTCGCCGGCTCGAAGATTTCAACCTTGAGCGGATAGCAATTCGCGCTGTCATCCGAATTGCTGCTGCCACAGTCGCCACCGGGGCAAGCCGATAACGCGCCAAGCAAGTCGATCTCTGCAAAAAACTCGATGTAATCACCCGGGCGCACCGGACTCGCCTTCATGAAGTATTGATGGGTATCGAGCGTAAACCCGGTACACATGAACACGTTCATGACGTCATGCACGTGCAATTCAGCCTCTTCGAGGGTCAGACCGGTCTTCGCAGCGAGGGCGCGCGTCAGGTTGGAATGACAGCAGTGATGATAATCGACTTCCTTCAACAGGTAATTGGTATAGGGATCACAGCGGGTACCGATGACATCGTGCACGCCGCCGCCATCTTCATCCCAGCCATACCAGTCGAGCGTATCGTGGGTGATCGTCGCCAGCGGCCGCAGTCCGGGCAAGCTGCTCCACAGGCGATCACCGGTCGTCACGTGCGTCGCGTGTAACTGGCGCGTCTTGCCACTGAAAAAACGTTCGCTGAGATCGTGCCGATTCCACAGATTGAGATCCCCTACCTGTGAACCCTCGA
Organism: Gammaproteobacteria bacterium; assembly: GCA_024686195.1. GTDB lineage: Bacteria > Pseudomonadota > Gammaproteobacteria. Next base: position 11,927 of record JAIBDO010000008.1, on the reverse strand, counting down.
CGCTGGTGATACGAAAAAACGAACCCGCGGGCACTTCGAAACAATTGCCGTCACGTGGCGGTACGATAACTTCCGACACTTTATTCATGGTTTCCCGCGCCTGCTGGTACAGGTCCAGACATGATGGCGGCAAGCGGTCGACTTCATAACAGACAAGCGCAGGAGCAGCGCGACGTGCTGCGGCATCGTCCGGGGCTATAGAGCTGGGAGATCTGGTCATTTTTGTACCCTGCGTGATGGTCGAGACGGGCCATTCTACTGCAAGCCCGCCCGGGGATAAAAGATAAACAGCGGCAGCTTGCCCGTTGCTCTGCAACTGATTGCCCTGCACTAACCACCCACCCTAACTTCGTTGCTGCGCGAGCTAGCAATCACCACCTGGACCGACAAACCTCGGCACAATTACGCTGCCCGCTCAGTCATCCGGGTTTATGAATGAAGGCTTCACACATTTCCAGTTAACACGCTCCTGACACACCTCCCCGCGCATCAGAATGACGCATCTTACATTCGTCGACTGACGTCGCGCATGCTCTGCGACGATCTTTAACCGCCAAAACCGATTTAGGATAGAATCGCCGCCCATGATCGCTTTTTGCCTCGCCGTATTGTTGCTACTGATAACCCCTGGACCCGGCGTGCTATCCACCGCCGGGGTCGGTGCCGCGTTTGGTTTCCGCGCCGGCCTGCGCTACGTCACGGGGCTGTGGATCGGCACCAACCTGGTCGCGCTGATCGTGGTTTCGGGGCTTGCTGCGATCATTCTAGCCAACGACTGGGCGCGCTATGTGCTGCTGATACTCTCGGCTGTCTATCTATTCTACCTCGCCATCCGCATCGCCCTGGCCGGGCGACGCATCGCATTCATCTCGGCATCTACCAAACTCGGACTGCGGGCAGGTCTGCTGTTGCAATTGATCAATCCCAAGGCCTATGCGGTCAACCTGACCTGGTTCAGTGGCTTCGTTCTACTACCGCAATCCCTGTGGCTGGAAACCCTGCTCAAGTTTCTGATCATCAACCTGATCTGGATACCGATTCACCTGCTGTGGCTGATGGCCGGCAACAGTGTTAATCGACTCGACCTGAGTCCACGGACTCATTTCATCATCAATGCGGGGATGGCGGCAGCCATGATGGTAGTGGTGGCACTAGCGATATTTTCGCTACTTTAGCCGGGATCACAGCACAATCTGGATCACGCGCAAAGACCCGCAGCGCAGGCAGTTTATTGCCGAACGCTAACCTGCAGCCGCAGCATCGACACGGAAGGAGTAGCGCATCACTCAAGCATGCGCCTCAGCCGGATGGTTAAAGGTCGAATAATTTGCCCGGGTTGAGGATGTTGGCGGGATCCATCATGCGCTTGGTGCGGCGCATCAAATCGATCTCGGTAGCACTGCGGGTATAGCCGAGGTAAGCCTTTTTCTCGAGGCCGATACCGTGTTCGGCTGAGACCGAGCCGCGCAGTGCCTGCAATGGAGAGTAAACAATTTCATCGACGGCATCTCGCTCCTGTTGTGCTCCGGGATAGATTGAAAAATGCAGATTACCATCGCCGATATGACCATAGGCGTAAAGCGCCGCATCAGTAAAACGCTGCAACAACGCGCCTCGCACCTCGTCAACATAGGTTTCCATGGCCTCCAGCGGCAGGCTGACATCGTAACCATAGATCTTGTTGTAGCAAGCCTGCTCGGGTTCAAAATTCTCACGAATCTGCCAGAACCGGGCGCGCTCGGCCTCTGAGCTCGCGAGCACGCCATCGCTGATTTCCCCCTCTTCCAGTGCAGCCATCAGCAGGGCTTCAAGTTTGTCTCGCCCATGCTCATGGTCGGAGATGAACACATCGAGTAGCACGTAGTAGGGCTCGTCGGTATCCAGCGGTGCATCGACGCTCGAGTATGGGCCGGTGTTGAGTTGATAGTGATCGCGCCACAGCACTTCGTAAGCCGCCAGGGCTCCCGGCAGCGCGCCATCGAAATAACGCAACAGCTTCATTACCTGCTTCCAGGATGGCACCGCCAGCAACGCGGTCTCAATCGCAAGCGGCGCCTCGTGCAGGCGCAGTACCGCACGCGTGACAATGCCAAGTGTCCCTTCCGAGCCAAGAAACATCTGCCGCAAATCATAACCAGTATTGTTTTTCAGCACGTTGAACATCGACGAGACGATACTGCCATCGGCGAGCACAACCTCGAGACCAAGCACCTGCTCTCGCATCATGCCAAAACGCAGCACTCGCACGCCACCGGCATTGGTCGCAATATTGCCACCGATGGTGCAGGAAGCGCGGGCACCGAGATCGAGCGCAAACATGAGGCCGGCATCGTCAGCAGCCTCCTGCACGGTTTGCAGTATCACGCCTGCCTGCACGGTCATGTAGCGCGAATCGGCATCCATTGATTCAATACGGTTCATACGCTCGGTCGACAGCACGATATCGGAATGGGTAGATTCATGGCCGCCAGCCAGGCCCGTCATGCCACCCGCCGGAACTACCACCTGCCCCGCCACATGACAAAGCTTCATCACTTCGGCTACTTCGGCGGTCGAGCCCGGGCGCACCAGCGCCAATGCCTCGAGTTCGGTCCCTGACCAGATGCCGGCACTGCGGCCCGCAAGCTGCTTACCACTCAGCAACCCGGCCTTGCCGACCACCGATTCGATTTGTTTGAGTAGCGGATTAATGTCAGTTGTCATCGATCATTTCAGGGGAAAAAGAACTTGCTGAGTCTCGCATAAATGATGGGCTATCGCCATCCACCGGCAACGCCCGCAAAGATCAACTGATTGCCATAAACTCATCGCCCTTCAGCATCCTGAAATCCTCGATCAGCAACTGCTCGCTTACTTAGGCTCGATTACTCAGATACTTTTCCACGCAACTGCTTGGATCTGCCACGGCGCGTCTTGCTGTCGAGCCGCCTGAGTTGGGAATTGCGCGTTGGCCGGGTCGGTTTACGAGATTTCGGCACAACCAGTACCGAGGCGATCAAGCTGCGCAGACGATCAAGCGCCGCCAGACGGTTCTTTTCCTGGGTGCGGAATTGCTGGCCCTTGATAATCACCACGCCATCTTTGCTGATACGATGATCGGCAAGCGCCAATAACCGCGTCTTGTAAACCTCCGGCAGCGAGGAAGCGCGAATATCAAAGCGCAAATGAATCGCCGAGGACACCTTGTTGACATTTTGCCCACCCGCACCCTGCGCACGAATAGCACTCATCTCGATTTCTTCTTCGGGAATAGCCAGGTTGCGAGAGATTTGTAGCACTGCGGGACTCGATCGGTTCTAAAGAATTCATTATAGGCCACCCCTGATCGATAAACACCCGCCAGGGCAGTCACTGCATTAGGGATCGGCGGGCTATTACCCAAAAAAACGTGCACTACCATTAGCCATCGAACTTTTAACCGTGCGCCTGAGTCAGACATTTCAATGAACATCAAAACCATGATCTGCGCCGCTGCTTTCGTCGTGCCTCTGCAACAGGTGGATAGCTGGCAACTGCTGCAATACAGCAAAATTGAACCCAACCGAGTCATTTTTTCGCAACAGGGGATGACCGTCAACGTCAAAGGATCGGCCAGCCCGATCATCTACCCTCTCGACCAACCGCGCCTGGTAAGCCGGGTCGAGGTTAGCGGCTCACTGAGCGAACTGCTCGCGCTCGACGCGAATAAACAGGGTCTCGAGGGCAGCGATGACTTCAGCCTCAAGGTCGGCCTGGTGGTGGCCGGTGACAAAACCCTGAACGGGTTGCAGAAATTGTTCAGCGCCAAATGGATAACAACATTATTCGAGCTTGCGCCGCAAGGCAGTGGTATCGAAAACATCTACTTCCTGAATGCCGTACAGGGAAGCACCATGCTGGGGCAGCAGCGCCAGCATCCCCTGTCTGATCTGATCTATGAAAATAACGTTTGGTTGCTCGATAAACCAGGCAACTTCGCCATGAGCTATACCCTCGATAAACCTCTCAAGGTGATCGCGATATGGCTTTCCATCGACGGCGATGATAGCCGTTCAAACTTCTCCACGGTGATCAGCAGCCTGCGCCTCGAAGGCTGACGGGTATCGGTGCGCTAAGCGGCGCCTTTTCACCGGCTATCAGAAAATCTGTTAGCATTACCGCGCCGCCGCAGGGGTTTACTCAAGCCGTAAAGAACAGGCGGCAAACCCGTAGAATAGCCGACCGAACCGCGACCCAGCCATGACTATCGATATCTCAGAACTCGAAGCGCTCAATCAATTAACCTGGTCCCTGATCTGTGCGCGGCATGACAAAATCAGCGCGCGCCGGATATCGATGCCCGCCAAAATCGATGGCGAACGCGAAGATGCCGAGTCGCGCTTCAGCAACGATTTTGCGGTACTGGAACACATCGAGGCGGCACTTGCGCTGAGCGCGCAGGGTCCGCTGGCGGGGATCGGAGAGGGCTTCGCGCGGGTGATGCATCAGCTGCGCTGGTCGCAGAACCCGAATTACACAGAACACAACAGTAAACGCTCCTTCCTCGACGGTTACGCGTATGCCGGATTTGCCGGTCCGGACGCACCACTGTTGTGCGCAGCACCACGCGGCGGACTGGTGTTACTCGGACCCAATGTTGAATACCCGAGCCATCACCACCAACCCAGAGAAGTTTACCTGGTGATGACCCCGGGATCGCAGTGGCGCCTCGATGAAGGTGACTGGTTCGACGTCGATGCCGGCGATTTGATCTTTCACGATAGCTGGCAAATGCACGCCATGCGCACCCGCGAGCAACCCCTGCTGGCCTTCGCCGGCTGGATCGAAGCCGGTGACCGGCGTGCGATTGGCTGGTCTGAAAACACCCATAATCAACAGGGTGACTGATTACCCCGGCAGTTGCTTCAAACCTGCTGATTCCGTATCGACTGTGCCTGCATCTAATAAGACTGGCATTATCATCCGTTGATGATTTTCAGGTTTAACCCATCGAACGTCAGATCAGGTAAAATCAACACCTTCACCACAAGTCGATGACCAGTCGTGCACAATCAAACCAACACAGTAGCTGCAAGCCGGGTACACGAGAAGCAACGTGCTGAATTGCTCTCCAGGGCAGTCGATAGTATCGGCCAGGCTGATTTTCTCGTGGATCTGCTCGCCTGGCTGCGCTTTGACGTGCCGTTTTTCGGTGTCCTGCTGGTATTGCTAGATGAGCGCAAGCGGATGCATCACATTTACGATACGGTGCAGACCGATTATCGCACCAATCTCGACATGTACCTCGATGGCGTATATCAGCTCGATCCTTTTTACACACATTTCTGCAACAACAGGTATCCGGCAGCGATGCTGATTCGCGATGTGGCCCCCGATCGCTTCAACCTGACCGAATATCACCACCGTTACTACAGGAACATCGAGTTACTCGATGAAATGGCCATTTTCATCGACTTACAGGACGGCCGGTTTTTGTTTTTTTCGCTAAGTCGACGCGCGCTGGAACAACGTTTCCGACGCCGGGAACTGGAAACGACCCAGTGCAACCTGCCTTTGCTGGCATCGCTGTGCCGGCAACACTTTGGCAGCTCATCCTATAGCCAGGAAAACCTTGCGGGCAAGGCCGAGGAGCAACGACTGGAATATGCACTGGAGCGTTTTGGCGAACCATCATTGACACCGCGGGAACACGAAGTCGCCGTTCGTATTCTCAAAGGACATTCCTCCAAATCATTGGCACGTGAAATCGATATCAGCCCTGAAACCGTCAAGATCCACCGACGTAATATTTACCGCAAACTGGTCATCTCGTCACAAAGCGAACTGTTTGTTAAGTTTTTGAACACTCTGGGCTGATATTGGGCATTAACCCTTTTAGGTTATAGACAGTCTGTGCGCCTCGAAACTAAGCTCTGCCTTATAATAATTAATCATCGAGGAGCATATGTCGGATCAGACGGAAGCTATCGTCAGCCATATCAGCAACAATACTCAGCGGGCAGGCGTTTCAGCGAACAGTCCTGCTGCTGCAGACCTGCGTTTTGCATCACTATCTCGACTGCTTCTCAGCTTGCCGCAAAACCGCGCCGCAAGTATAGTTTCCATCAAATAACTAACGACTAGACCTCACATAATGACTGATCCGGTAGCAATCTCGGTAAATCAAGTTAGTAAACAATTTGGTCAGGGCGCCGACGCATTCTTTGCGCTCGACCAGGTCTCGGTGGATATTCGTGAAAACGAATTCTTCACCCTGCTCGGCCCTTCGGGCTGCGGCAAAACGACATTATTGAGGCTGATTGCTGGCTTCGAACATCCCACAGCCGGCCACATACAACTACACGGTGAAGAGATTTCTCACCTGCCGCCGTTCAAACGCCCGGTCAACACCGTTTTCCAGAATTATGCACTGTTTCCACATCTGACCGTTGCCGAAAACATTGGCTTTGGCCTCGATATGCAGGACAAGCCTGCAGCAGAAATAGAGAGCACGGTTACTGAAATGCTGCAGCTGGTGCAGATGGAGTCGATGCGCGATCGACGCACCGATCAGATATCCGGTGGCCAGCAACAACGGGTGGCATTAGCGAGGGCTCTGGCGCCTCATCCACGTGTTCTGTTACTCGATGAACCACTGTCAGCGCTCGACTACAAGCTTCGCAAGGGCATGCAGATCGAGCTCAAGCGCCTGCAACTTGAAACCGGCATCACCTTTATCTTCGTCACTCACGATCAGGAAGAAGCGCTCACCATGTCGGATCGTATCGCGGTCATGAACAATGGGCAGATCCTGCAGGTTGGCAGTCCCAACGACATCTACGATCGTCCGTCACACCGCTTTGTAGCGGATTTTATCGGCGACACCAATTTCCTCAGCGCCGAACTGGTCGAATCCAGTAGTGAGCACGCCGTGGTTAAACTATCCTCGGGCAAGAACCTGGTCACGGGTCCCACTGAAGCCACGCTGAATAACGTGGTCAGCATCACCGTACGCCCGGAACAGGCCGTATTAATCGACGACCTCGCCAATGCCGACCTGCAGGGCACGGTCACCAACATCATGTATTCCGGCACCGATTCGCATTTTCATATCGAATTACCGTCGCAAGAAGAATTTGTCGCCAAGGTGCAGAACGCCGGGCCAGCCAGGCGCGACTGGGAAACAGGGCAAACTGTCGGTATCAAGTTTCATGACAACGCAGTGCAAATCGTCGAGGACTAGGTAATAAGACATGCCTGACGACTCACCTTCACTGTCCAAATACGAACTGGCCGCGCGCAAACAGCAGACTCGGCGAAATCTCCTGCTGTGTTCTCCGGCGTTGATCGTTTTGCTGCTGGCAGCATCCGGCCCGTTGCTGGTGATGCTGTTTTACTCGTTTTTGAAAAGCGGTAACTACGGCGGTGTAATCTATGAATTTTCGCTCGATGGCTGGCTGAACGTCTTTCTGGTACGTGATATTTTTGACGATGTACTCAAGGTCGCCGATGCCCACCTGTCGGTATTCTGGCGTTCCATCAAATTATCAGCCATGACCACCTTTACCTGCCTGGTGATCGGTTTCCCTACGGCTTATTTTATCGCCACACGGCCGCGCGAGAGTCGCAACTTCTGGCTATTCCTGATCACCATTCCGTTCTGGACCAATCTGCTGATACGCACCTTCGCAATCCTCGAGCTGATTCGCAATAACGGTATCGTCAACAACCTGCTGACCGATCTGCATATCATCGAGCAACCTATCCAGATGATGTATACCGACTTCGCGATCATGATCGGCATGACCTACGTCTACCTGCCATTGATGATTCTGCCGCTGTACGCATCCATGGAAAAACTCGATTTCCGCCTGGTGGAAGCCGCCTATGACCTCTATGCCACGCGTATTCGAGTATTGCGCAAGGTAATAATCCCGTTAATCAAACCCGGTATTGTCGCGGGCTCGATCCTGGTGTTTATTCCTTCGCTGGGCGCCTTCGTCACACCGCGGGTGCTCGGGGGTGGTAAAAACCTGATGCTCGGCAACCTGATCGAACTGCAATTCGGCCAGGGTCGCAACTGGCCACTGGGTGCCGCGCTGTCGATCACACTGCTGTTCATCGTGATGGCCACCCTGCTGCTCTACGTGCGTTACTCGCAGAAAGGTGGGGTGCAGCATGAGCAGTAGCATTGTGAGCCCCAAAAAGTTGTTCTCGATTTACAAGCTACCCGGCTTTACCTTCATTGCGATCACCTGCTTTGTCATGCTTTATGCGCCGATCATGATCCTGGTGGGCTACTCCTTCAATGAAGGCTCTTCACTAGCGCTGTGGGAGGGTCTTTCGTTGCGCTGGTACTACTCGGCCTGGCAGAACGAAGCGGTGAAGGATGCAACTCTACTTTCCCTGATCATTGCACTGCAGGCGTCGCTTTACTCGACGGTGCTCGCCACCATGGCCGCGCTCGGCACCACACGAACACGAGCCTACCGTGGTCAAACCGCGATTTACGCGATGATCAACCAGCCGTTAATGGTGCCTGAAATCGTTACCGCGGTAGCCTTGTTAATCGTGTTTGCAACCATCAAACAGGCCACCGGCTACCAGGGTCTAAGCTTCCTGGTGATCGCGCATACCGCGTTTTGCGTTCCCTTTGCATACCTGCCAATACGCGCCAGACTGGAAGACATGGATCGTTCGCTGGAGATTGCCGCCGCTGATTTATATGCAACGCCCTGGCGTTGTTTCCGACGCGTCACCCTGCCGCTATTGTTGCCCGGCATACTGGCTGGAGCGATGCTTGCTTTCGTCATTTCGCTGGACGATGTCGTCATCACCGAATTTGTAAAGTCGGCAGGCCAGGACACCCTGCCGACCTTCATGCTGGGCCAGATTCGGCGGGTCATCACGCCGGAAATGAACGCGATTGCCAGTGCATTACTGGCAGTATCGGTATTAATGGTTTCACTGATTTTCTTGATCAACCGCAAGAAAACTTGAATGCTTGTAAAACTATAAACTGGAAACGAGGACTAAAAATGACACCCATTATCAGAAAATCCATTGTCGGCCTGGCGATGGTCGCAATCTCGGGCAGTGCATCTGCAGCGGGAGAGCTCAATTTGTACAACTGGGGCAACTACACCAATCCCGAGCTGATCACCAAGTTCGAAAAAGCGCATGACGTCAAGGTTACTGTCACCGACTATGACTCGAACGATGCAGCACTTGCCAAGGTCAAAGCTGGCGGTCATGGATTCGACATGGTCGTACCTTCTGCCAACTACATGAAAATCTGGATTGACGAAGGCCTGTTGCTGGAAACTCGACCCGATCAAATGTCAAATTTCAAGAATGTCGCCAAAGACTTCAACGATCCCGTGTGGGATCCAGGCCGTCGCTATTCAGTGCCGTGGCAATGGGGAACTGTTGGCATGATCGTCGATACCTCGGTTTACAAAGGAGACATCAATACCTCTGCGCTGTTCCTCGATCCACCCGACGAGCTCAAGGGCAAGATCAATGTGCCACCTGAAATGAACGACGTCATCAGCGCCGCCATCATGTACCTCGGTGGTGACCCATGCACGACTGACAAGGACTTGTTGCGCAAGGTGAGAGACAAACTGGTGGAAGCCAAGAAACACTGGTTGTCGATGGATTACGGCATGATCGAAAAGTTTGCCGGTCGCGACGTAGCCGCATCACTTTACTGGAATGGAGCCGGATTTCGTGCACGTGAAAAGAATGCCGATGTCCGTTTTGGTTACCCACAGGAAGGTTTCGCGTTGTGGATGGATAGTGTCGCGGTACTCAAAGATGCCAAAAATGCCGACAACGCCAAACTGTTTCAGAACTTCGTCATGATGCCTGAGAATGCAGCTCTGATTTCAGCCTTCGCGCGTTACGCTAACGGTATTGAAGGCTCTGACAAGTACATGCCTGAAGACATGAAGAATGCGCCCGAGATCATCATCGATCCGAAACTTTCCGGTGCCGGGAAGTTCCTGTTGGCCTGCTCACCCAGGGCAACCGAGATGTACACCGCAATCTGGACCGAGTTACAGAAGTAATTCGCAACGATTGAGCAAGACCGAAGGGTTGTTATGGCTGTTCCATGGCAACCCTTTACGTAACTATTCAGCTCACCTCTGATTTGCCCGATTCCGGCGTCAAAAGTGCTCATATACACTTGTATATTGCGCGCTTTATCCTGGTACTCGAACAAATCAGAGGCAATCTGAACAGCTACGGGTGATCAGGTCAGGAAACTGAATAGTTACCCCTTTACTAACCTAGCTATCTAACCCCAGGATCGAATCATGACAGACATCATGCAAGGCTTCCCTGTGCCCCGAGATCAGCGTGTACCTCACCTGGAATGGGACCGCGCGCCCTGGAATCGCTGGACATTTCAACACGTACGCGAGTACGTTCCAACCACTGAAGTGTGGCGCGGCAAGGGTCCGATCCGTCCTCTTGAGAATCATCCACAGGATCTCAGCCAACTCGAATTTGCTGATGCCGATGGGCGGAAATCAACGTTACAACAATGGATCGACAGCAGCTATACCGACTCCATTGTGGTGCTGCACCGGGGCACGATCGTGCTTGAGCAGTATCACAACGGCATGACCGAACGCACATTGCATCTGTCGCAATCGATGGCCAAATCCGTGGTCGCTGTGGTCGCCGGCATTTTGATCGGGCGCGGAGTGATCGATCCAGCCGAGCAGATATCTCACTATCTGCCCGAACTCTCCGCTACCGCCTGGCAGGGCGCGACCCTGCAGCAGGTAATGGACATGACCACCGGTGTGCGTTACATCGAAGATTACGAAGCACTCGATTCCGACATCGCCGCTACCGACATCGCCAGTGGCTGGAAACGGCCCAATCCTGACTTCCCTGCACCGGCGTGCATCTGGGACCAGATACTGACCCTCACCGAAAAGGTGCGTGAACACGGTGCGCAATTCCAGTACCGCTCAATCGAAACCGATGTGCTCGCACACTGCCTGGAACGGGTCACTGAAACCCGTCTCGCCGAATTGGTGAGCCGCGAACTCTGGCAACCACTCGGTTGTGAGGAAAGCGCCAATTTCACTGTCGATCCGGCCGGCTATGCGCTCGCCTGTGGCGGCCTCAGCGCCACCCTGCGCGACTACGCACGCTTCGGCCAATTGTTATTGCAAAAGGGCAAGCTCGGCGATACCCAGTTGGTGCCTGCCGATTGGATCGCCGATATCCATAATGCCGATCACGATCTGTTTGCAGAACCTTATACAAAAACCGCGCCCAACGGCGGCTACCGCAACCAGTTCTGGGTCGAAGACGTTGATCGCCCCGGTTTCATGGCACGCGGCGTGTTCGGTCAACTCATTTATGTCGACCCGGCTGACGACCTGGTGGTGGTGAAGCTTTCGAGCTGGCCCGAATTCACCTCGGTGCCGCGGCTGATCACCGCGCTCAACGCAATCCACGCCATTGGTGAGTTCGTTAATAGTTAGAAGACAGGAGGCCCTGTGTCATTGGACACCGCGGAGATCCTGGCGAAAGGCGAAAGGGACCTCACCCGAGTGGCACTTACTTAAGCACCGCCCCATGACATTCGTTCCGGTCGAGAAAAGGTGAATGATTAGGGGTTGTTTCGCGAAGTAAACCGCAGGCGGCGAAGCCGCCGAGGCATTCGCGAAACAACCCCCAATCCTTCGACCGTAGTCGGTCTCCGGATGCATCAGTGTTTTGGCTTGAGTAAATACCATTCGGCACCTTACCCGAATGGCACTTACTTAAGCACCGCCCCATGACATTCGTTACGGTCGAGAGAAGGCGAAGGATTGGGAGTTGTTTCGCGAAGTAAACCGCAGGCGGTGAAGCCGCCGAGGCATTCGCGAAACAACCCCCAATCCTTCGAACGTAGTCGGACTCCGGATGCATCAGTGTTTTGGCTTGAGTAAATACCATTC
>JAIBDO010000196.1 GCA_024686195.1 Gammaproteobacteria bacterium | reverse complement strand
GGGTCTCTCTGAACTGGGTGATGCGACCGGCGCAACCCACCTGGCAAATTGCCTCGTCACTGCCGGCATTTTCATCGGGCTGGATCATCCCGATCATGCGATGGCTGCCGAGCACATCGTCGACCATATTGAGATAACGCGGTTCGAAAATGTTCAGCGGCAACTCGGCATGCGGCATCAATACGGCGTCCGGCAGCGGAAATATCGGCATACTCGTGGGTAAATCCGCGAAGCTCGCAACAAACGTTCCCTTACTCATACCTGGTCCTCTTAAATTTGGCGCTTTGCCGATTTCAGCAGGGAGCATTGTCGACATCGCAATAGACTGGTTCGATACCATTTCAAACTTATACGGCGCCGAGCTCTTTTTCGATCAAGCGATCGGGGGATAGTCTACTTGATTCGTTTTTCAGGCTGACGATTTATATAGATAGCATGAATCAGGGGGATCAAGCTCTAATTCCTCCTCTCTTTTTTCCTTTACGACGATATCAATCCGGTTTGCGGCCGCGAAAATATCCCTGTTGCATGGCACCAGTCGCCAGGCCCTCATTCAGGCTGCGCCACTCGATGATCAGGTTGTCACGCACCTCGGGGCTCGAGACTGCCGCGACTTCATCGAAAAGCGGGCCTTCAAGCTTACGCAGCTCGTCGGCCGCACGCGCGATGTACCAGTCGGTGACGTATTCACTGCTGACGGCTTCGAAGCCGGCCATCTGCATATCGTCGACATAAGCCTGGAGATTGCTGACAGGCATGTGCTCCCCGGTTATCTCCATCCAGGCCTCGGTCGCGGCGTTGTGTTCAGTAAAGAACCAGTCGTAACCGAGCAGCATGCCGCCGGGTTTCAGCAAGCGCAGTACGTCGCGGAAAACAGCGGGCTTGTCGTCGATATGGCAGATCACCCCGCTGCTGTAAAAATGGTCGAAGCTGGCGTCTTCCACCGGCAGAGGCCCCGGTTCGGTGCAGCGGAATTCGACCCGGTCCGAGTAACCTTCGGCGGCCACCAGTTCACGGCTGTACTCGACCAGCGTAGGCTCGATCTCAAGCCCTACAACCCGGGCGCCATGGTGGCGCGCAAGTGCGATACCGCCCCCGCCAGCACCGGAGCCCAGTTCCAGGACCCGCTTCCCGCGAAGGTCTATTCCCTTGACGATACGCGCGACATTGTCTTCGCCACCGGGGGCGATAAAGCCGCGACCCCAGATGAGTTCGATCGCGGGCATCCACTCTGCATCGTAGCTATTTTGGCTATAGGTATCGGTTGTTTCAGAACCATTCATGCCATTGCCCCCAGGGCTGGTTTTGGCGAGCAAAAGCGCTCAGATAATGAAAACTATGGTAATTGTTTGAATGCAAGTCAATTCCGTCAGCCCCTGATAAGTCAGAACGTCGCTTTCGCGGACGGCAAATCGGTAATTTGGGGAACAGTATACTTAATGGATAGCCACTAATCGGTTGCTTACCATCCTGCACTGGCAACCTGGTCGCAGTTCAGTGCATGAATCAGGGAACCGTCTATGGATCAATTGAATAAATGGAGTCGATACGGTTTATTGAGAGGGGTTGTTTAATATTGGCGGGCCGAATGCGCCGCATCGCACAATTCATCTAACCCATGGCAGTTACACAGAATAATTTACAGTGCCTCTTTATAGTTTGGACATAGTCCTGTCTCATAAAGATAGCTATCGAAAGCCTGTCCAGCTGTGTCCTATGCCATTTCCGCACATGTCCCATGTACCTTCAAACTTACTGTAGTCATCGTTAAAATAAAATATCGCCGTTCCCCATAGTTTGCTCCCATACTTCTCTTCTGGACATTCATCACTTCCTTCCTCTATCCAAAACCCTTTCCATCCACTATCGCCGTCCGTAGCAACAAAAATAATTCGCCCATTATTTGCAGTGTAAGTCGCATTCGTTTTATCGATAAAAGTCATTTTGCCGCGCATCGTATGACCTTCAATAGTTAGCTCTCTGTAAGTCCACTCTCCAACCGCCGAGTCAAAGGCTTTCACCTGGGAATTTACTCCAAAACCTACAACCAGGAAGGTCGAAATTATTGCCATTTTTTTTGTCCAACTAAACATTCTCTTAACCCCCATTTCATTAAGTTGAAGAAGCTGCTGCGCTATAATCCATGACGACTGTATGTTCACGACAAGGTATTTGGTCGCGACATGACACTGATGACTGTTCAATACTTGCTGGGATAAAGCTGAAGACCAGTTCCGTATTACGCCTCGTATCAGCGGCATTTATCTCGCTACAGGAAAGTACTCATTGTAGTAGAAAATTCAATGTTCAACTGCAATCGACCCTGATTTCAAAGACAATCAGTAACATTTCAAACTACCTGATCAACGCTCGGAAAAATCTGCAGCAATGCTGAATTTTCCGGCTTGTCAGAGCTGCATCAAAGGGATGGTCGAAAGCTCTAGCAGAGAAAAATAGGAAGCCAATAAATTAGTTGGATGAATATCGGTCATCGATACTACTGGTTAGTGCTTCCAGCAATGCTGTCAGCCCCTGCGTTTCTGCTGGCGCGATCTCAATATCATCATTGATGTTCGCCTGTGCAATTCTCTCATCAGGACGGCGCTCCCCAGAGTACATACTGCGACACACCCCTGGCTTTGCGTCCCGAATCGTATTGTATGAAAGAGTGTGTGTCCCGAATCGTACGAATCGTATGTGGTGACAACTGTTCCTGCCCTCATATCCAGTGGGATATTAAAAATAGAGTGTGTATATTCCCTGTACTTTTATATTCACAAGCAGATTCTTGAAGATGGAGGACCATCGCGTTGGGAAAGGGTGACGAAGATACATGGAGAAGCCGAAACATCACGCGCAGAGATTTTGTGCACGGGCTAGGGCTTGGCGGAACCATGCTGGCGTTTTCGACAGGGATGACAGCGTGTACCAGCGAAGGACCGTCAGCTGCCAACTATCCGCCGCTGCGAACCGGACTGCGAGGATCACATCCTGGTTCTTATGAGGCGGCTCACGACCTTGTCGAGGAAATACTCTCGATCAAACCACCTCTTGAGACCGACGAACAATACGATTTAGTTGTTGTCGGCGCCGGCGTATCGGGGCTGGCAGCTGCGCACTATTACAGACAACGATTCGGGACAGACTCCAAAATTCTTTTGCTGGATAACCACGACGATTTCGGAGGGCATGCCAGGCGCAATGAGTTTCATCAAGGTGGGGACACGCGCCTGGCGATAGGCGGTGCTCAGTATCTGGCGCATTGGTTTTTTACTTCGACAGTTGATGCGCTGATGCACGACCTTGGCGTTGATATGGAGTTACTGCTGGCAGAGAATGAATTCAGGTCCGGTCGCAATGGCCGTCAAGGACCGGCTATCTGGTTCGACAAAGCCACATATGGCGTCAACAAACTGGTTATCGGTTGCGATCTAGCCGGCGATATCGGCCGCGACATGCTTACGGCAATCGACGCCTATCCAATTGGCGAAATGGCTCGCGCACAGCTTAAGGCATTTTACGACAAGCGCACCAATGTATTGACGGGCTTGAATCCAGAGGAATCCAGGCTCTACTTGACGAGCACCCCTTACACCGTGTTTCTTCGGGAACACGGTGGCTTGAACGACGAGGCGATCGAATTATTCCAGAGTAGCAGCCATGCATTTTGGGGCGTGAACATCAGTACTTTGTCCATTCAGGAAGCGCTGGCTAACGGTAGCCCTGGCTTTCATCTGCTCGGTGAGGACACTACAGTACGACCGCACCAGGCCAGGGAAGGTTTTTTCCCCGACGGGACCGCAAGTATCGCTCGTTTATTGGTGCGGCAGCTCATACCCCGGGTTGCACCCAATGCTCATGCAGGGAATATTGCGGCCGCGCAATTTAACTATGCCGAACTGGACCGGACGGATTCTCCGGTTCGTTTACGCCTGAACGCAACTGCGCTGAATGTGTCGCGGCGCGATAAGGATGCTGTAATCACCTACGCAGAGGCGGGTAAGATCAAGACAGTGAGCGCACGCCACTGTGTACTTGCCTGTAATCACAGCATGATCCCTTACCTATGCCCTGCTTTGCCTGAGGCGCAGAAAGAGGCCCAGCGCTATCAGGTAAAGGTACCGCTTGTTATCACTAATGTTCTGCTTCGTTCCGGTGATGCAATGGAGCAATTGGGCATCAATGGCGCGTATTGTCCAGGTCGTATGCACGCAAACCTGTATATGTTGAAAGGAATCAGCAGTGGCGGATACTCGAATCCCATGTCTGAACCCGGTCCTGTGGTTTTGACATTCTCAGGTACGATTGCAGCGCCAGCAGGGATCACAGATGTTCGCGAGGGCTTCCGTCAATCTCGAAAGAAGATGCTGGAGCTGACTTTTGCCGAGTACGAGCGGGAGATTCGCACGGTGCTTGACGGCATGCTTGGACCCGCCGGATTCAACGGGGAGCGCGATATTCTTGCGATCACTGTCAATCGCTGGCCCCATGGATATGCCTATGAGTATCGGGACTTGTACGACCCCGAATTCCCCAAAGGCAAGGCACCACATTACCTGGCCCGTCGCCCCTGGGGAAATGTTGCCATAGCAAACGCGGATGCGGGAGCCAGTGCCTACCTGGGCAACGCTGTAGATCAAGCCTATCGATCGGTTCAGGAATTGCCTGCCAGTTGACGGAGGTTGCATGAATCGCGGAATCAGGGGACAGTATACCTATTACCAGCCCCCAAACCTCCCGCCGCAAGCCAGCAAAATCCAAACAGGTATACTGGAATAGGAAATCTAAAATCTTGCATCGAAATAAAATCCTTAATTTGTTTAAACACTATCAGCTTCGCTATCCAGAAGAGGCAGCGGTGGTGGACAGGATTTCCTCGTTCGTCGAAGCCAATACAGATTGTTTTTCTCGTGAGCTGGCGATCGGTCATATTACCGGTTCAGCCTGGATACTGGATTCCACAGGTACGCGGGCGCTATTGACCCATCATAAAAAGCTCAATATCTGGGTTCAGCTGGGCGGGCATGCCGACGGTGATGCCGATGTTGCGCAGGTGGCGTACCGTGAAGCCATCGAAGAATCTGGCCTGGTCGGCCTTCAGTTTGTCGATCAGGAGCTGTTTGATATCGATATCCACCAGATCCCGGCCAGGGGTCTTGAAGCAGCACATTATCATTACGATTGTCGCTTTCTGTTTCGCGCCGTCGAAGATCATTACATCGTGAGTGACGAATCGCATGATCTGCGATGGGTTGCGTTGGACGATATGGGCAGTGTTACCAGCGAACCATCGATCACGCGGATGGTTGATAAGACGCAGACACTTATACAGACCTCCAATTCGGAGGACAGTACAGCTGTTTAAACGGGAGAAGCCGGGGCAGCTATATTTCGCTGGACAAAAAACCTGAATAGGCGGAATCTGCGCTGAACCTTGCATCGAGGCAGCGCCAATGCCGGACCCCGCCACCACACCCGCAACGCACGATGTCGACAGCCGTCACGGCTACGCGATGCTGCTGATGGTGCTCGGCTCGGTGGCGATCAGTTTCGGCGGGCTGGTGCTGCGCAGTATCGAGGTCGCCAACCCGTGGCAAATCAACGTGTATCGCTCGCTTGGGCTGATCGTGGCGATCGCGGCCATCCTCGCGATCCAGAACCGCGGCCGATTTTTCGCCACCCTGCTGTCGGTGGGCCGTTACGGGCTGCTCGCCGGCGTGCTGCTGTCCGGCGCCGGCCTGAGTTTCATCCAGGCGTTCGCACACACCACCATCGCCAACGCGCTGTTTATCATCGGCGCCATTCCTTTTTTCGCCGCACTGCTGGCGCGCATCTTCCTCGGCGAGCGCCTGCGTCGCGCAACCCTGGTGACGATGCTGTTCGCCGGCAGCGGGCTCGCACTGATGGTCGTCAACGGCGTCAGTATTGGCTCCGGTTTCGGCAACCTGATGGCGCTGGTGACCGCCTTGTGCTTCGCCGGCTTCGCGGTCGTGGTGCGTTATCGGCGCCGGGTCGAAATGCTGCCGTCGCTGTTGATCTCGGCCGTGCTGGTCATTGCCGTGTCGCTGCCGGTGACCGGTGGCGATCTCGCGCT
>JAIBDO010000042.1 GCA_024686195.1 Gammaproteobacteria bacterium | reverse complement strand
CTGATTCTTGCTCGATGAAACCAAATCCTTTAGCTTCGTTAAACCATTTTACTTTGCCAGTTGTCTTGTCAGACATAATAATGTGTACCTTTTAAAAAATAATATAAATGCCACGAAGGCGGTTGTGCCAGAAGCAAAGCTATAACTTTATTGAGATCAGAACGAGGAAACTACGGGAATACATCGATGAGAAGGCATAAACTTTAAACTAAGATTCGAGCTGGTGCGAACTTTAGCCATTATTTCCAGGATGTCAACATTTTATTGAGGTATAAATTTTACTTGTCGTAGTCACGTTCGACCCGTGCGATGCGGGTTTTATAGTTGCTGTACCATTTTTCGCGCCCCATTTTCTGCGCCTCGAGGTGTTCAGCGTTGCGCTTCCAGGCCTTGATCGAATCGAGATCAGACCAGTATGAAACGGTGATGCCGAGTTCTTCACGTGCTGATTCCACACCCAGAAACCCGGGTTGCTGCGCAGCCAGTTCAACCATGCGTGCGGCAGTGTCGGTATATCCTTCGCCAGCTGTGGTAGTGAGGGATGAGAATATTACCGCGTAATACGGGGCTTCAGGGGTATTGGCGATCAGGCTCATAAGGTTTTCCTTCGTTAACAACCGAGTTTAACAACCGAGTTGTTCGGCGAGATGAACGATGCTGGTGTTGTGCAGTGTATTGGCGTCCCAGGGAGCCACCGGCTTCGGGTTGTTGCGTCCATATTCGAAGGGGCGTTCGATGTAGGCCGTCTGCAGTCCGCAGTTACGGGCGTGTTCGAGATCGCCGTGATGGGCTGCCGCCAGCATGACCTGTTGTGGCTCGAGGTCAAAGGTTCGCGCTACGCCGAGGTAAGTGTCCGGATGTGGTTTGTACTTGCGGAAAGTTTCGGCGGATAAAATGCAGTCCCAGGGCAGACCGGCGTTCTTGGCCATTTCGGTGAGCAGGCCGATATTGCCGTTAGACAGCGAAGAGATGATGTAACGCGACTTGAGCCGGGTAAGGCCTTCGACCGTGTCGGGCCAGGGTTTGAGTCGATGCCACACCCGGTTAAGGTGCTTACGCTCGGCTTCACCGAGAGCTGTCTGTCCGAAGTCGGCGAGAACGCGATCAAGAATCCGGCGATGCAGCTCGTCGAGGATAATCCATTCGCCCCTGTCCATCACTTCCTTCATGGCAGGCTGGTAACCCGCGCGCCAGGCGAGTGCGAATTCATCGGCATGGACATCGAGATTCATCGCTGTCACCTCGCGTGCCACCGAACCATGCCAGTCGACAACGGTGCCAAAAACGTCGAAAGCGATTACCTTAATCTTATCTGCCAGCTCATTCATCTCGGAACCTCCTGATGTTCATCGATGTTACCTTCGGTGATGCATTCGATTGCGCCGACGATCACGGGTTGTGCCGTAATCTTAGCGGGAATGCCGCATTTTCTATAGACCAGATGCGTAACTCAATCGAAATTTGAAGTCTGCCGCAGATCGCCAGCCTGCCACAGGTAATACACCACCAGGCATTCCTCGCCAGTACGAAAGCCATGGCGACGGTTAGACTCGACAAAGACGACATCGCCGGCGCGGCGGGTTTGCGCTGCATTGCCTGCGAAACTGAACTCGGCCGAACCCGACAGTAGTACATATATTTCTTCAGCCTGATGCTGGTGTTGCGGATAATCTAAATGCGCTCCCCAGATCGCTATGCCAGCGCGAATACGATCACTCACAAACGGTCCACGCAGGCCGATGATCTCGGCGAAGCCATAGGCATCGAGCATGGCATCGGGAACCAGGGCATCTTGCTTGCGATAGCTTTGTTCCCAGCGCAACCGATGGCTGTGTCTGGCAAAGGTTTGCAACAGGGGTTTTATATTAGAGGCAGCGCACTCGGCGACCGCGGTGAGGGCAGCTGATACCGGCAAATCAGCGGGTTCGACGGACCTCCAGCTATCTCCCCAATCTAGAATCGAAGGCTTGAATTGCGCTATTTGCGGATGCTCGTGATCGACTGCAAAGCGACGCACTGCGTCGAGGAGTTCGCGGTCCTGCTGATGATTTAAATCCATTGCTGGGTTTTGACCAACAAGGCGACCCCGACCGCGATCATGATGCAGGCGGCCAGCCTGTTCAAGCTGCGCAATGCGCTGGAATCCTTGAACAGCACGCTGGCACGATCCGCGAGATACGCGTAAACCAGCTTGGCGCCGCCTACCCCGATAATCGCGATGAGGATAATGATCAGCGTGTCGACAGCGGTCATCAATGACAGGTCGATAAAGGCAGGAAGGAAACCAAGGTAGAAGAGTATGGCCTTCTGGTCACCCAATGTGATCAGCAGGCCGGTCAGAAAGCTGGATAACCAGGACGACTGTCGAACCGTATCGCTGGCACGTGCTTTGGTGTCGGCGCGCCATAGCGAAATACCCAGCCAGATCAGGTAGGCCGCGCCGATATACTGGATCAGCCTGAATTGCTCACCCATTAACCCGGCGATCAGCGCGAGCCCATAGACGGCGATCAGTATAAACAGGATGTCGGCGACGACAATGCCGATGGCGGTAAACAGGCCATGACTGAAGCCAAATGCCGCTGCGCGCGCTGTCACCGCCAGCACGCTGACGCTGGGCACGATGGCGAGCACAACCAGCGAGCCAAACAGCGCGCCAATACTGGCGAGTGTCAGGGTAGGTTCCAGCAGATTATCCGTATAGTCAGCTTGAGCAGCAAATGACTGACTGTCAGTGGCTAGCCCAGGCGGGTCATGTCCGCGCCACAGCACATCGGTGACTTGATCATGCCGTGGCCGTCGGGACATTTCGAAACCTGAATTTCATCGCCGTTGTCGGTGGTAATACTGTCGTGGGCCAATTCCTGGTCGCAACTGCCACAGGTCATTGTGCCAATGGACATACCGCAAGCTTCGCATTTGTAGACTGCCATGATGGATTTTCTCCGCGTAATTGAACGTCAAGTCTATCAGGATGAAGCGACAAAAACCTCAGCTGTATGAGGGCTGTCAGCTTAGTTTAGATGCCAGTTGACGAGTCATTTCAGCTGCCCCGATCTGGCGGCAGCCACTGGTATTCTGACCGGCCCACAGAGAACTGAAATCACTTGAACCGTTGGCTTCAGCCGCAGCGCGCAATGGCGCCAGCGCCGCTCCGGCGAGAGGAAAGGGAGATACCTCACCCATCGGGCCCAGCTCGCGCATGACTCGATTGACGATCGAACGTGCGGGCCTGCCGGAAAAGCGATTGGTCAGGGCAGTGTGCACCGCGGCCGGTGATTGCAGAGCCGCTCGATGTACGGCGCTGGTTTCAGCTTCATCACATAACAGGTAAGCGGTACCGAGCTGAACCGCATCAGCACCGAGGCTGAGTGCCGCAGACACGCCAGCGGCATCGGCAATTCCGCCGGCTGCGATGACCGGCAGGTTGATCGCATTCACGATCTGCGGCAACAGGGCAAAGATGCCGACCTGTTCGCTTAAATCTTCACTCAAGAACATGCCGCGATGGCCACCGGCCTCGACTCCCTGTGCGATGATGGCATCGATGCCATGCTGTTCCAGCCACAGCGCTTCGGCCAGCGTAGTCGCACTGCACAGCGTCATCGCGCCGGTCGCCTTCACCGCATCCAGCAGATCGGCTGCAGGCAAACCGAAGTGAAAACTGACCACCGCCGGTTTGAATTCCTGTAACAGTTCCAGTGCCGCCTCGTTGAAGGGCTTGCGACCCTGTGCCGGCGCAATAATTGATTCGTCAATGTCGTACTCGCGGTAAAACGGACCGAGTTCATCGCGCCAGAGCTTTTCCCGAGCCGCATCGAAAGCGCGCGCCTGATGACAAAAGAAATTAACATTGAACGGCCTGTTGCAGTTGCCGGTAATGATCTCAAGTTCACTGCGAATCTGCATCGGGTTCAACATCGCGCAGGGCAGGGAACCGAGGCCTCCGGCGTTGCAAACCGCTATGGCAAGCGCGCTGCCCTGCACGCCGGCCATCGGCGCCTGAATGATGGGCAGTTCGAGCTTGAGGCGTTGCTGAAGGATAGCGGGCATGTGACTCAATATTGTTTAAATGGTGGATGCTCTACTTTGGCCGATCTGTCCTGACTGATCAACCCTTGCTTACCAACCCTGACCTATCTGTTTAAGCGGATCTGCTTATTCCTGCTCGAGGGTCAGTCGGGCGCTGCGCTTATGCGCACGCGCAGGCATTGCTCACGCATGACCCACTCCAGGGCACCGATTGCACTATTCGCTGATCCTTCCGTGACCTTGGCTGCGATGCGGTTGCTGCAGGGAGCTTGCGTCGGTTCAGGCATCGCGGGTGATGATGCGATCGAGCTGATCGGCGAAAGTCTTGCGATCGCCATGGTTCAGTGGTGCCTGACCTCCGGTATCAATACCACTGCTGCGCAACGAATCCATCAGGTCACGCATGCTGAGCCGAGCCTTGATGTTGTCGCTGGTGAACAACTCGCCGCGCGGGCTGAGCACTTGCGCCTGTTTTTCGATGATCTCGGCGGCAAGTGGAATATCGCTGGTGATGACCAGGTCGCCGGGTTCGAGGCGTTTTACAATTTCATCATCGGCGACATCGAAGCCGGAAGCGACCCGCATAAAGCTGATGTGGCGCGAAGGCTTGATACGAACGTCATGATTAGCGACGAGCACCAGCGCGATACCGGTGCGTTCGGCGGCACGAAACAGAATCTCCTTGATCGGATTCGGACAGGCATCGGCATCGACCCAGATTTTCATCTAGTCAGCTCTTTCAAAGTTGTTTGCTGTCACGGCCGGCTTCGTATTGTGGCAGGTCGTCGTCGGGTTTCGCCCAGCTGCCGCGATAAGATCCCTGCATTAGATTGTCCTTCCGTTCAGGTTGTGAAAATTGATCAATTTTCTTTTGGTGCGAATCAGCGCGGGCTATTGCCCCGGCGAAATCGGCCCGAGATAAAGCTCGCTATCGTACTCAAACGCAATACTGCCATCGATCGCGTACTGGTCGAATAACGACAGGAGTTCCGTCGCCAGTGGAATGTATTGAGGCGAGCTTTCCTCGGGGCAGTAGGAGGACGATTTCAAACGCCCCAGCAGCCCGGCAAAATCGAGCTGCTGCGAATTGTCGATAACAATTCGTCGCATAGCGCCAGTGGCGAAGAAACCCTGTATATCCATCTCGCTCAGATTCATGTGATTGACCTTGCCGTACTCGGGTGCGAATTCCCGCAGGATAGCATCGTAGGCCTGCTGGAACGGCTGGCTCAGTTTGCGCTTGTTCCAGATCAGCGCGAGCTGACCCTGTGGTTTTAGAACTCGGCGGAATTCCTGTTTTGCGGTGTCGGTGTTGAACCAGTGAAAGGCCTGTGCGGCTGTTATCAGGTCGATCGAGGCGGATTCAAGACGACTGTCTTCGGCGCTCCCATCGATGCTGGTAAATCCCGGCTCGGCTGCTAACGTGGATTCGGCGGCAACCCGCATTTCCCGGTTCGGTTCGACCGCATATACCTCGAAGCCGGCCTGCAGCAGCCGACGCGTAAAAATCCCGGTACCGGAGCCAAAGTCTGCAATGACGGCCGAATCATCCAGCCCTGACTGTTTTATGATTTCCGTCACCAGGGATTGCGGGTAGTCCGGACGATACTTCTGGTAGTCGTCGACACGGCTGGAAAATCTTTCGCCTGGTTTCATATAGCCTCTCTCATATTGCGCGATGCATAGCCAGGTGATTCACTATGGGTGATTAGCCCTGGACGATTAACTGCCACGACTATGAGCAGTTTCGATTTCGGCCAGTAACTGTCGCGCCAGTTGTTCCATACGTTCGAGACCGATATCGGCGCGCTGCAAAAAGTCTGCATCGAGGATGTTCGGGTCAGCCCAGTATCGACCGCGGATGTCGCAACGCTTGGCCAGCTTGGTGAGGCCAAGGTCGTTCAGACGGAAGCCAAGCTCTGTCCACAGGCCGGCCAGATTCGCCTCGGTGGCGTGATTCTGCTGACCGCTGTCCTCCAGTTCCCTCAGGTAAGCCTGGGTGTGTCGTGCAGCGATGACGACCGCGCGCAAGGCTTCGATGGATTCGCGTTTGCGTTGTTGGCGAGCACGACTGAGATTGCCCAGCCAGCTGCCGAGGTGTTTGAACAGTGCCCACAGGCTGATGTCCGAAATCACCGCCATGTCAAATCCACTGATCGCCCTCGGCGGTTAACTCGCCACCGCTAGCACCGGTGTTGACCACTCCGCGCGGTTCAATCAATAACAGGCTGACCTCGGCTGCAGCCGAAGGCCGATGTTCCACGCCTGCTGCAACGACGTACATTTCACCTGCATTGACCATCACATGACTATCACGAAAATCGATACGCAGACTACCCTCCAGCACGATGAAGGTTTCGTCGGTATCGGGATGATCGTGCCAGACAAATTCACCGTCGACCTTGACCAGTTTGAATTGGTAATCATTCATTTCGGCGATGACGCGGGGGCTCCAGACATCATTAATCAATCTCAACTTCTGCTGCAGGTTCAACGCTTGTGCTGGCATCGCTGTCTCCTTCTGCGTGGGCATTGCTGCGGTATCACCCACCGGGTTTACTGATCTGCGGATGATTCGAGGTTAATGTAGGCCTGCTCGCTGAACGGTGGCACACACACGGCGTAGAATATCAGCTGTTCGTCACCCGTGTTGGCGATACGCTGCGCCTTGCCAGCCGGAATCCGCACTACATCTCCCGCTTCGACGCGCGTCGGGTCGATATCTTCCACTTCCACCAGGCCTTTCCCGGAGACGATAATATAACGTTCACTGATACCGTTTAAGCGGTGCCAGGCTGTCGTCACACCTGCGTCTACGCGAGCCCGTGCAATCGACAGCTGTTCATCGCCACTGTCATTTGCGACCTCAATAATGTGACAACGCTCATCGGTTAGGTACTCCGGAGAGGCGTCACCTTGTTTGATCTCTGAACGCACTATTGCCTCCGTTGTTGTGGATCAGCTTAGTTCTTGAACAGCAGGAAAACACCCAGGACAGCGCAAACAGCAGCACCGATGTATAGCATCATGACGTTATCAGTGGGGGAACCGGTCAGCACCGAAGATACCTGTGATTGCAGCCCTTCGGATTTCTGGAATGCCCAGAATGTAATACCCGCTGCTGCTGCCAGAAAGGCGAGGGCAAGTGTTTTTGTCGCTAAGCCGGAAGAGGCCATTGTACGCTCCTGTGTCTGGTGAATAGATTATGCTAGTTGATATTCTAACGGCTGATGGTTTTTCGCCAATCAAGTCGCAACACGGAGCTTCTGCATTGGTCGTCGATCAAGTCGCTGAATGATAACGAGAATTATTCATTGACGCCAATCCGCTAAGGACATTCTATTTGCGCCAAGCAGCATTTATCGGGATACTCGCGCGATAAAGCCGCGGGAGCAAAATATTGCAAACACAAACTGACCTGTCGACTCTGCAGGCGTTGCAACAGCAGCTCGATGGAGTCCTTCCCGACGCCGGCCAATCGCTTGGAATTCCGCCGGTCTGCTATGCCGACAATGATCTTTTGGAGCTGGAGCGTCGTGCCGTGTTTGTTAACGGCTGGGTAAGTCTGGGGCGCGCGGATCGCTGGCCGGACAAAGGTGATTATTCGGCGATGGATATCGCCGGTGAGCCGGTGATTGTGGTGCGTGGTAAATCTGGATCTTTAAAGGCCTTTGCCAACAGTTGCCGCCATCGAGGTAGTCAGTTGCTGACAGGGAATGGCAACTGCAAGAAAATAAAATGCCCTTTCCACTGGTGGACTTATGATCTGGAGGGTCAGCTCAAGGTTTACTCGCGCATGGAAAGCGCCACTGATTTCAAGGCGGCAGACTATGGTCTGGTGGAGTTCGCGGTAGCCGAGCGGCAGGGCTTTGCCTGGTTCAGCATGGCCGATTCAGCACCGTCAATCGACGACTGGCTGGGTGATTTTGACCATTTCCATCGACCCTGGGATCTGCCCGAGTGGCGCACCACGCGGGTCCGCGAGTTCGAGGTTGATTGCAACTGGAAGACCTTTATCGAAGTGTTTAACGAGTATTATCACTTACCGATGGTGCACCCCGATTCGATTAGCTGGCTATATCCCGAACCCGATGCGGTGGATGAGACCAGCGGTCAGTACACGACCCAGTTCGGTGCGACCGAGGGTGCCGCGGCCTTGCTCGAGCATAGTCAGCAGTTTGCCTTGCCGGCAGCACCGAGTCTGCAGGGGCGCGAGGCGATGGGTACTCGCTATACCTGGATTTATCCCAATATGACGTATGCACTTTCGCAGGATTCGATGTGGATGTATCAGGCGTTTCCGATCACCGCGGATCGCTGCCGGGTGATACAAACCATTTGTTTCCCGGCCGACACGGTGGCACTCGATGATTTTGAGAAGCGTGCCGAACATTACTATGAGCGTATCGATGCAGCACTCGCCGAGGATTTGCCATTCCTGCAACAGCAGCAGATTGGCCTGGCATCGAGTTTTGCCCGGCAGGGGCGCTTTTCGGCGCTCGAACCCAGCGTGGCCCGTTTCGCCTATTGGTATGCACAACAAATGCTGCAACAACTAAACCGGAGCCCGAATTAATCATGAGTCTGCAAATCAGAAAAATCGTACGCTATATCGACGAAACCCTCATCGAAGGTGGTAAGGCGGCCGAGCGCCCCTGGATCATGGTTGCCGTTGCGGTCGTTATGAAAAATCCCTGGGCCGGGCAGGGTTTTGTCGAAGACCTGCGCACCACCATTTTAGAGGTGGCACCACCGCTTGGTGAAATCATGGTGCCCGATCTGCTCGCCACTATCGGCGGTGCGGA
The DNA here is from genome assembly GCA_024686195.1 of Gammaproteobacteria bacterium. Classification (GTDB taxonomy): domain Bacteria; phylum Pseudomonadota; class Gammaproteobacteria. The sequence goes on along the minus strand of JAIBDO010000042.1, from coordinate 5,932 downwards.
CAAGGTCGAGGCCTACGGCAAGGCTGCCGTGGTCGGCGTCAACGGCGAGGTCGAACATGGCTCAGGCATTATTCATACGCTGCGTTTCGGTAATCAATATCGAGTCGCGGTGGAGGGTAAGTCGTTCCTGAGTTTTACCAATAAACGGGCCGGACCGGGTACTGCCATTACCATCCCGATGATGCACAAGGACGACGCCGGGTTTCGCGCACATTACCTGACCCATGAGTTTCACATACCGGACGCACCTGCTGCGGACGAAATAGTGATTGCGCTTGGTGCCGCGAGTAGCGGTCGGCCGCATCACCGTATCGGTGATCGTTACCAGGATATGGAAGAGATGCAGGTCGATCAGACTGGTAAGCCGGCAGAATAGCTCGCTCTATTAGAGGTTCGTATAGAAATGGCACTTACTTAAGTACAACATTATGACGTTACCTTCTGGTCGGAAGAGGGTGGATGATTGGGGGATTATTTGCGAAGTAAACCGCAGGCGGCGAAGTCGCCGAGGCATTCGCGAATAGTCCCCCAATCATCCGACCGTAGTCGGACTCTGGATGCATCAGTGTTTTGGCTTAAGTAAGTGCCATTTGGGCCGTATTGTGATTTTGTGTACTTGAGTGGGTTGCTAAAAACAGGTGTTTGTTGTGGTGAACAAGCGCCATTTTAATTGCGTCGACGCTGCGCACAGGAGCTGATGTATGAGTCGTCGGGCTGCAGGTTTTGGAACCCTACTCCGTGTTGCCGGGCGTCTTTTCTTTTCCTGACTGCAGGCTCTCTCTGACCGACTGGAAATAATCGGTGCACAGCATCGCGCATACAATGATCACGATGATCGCAAAAGGCAATGCTTGGATTGATCCGGCCAACCCGAGCACGAAAGCCATGAAAATGGCGACTGAAATTGCTCCGGTGATGATGTTGTCCATATCGTTCTCGCTCGTTTAATCGTATCAGTATAGTGGAAATCAGTTGTCGGTTGCGTCCGCAGTATCGTTCTGCAGGACATCCAGTAACCAGCGTGTGCTGCGGAACAGGCGCGCATCGTCGTTTCTTTCACCGATTACCTGCACACCCATGGGCAGACCTTCCGGGTTTTGCAGTATCGGCAGATTGATTGCGGGGGTGCCGCAAAAGGTCCAGATGGTGTTCATCACAGGACTGCCGGTTGCCTCGATACCGGCGGGTGCAGGCCCTGGCGTCGCAGGCGTCAGGATGGCGTCATAGTCTTCGAATACTTCGCTGAGAAATGCGTTGTAATCCTGCATGCGCGCAAGTGCCTGCTGGTAGTCAGCATCGCTGACCTGCTGTCCGCGTTCGATCATATCGCGCAGCACGTCACTCAGCTGCTCCTTGCCGCGTCGATACTCATCGGCAAAGCTGCGCGCCAGATCGGCTTCCATTACCCTGCGATGATCCTCATGCAAAGCGTCGAAGGACTCTGGCATATCGACGATGTCGATGGTTTTGGGTTGTGTCTCATTGGTGGCTTCTATGAGTTCGCGCAAGGCATCCTTGGTGACGGCTTCTACCTGTTCCCAGACAGAGCTGCGAATAAACGCGAAATGGGGATTTACCGGTACTTCTGTCGCCATCAGGTCGACGATTCGCGGCGGAGCCACGGGCTTCATAACGCTATCCTGTGCATCAAAACGCATCAGCACGTCGGCCAGCAAGGCGAGATCAGGTAAGCTGCGGGCGAACACGCCGATAGTATCAAGCGGCGGAGATTGCTCCAGCACACCGTGGCGCGAGATGCGCCCGAAACTGGGTTTATAGCCGTATACGCCGCAGTAGGCCGCGGGCCGGATGACCGAGCCATTGGTCTGGGTGCCGACGCTGAGTGGCACCATTGCGCAAGCAACTGCAGCTGCCGAACCGCTCGACGAGCCGCCCGGGGTATGTTCTGGGTTGTGTGGATTGCGTGTTTTACCGGGTGCATAGACCGCCAGCTCGGTAGAGACAGTTTTGCCAAGAATGATGGCACCGGCTTCCTTTAATAGTGCCACCAGGGTTGCATCACGCTCGGGCTGCCGGCCCTGATGCAATACCGTGCCGCGTTCAGTTGGATAGTCTGCGGTATCGATAATGTCCTTTATGCCGATCGGTAATCCATGCAGTGCCCCGAGCGCCAGACCGCTTTTACGGAATTCATCGGCGGCCTGTGCCTGTTGCAGTGCCATCTCGCGATCCAGGTGCGTCCAGGCACCAATAGACGGTTCGAGCTCGTCGATACGCGCAAGGCAGGCTTCGACCAGTTCGCAGGACGTGAGCGCACCAGTTTCAATGAGCGCACGCGCATCGCATGCACTAAGCAAATTGGACGAGGCGGGCTTGAATCTATCCATATGCGAAGCTTGTCGCTGCTAGCCGAACAGGTACACCGGCAACCACAACGCGATACCCGGGAAGTTGTACAGCAGTACCATCGAGAACAGGATGATCGCCAGATAAGGCATGATGCCACGGAAAATATCCATCAACTGTATGTGCGGTGGCGCGACACCTTTCAGGTAGTAAGCGGCCATCGCCATCGGCGGCGTTAGAAACGAAGTTTGTAGATTGAGCGCTACCAGGATGCCGAAAAACAGCGGGTCGACGTTGAAGGTTTCCAGCATTGGCAGGAAGATCGGTACGAAGATGATGATGATCTCGGTCCACTCCAGCGGCCAGCCGAGGAGGAAGATGATTGACTGTGCCAGCACCAGGAAGCCGACCGTGCCGAGGTCCATGGAGAGAACCCAGTCGTTGATCAGTTCATGGCCGCCGAGGTAGGAGAATACCGAGGCAAAAGTCCAGGAACCGACGAACAACCAGCACACCATCGCCGAGGTTTTTGCAGTCAGGTATACGGCCTGCTTGAGTCTTTCCCAGCTCAACGAGCGATAACACAGAGCGAGAAACAGCCCGCCGAATGCGCCGACACCGGCGGCTTCGGCCGGCGTAGCCAGGCCCATTAGAATGGCGCCGAGTACACTCATGATCAACAACGCAAGCGGGATGAACGAGGTGGTCAGTTCCCAGGCGATGCGACCGAAGGAGGGGACATCCTCTTCCGGAGGTTTGGGCGCGAGACTCGGGTTCAGGGCCGCTCGCCCGACTACATAAACCATGTAAAGGCCGGCCAGCAACAGTCCGGGGAACATGGCTGCAGCGTAGAGGCGCAGTGGCGAGATCTCGGCGATTGCCGAGTAAACGATAAGCATGATTGAGGGTGGAATCAAGATGCCGAGGCAGCCACCGGCGCAGATGACGCCAGCGGCGAAACTCTCGTCGTAGTTGGCCTTCAGCATCGCCGGAAAGGCAAGCATGCCCATCAGCGTTACCACTGCGCCAATGATGCCGGAAGCGGTGGCAAATATGGCGCAGGTGAACAGTGCGGCTACCGCCATGGAACCGGGCAGGTGCCGCGCTGCCATCTGGATACTGAAAAACAGGCGATTGACTATGTTGGCCCGTTCGACCACATAGCCCATGAATAAGAAGAGTGGGACGGCCACCAGTACGTCGTTGGACATGACCGAGAAAGTGTTTTGCACGAACAGATCAAATATTCTGTTGTCGAATATGTGGGCCATGCGAAATTCATCGTAGTAGGCGTAGTAGCCGAAACCGAGGCCCATGGCGATCAAGGTGAAGGCGATCGGAAAACCCAGCAGCACCATGAAGATGAACAGGCCGAGCATGAATACCGCAATTACCGGATCAGACATGACCTGCCTCCTGCTGGTTTGCTTCTTCTTCCATACGGCGCAAATCTTCCTGTTCGTTCATTAACATTGTTTCGGTTTCCTGCACATCGTGTAAGCGCGGCGGCCAGGCGCCGGTCCGGATACAGATGACACAGCGTGTCATTTCTGCCATGCCCTGGAGTAAAACCAGCACACCGGAGATCGGTATCAGGGTTTTAAAGAAATAAATTTGAATTCGTGACGGACTGCTCCAGCTCACTTCCTTGTAAAACCAGGAATCGGAGGCGAAGCCGTAGCCATAATAAATCAGTGCCAGAGCACCGGGCACCAGGAATAACGCGTAAAGCACCAGGTCGATTTTTGCCTGGGTTTTGATCTTCAGCAGTCGATAGATGACGTCGCCACGCACGTGAGCGTCCTGTGATAGTGCGTAGGCACCGGACATCATGAAGAGCGCGCCATACATCTGTACGCTCATGTCGAAGGCCCACACCGTCGGTGCGTTAAGCACGTAGCGCATGAATACTTCATAGCAGGTGGAAAAAGTCAGAATCACGATGCACCAGGCAAAGGACTTGCCGGACCAGGCGCTCAAACTATCGATAAAATGCAGAATACGGGTCATGCTGGGACACCTGGCGTAATCGAATTAGATGGAGAAACAAAAACCGGGACGACGTTGGCGACGTCGTCCCGGCGGCAGTTGACGCCAGTTACCTACATTTTGCCGAAGTAATGCTCGTAGGCACCTCTGTAGTTCGGCGAATTGTTGAGCGCGTAAGCACCGTGGCGCTTGGCCCAGGCCTTTTGTGAATCCAGCACTTTCTTGAAGAAAGGATCGGAATCGCTGATGCGCTTGGCGACGATGTCCCAGGCGTTAAGCTGGTCCTGCATGACGCTGTCGGGCGTACGAATAACGTTGACGCCGTGCTTCTCCTTGAGCGTGACCAGATCCTGGGAGTAACGCTCCATTGCTTTCCACGCCATGTCCGCCGAGGCCGCTTCAGAAGCGTACTCGAGGATTGCCTGGTGCTCCGGGTTGAGCTTCTCATAGAGCGTCTTATTGAAAATGATTTCAAAACATTCCTGCGACTGGTGGAAGCTGCCGAGGTGGTAATGTTTGGATACGTCCTGCATGCCGAAATCCTTGTCCGACGTCGGGTTGTTGAACTCGGCTGCATCGATCAGGCCACTCTTCATCGCCGGTTGAATTTCGCCACCAGGCAGTTGTACGACCGACATGCCCATTTCCTGCAATACATCGGCTGCGAGACCAACGGTACGATATTTCAGGCCTTTCATCTGATCGCTACCCTTGATTTCTTCTTTGAACCAGCCCAGCGGTTGTGCTGGCATCGGCCCAGAGAAGAAGCCGACCAGGTCCAGTCTCAGCTTGTCGTGCATGAGTTCGTAGTAAAGCGCCTTGCCACCGCCGTGCTGAACCCAGCCCATCAGTTCATTGGCTGACCAGCCAAAGCAGGGACCGGTCCCGAACAGTGATGCTACCGGGCTCTTGGAATACCAGTAGGCGGTTACCAGATGCGCGCCATCGAGTACACCCTTGTGCACTGCGGTTTGCATTTCTGCGGTCTTTACTACGGCACCTACGCCAAGCAGATCGATTTTCAGCGAACCTCCGGACATTTTGTTGACGCGGTCAACGTAGTCCTGGGCGAATTCGAGAAAGATACCGCCACCCCAGGCCGCTTGCACCTTGAGGACAACGGGTTTGGCTGCTACTGAAACAGATGGAAATGAGGCCGCTGCTGCTCCGCCCGCAATGGCGGCAGCCCCTGTGGTCAGGAATTTGCGACGCGATGTCGTTGATTCGGTCATTGGAATGCTCCTCTTTGGTTATAAGCTTAATTTATTTGGCGATTCTATCGTTCAGTCAGCTGCCCATCTAGCGTGGTTGTCTTGGAACCTGATTCGAATCACCGTACATTGCTGTTGATTAATGCCCGCATGACTGTAGGCTTATTAAAGCATACAAAGGCGCGTCGATTAAAGCATACAAAGATGTGTATTGTATACCAGCCATAATTGAGGTAGGGAAGTCGGGCTGTTTCCTGGTAGCTAGAGGAAAAACAGCCATAAGCCGACTGCCTGCGACACGGTATATACGGCAAGTTCGGGTAGATCCAGGTTTTCCTAGGCGACCCGGTCTCCTGGTTCTGCGCCGTCGAATATAGCGACCAGGTTGGCAATGGCTCGATATCCCATGGCTTTGCGGGTTTCGT
>JAIBDO010000237.1 GCA_024686195.1 Gammaproteobacteria bacterium | reverse complement strand
CATCTACATGCGCTCGCTCGCAACCCGCGACTCCATCGGTGAAATTCCCGACGTGGTCGGTGACGTGATCGCTGCCTGCAAGCTGTGTGAGTTTGACTTCATTGTCGTCGAGACACCGGGAATTGGTCAGGGCGACGCTGCTATCGTGCCGCTGGTCGACGTATCGCTGTATGTCATGACACCGGAATTCGGCGCCCAGAGTCAGCTGGAGAAGATAGATATGCTCGATTTCGCCGATGTCGTGGCGATCAACAAGTTTGACCGCAAGGGTGCCGAAGACGCCTATCGCGACGTGTGCAAACAGGTGCAGCGCAATCGTTCCGCCTTTGGCCAGCCAATCGAAGAAATGCCGGTTTTCGGCACCATTGCAGCACGATTCAACGACGATGGCACCACCGCCCTCTACCAGGAAGTTCTGTCCCAGCTGAGTGAAATCGGTCTCAGCCGAAGCACAAATCAACTGCCCAAGGTCAGCACCCGTAAAGCGACGGCAGCGACGGTCATCGTACCGTCGGACCGGGTGCGCTATCTCGCCGAGATCGCTGACACGGTGCGCCATTATCACCACCACACGCGCCAGCAGGTGCAGCTTGCGCGCGAACGCCAGCAATTGAGCGAAACCCGGCGCATGCTCACTGAACAGGACGCGGGCAACGACAGTGAAGCACTCGACAATCTCATTGAAAACCGCGAGCAATCGCTCGACAATGCTTCGCACAAATTACTGGATAGCTGGCCCGCGATTCGCGACAGCTACTCGGCGGACGAACTCGTGACCCGCGTGCGCGATCAGGAAATTCGGACCGATCTCAAATACCAGACCCTGTCCGGTACCAAAATCCCCAGGGTTTCACTTCCCGATTACCAGGATCACGGCGAACTGCTGAAATGGCTGTTGCTGGAAAATCTGCCCGGCAACTTTCCCTTCACCGCCGGTGTCTTTGCCTTCAAGCGCGAGGGTGAAGATCCAACCCGCATGTTCGCCGGTGAAGGCGATGCCTTTCGCACCAATCGCCGTTTCAAGGAGTTGTCCGAGCACTCCGCGGCCAAACGACTGTCGACCGCTTTTGATTCGGTAACCCTGTACGGTTGCGACCCGGATGAACGCCCGGATATTTACGGCAAGGTCGGCAATTCAGGCGTATCGATCGCGACGCTCGCCGACATGCAGGCACTTTATGATGGCTTCGACCTGTGCGATCCCGGCACCTCGGTATCCATGACCATCAACGGGCCTGCGCCGATCATTCTGGCGATGTATCTGAATACCGCGATCGAACAGCAATTGGCGCAGTTCGAGACCGAAAATCAACGTGCGCCAAACGCCCAGGAAAGCGAAACGGTACGAGCCTTTGCGCTGGAAAACATCCGCGGCACGGTGCAGGCCGATATCCTCAAGGAAGACCAGGGGCAGAATACCTGTATTTTTTCAACCGAGTTTGCGTTGAAGATGATGGGAGACATCCAGCAGTATTTCATCGACCACCGGATCCGCAACTTCTACTCGGTATCGATCTCCGGTTATCACATCGCCGAAGCCGGAGCCAATCCCATCTCGCAACTCGCGTTCACGCTCGCCAACGGTTTCACCTTTGTCGAGGCTTACCTCGCCCGCGGCATGCAGATCGACGATTTTGCAGCCAACCTGTCGTTCTTTTTCAGTAATGGCATGGACCCCGAGTATACCGTCATGGGGCGCGTCGCCCGTCGCATCTGGGCGACGACCATGAAACAAAAGTACGGCGCCAACGAGCGCAGTCAGAAACTCAAGTATCACATCCAGACTTCGGGGCGCTCGCTGCATGCCCAGGAAATGGATTTCAATGATATTCGCACCACGCTGCAAGCGCTGATTGCGGTCTACGACAATTGCAACAGCCTGCATACCAACGCCTTCGACGAGGCGATCACCACACCCACCGGAGATTCGGTGCGGCGGGCCCTTGCGATTCAACTGATCATCAACAACGAATGGGGTCTGGCCAAAAACCAGAACCCGAACCAGGGCGCGTTTATCATCGAGCAGCTCACCGACCTGGTCGAAGAGGCGGTATTGCAGGAATTCGAACGCATTTCCGAGCGCGGGGGCGTGCTCGGCGCCATGGAAACCGGTTATCAGCGCGGCAGAATACAGGACGAGTCCATGCTCTACGAACATCGCAAGCACGATGGCAGTCTGCCGATCATCGGCGTCAACACCTTTCTCAATCCGGACGGCAACCCGGACTATGAAATCGAACTGGCACGTTCCAGCGATGCGGAAAAACAAAGTCAGATCAAACGCCTGCGTGAGTTCTGCAAGACGCATGAAGAATACCGCGCGGAGGCACTGGCAGCCGTGCGTGCTGCGGCCATCGGCAACCAGAATATTTTCACCGAACTCGTCAACGCCGTTCAATATTGCTCACTCGGCGAAATCACCAACGCGCTGTTTGAAGTCGGCGGCCAGTATCGGCGCAATATGTAACAGCCGTTGACAACGGCTGTCATCCCGACGAAAGTCGAGGCTTCGATGGGGACAGGCCAATGGCACTTACTTGAGCTCACAACTATCGTCATAAAATTCCAGTTATGATCAGATAATCGGTGAAAGTTTTCGCGAATGCCTCGGCGGCTACGCCCCCTGCGGTTTACTTCGCGAAAACTTTCACCGATTATCCGACCTTAAGGATTATTTGGCATCTATTTTTTGGAATGTTGTGAAATAGATGCTCTCGGGCTTATGCAAGTGCCATTGTGGTCTGTCCTCGAGGCTCGCCCGGCGAGTCAGGCAATTTAATCAACAACTGAACAACTCTAGAGAAATATTCATGAACATAAAAACTATCGGCGTGGTCGGCGCCGGCACCATGGGCAACGGCATCGTGCAGGTCTGTGCGACAGCAGGACTCAAGGTCATCATGCAGGACATCGGCGACGCCCAGGTCGAGCGCGGCCTCACCACCATCGCCGGCAGCCTCGATCGCCTGATCAAAAAGGAAAAGATCAGTGAACAGGACAAACAGGCCACATTGGCGAACATCAGCACGACGATGGATTTGGCCGATCTTGCCGACACCGATATCGTGATCGAGGCCGCAACCGAAAACGAAGCGATCAAACTGGATATCTTCAAACAGCTCGATCAACTGTGTCAGCCCCAGGCGATTCTGGCCAGCAACACCTCGTCGATCTCACTGACGCGCATCGCCGGAGCGACGCAACGGGCAGACCAGGTGATCGGTATGCATTTCATGAACCCCGTGCCCGTGATGGCCCTGGTCGAGGTGATCAGGGCCCTGCAGACCAGCGATGCCAGCTTTCAGGCCGTTCACGAGCTCAGTGAATTCATCGGCAAAATCCCCATCGAAGCAAAGGACAGCCCGGGATTTGTCGCCAATCGAATTATCGTGCCGATGATCAATGAAGCGGCCTATGTCTACTACGAAGGGCTTGCCAGCGCCGAGGGCATCGATGAAATCATGAAGCTCGGCATGGCACATACGATGGGGCCGTTGATGCTGGCTGACCTGATCGGCATCGATGTCATCTATGCGGTCATCAAGGTCCTGCACGAAGGATTTGGTGATTCCAAGTATCGCCCCTGCCCCATCTGGCAACAAATGGTCGACGCCGGTTATCTCGGTCGCAAGAGCGGACGCGGGTTCTATAACTACGCAGACAAATAAGTTCGCAGCGCAGGACAGGCAAGATGGAGAAAGCAACAGTGCCTGCAGTAATTGCTGTTATGATGAGCAAATTCGAGGAGTGTTGGCGGGGGAGCGAGCCGCCCCCGCTAAATTAATTTTACAGAGCCGGCTTTTAGCGTTGTAATAGCTCGATTCGCAATCGAACTGGTCAGGATAATGTACAGTCGAATCTGCTCAATAATAATAGGGTCGAACGCCAGCGGCGATGAGACCTGAGATCATCAGGGACACATGCAACAAGACACTATTCTTGACACATTCCCCAGGCTTTTACAGAGCCACGTCAAGCTGCGCCCCGCGCAGGATGCGATGCGCGAGAAAGAGCTCGGCATCTGGCAATCCTGGACCTGGGCCGAAGCGGCCGTTGAAATTCGTGCGCTGGCCTGCGGACTGGCCAGCCTCGGGCTCAAGCGTGGCGACAAACTGGCCATCATCGGTGACAACCGACCCCGTCTCTACTGGGCGATGACCGCCGCGCAGGCACTCGGAGCGATACCGGTACCGTTATACCAGGATGCCGTTGCCGACGAGATGGCTTATGTTCTCGATAACGCCGACGTTAAGATCGCACTCGCCGAGAACCAGGAACAGGTCGACAAGCTACTCGAAATCCAGGCGCGCTGCCCAACGCTCGAACACATCATTTACGACGATACCCGCGGGCTCGGCTTTTATCAGCAGGATTTCCTGCATGAGTTCACAAAGATCCAACGTGCAGGGGTTGAATTCGATCAGCAACACGCCGGTTTCTACGATGCTGAAATCGCGGCAGGCCACGGTGGTGAAATCGCGATCATGTTGTATACATCCGGAACCACCGGCAAACCCAAGGGTGTGATACTGAGCAATGACAACGTCATTATCACCGCGCGCAATGGCATCATCCGCGAGGGCTTGAGTTCACAGGAAGAAGTGCTCGCCTATCTGCCGATGGCCTGGGTCGGTGACAACCT
>JAIBDO010000251.1 GCA_024686195.1 Gammaproteobacteria bacterium | reverse complement strand
TGCATAAAATGCTGCCGGACACCGTGCCTGCGGAAGGTTCGAGTGCACTGTGGAACGTGCAGCTCGGTGCTTATCCGATAGAGGGTACAGAGCCGGCCGAGGGTGAAGTGTTGCGTAGCTCGCAAATCCTGATGTTTAACTCCGGGGGTACCGGTGCGCGTCCAACTCTCGATGGACTGAGTGCAACCGCGTTCCCATCCGGTGTGCACACCATGTCAACCGAGGTTACCGAGCATGTCGGTCCGATTACCATCTGGCGCAAGGAACTGCGCGAAGGTTCTGGCGGCGCCGGCAGGCAACGCGGCGGCCTTGGGCAGGTCATCGAAATATCGGCTAATCCCGGTCATCGGATTTATATCAATGCTATGTTTGATCGCTGTGATCATCCGGCGCGCGGCCGCGATGGCGGACAGGCAGGTGCCGCCGGTGCGGTCAGCCTCGACAACGGCGGGGTCATGCAATCGAAGGGCAAGCAGTGGATTCCGGACGGCAGTCACCTGGTTTTGGAACTACCGGGCGGCGGCGGCTATGGTGAGCCATCGGCGCGCAACAAGGAGCTGGTCGAACAGGACGTAGCGCGCGAATACATCAGTGCTGAGCAGGCGCACCAGGATTACGGAAATACCGAATAAATATTAAAGCGAGTTGGCATTGATCAGTTTAAGATTCGCGATCTGTCAAGAATCTTCCGAGTGGCAGATCTTTACCTGACATGTCATTATTGATCTTTCGTCCTGCCCGACGGCCCTTGTTGGACGAGCCAGTTTAATCGAGAGAATAACGATGCGAAAATTCAGAATCTGCCTGCCGACTATCTTTTTGTCCGTGTTCATGTTGCTTGCGACGATCGCAGGATCCGCTCATGCACAGAACGAAAGTTCTGCCGCAGCGGAAGCCGAAGTGCCGCAGGCGCTTGGCCCCGATGCGATGAAATCGCTGGTGTCAAAGCTGAATGAAAATCAGACCGCGGCGCTGGTTGAATTGATGCAACTTTTGAGCGCGCCAGCCGGTAAAGATGAAGTTTCTGCTGTAGCACAGGGCCCGGGGGGAGCCGAGATTGTTAAGCAATGGTTTACCGATTTTGGCGCTAACCTGAAAACTCAATTACTGTCGTTCCCGCAGATGCTGGCCAGCGTGGGGAAGTCAATCAGAACGGCATTAGACGGACGCGAGGCGGGCGGCAATCTCACATTTCTACTGTTATTCGTGGCTACGATCGCTATCGGAATGATCGCAGAATGGTTGTTCAAGCGCAGCACCAGCGCCAGGCGTGAGAGGATTCGGCAATCCCATCCGGAAACATTAATCGATACCTTGAAAGTTTTATCAGCGCGCGCGGGAATCGAGATGGGTGGTGTTGCTATCTTTACCATCGCCGCAATGATTGCGTTAAACTTCTTGATCACGGCTGATAATGATTTCTTCCTGGCCTCGTCTTTTATACTGAGCTTTATTCTCACGGTGCGACTCACTGGTGCGGTCATGCACTTCATACTGGCACCGAGGCGTCCCGAATTACGACTGGTGTATACCGATACCTGGACGGCCCAGTTCATCGAGCGTAATTTCATTCTGATCGCCGCAGTTGTCGGGCTTGGTTTTTTCATCAAGGCAGTCATGGAGCAATACATGATGCCTTATGTCGATACCTTTCGATTCTGGTTGGGACTCAGCATTCATATCTGGCTGATTGTTATCATCATGAGGGCTCAACAGGGATTAACCCAGATAATTTCGGGAGATGATGAAAACCTGACTCCGGGTCTCAGGCGCATGGCGGCGTGGTGGCCTGCCGCATCCGCTGGGCTGGTCGCATTTAACTGGTTGTTTCTGCAATTTGTGCTTAGCGCCGGCCATCAAGAGCTGAGCCCGGAGCGCAGCGTTAGCGCGATTGCGATAATAGTGATGGCGCCTTTTCTGGATACCATTGTGCGCGGTATTGCCGCTCACCTTGTTCCCTCCGGCGTTGACGACACTGCAGTCGTGGCCAGGGCGCATAATGAAACACGACTCAGCTATATTCGTATCGGCAGAATAGGCCTGATTGGTTTTCTCATTATTGTCGTCGGCAAGCTGTGGGGTGTGAGCCTGCGTAATCTGACCGAGGCAGGTTTCGGTGCCCAGGTAGCTGCCAACTTCGTCGGTTCACTCCTGATTCTGGCGCTTGGTTACCTGGCCTGGGAAGTCACCAATCTGGTCATCAACAAGCGCCTGGCAACGGAGGAGCCGGACGGGGAAAGCGGGGCCGAGGGCGGCACCGGCCAAACCAGAATGGCAACTATCCTGCCCATTTTTCAAATGACCATGCAGGCAACCATTATTGTCATCACGGTGTTACTGGCACTAAGCCAGTTAGGCGTCAATATCACGCCACTGCTTGCCGGTGCGGGTGTTCTGGGGCTTGCTATCGGCTTTGGCGCACAAACCCTGGTCAAGGATATCGTATCCGGTGTTTTCTTTTTACTGGATGATGCGTTCCGGCTCGGGGAGTTTATTACGGTTGGGGCAACCAATGGTGTTGTTTCCAAAATTTCGATTCGCTCGCTGCAATTGCGCCAGGATACAGGGCAGCTGCACATAGTGCCTTATGGTTCCATGTCGCAGCTCACCAACAACAGCCGTGACTGGGTAACGATGAAATTGAGGTTTACCGTTCCGTTTGACACCGACCAGGATCAGGTGCGTAAGCTTTTCAAGAAGGTAGGTCAGGAAATGATGGAAGTGCCGGAACTTGCCGAAGTATTGATCAATCCATTCAAGTCGCAGGGCGCGGCGGACGTCACCGATGTCGGTATTGTCATTCGTGGCAAGTTCACGACGGTTCCAGGCGGGCAGTTTGTGATTCGCAAGGAAGTTTATAACCGAGTACAAAAAGCATTCGAAGTCAACGGCATCGAGTTTGCGCGCAAGGAAGTTCGAGTGCATCTCCCGGAACATGTAAACCCGGATGATTTAAGTGCAAATCAGAAAGATGCCATTGCTGCAGCTGCCACCGATGAGCCGCAAGTTCCCAGGTAGTAACTAGCATGCCGACCTGCAGCATTTTATCGTGGTGATCTATTGGGCGGAGACTCTGAGCCTGTAGGCGAGACTTCAAGATGAGAATCACCTTTTATGGTGTTCGAGGCTCGATACCTTTATCCGGACTGCGAGCCGTCAAGTATGGCGGTAACACGTCCTGCGTCCACCTCTGGCTGGGATCAGGGCATGGACTGAATTTCATCGGATATCATCAGCGTTAATAAAAAGGGCCGGAGTCATAGGGTGTCAATCGGTGCGGACCTTGGTGGTCTTCTCGTGAATAAATAGAATGAATAATCAGCTGTACGAGATCGTTAAAGCCTATGACGATATTGGAATCCATCGCACGGGAACGGATGTTGATCGGGCGACCCTGGACTGGCTTGCCGCGCAGTTGCGGGCCAGGGCTGCGAAGGTTTCCTGCCAGGACTACAGTTTTGATTTTTTCAGCGCAAATGCCACAGTCATCCTTGACGGGCAAGAGATTGCTTCGATGCCCCTTTACTACGAGGCAATCGGAGATGTGGCAACCGATCATGTTGCCGTTGCTGAATTCGGTGACGGGGAACATGGCAGCGGGCTGGACGACTCTCTGGAGATGATAATCAATGACGCCTCGATAAGGGGTTTCGAGGCGCTGGTTATTGCCACCCGAGGTGAGACCGGTGCGCTGGTGGCGATAAATTGCGCGCCTATACTTCGCAATCGAATTCCGGTCATGCTGATTCCCGGCCGCTATGCAAGCGCCCTGAAAGCCGGTTCTGTGCGCGTTGAATATTCGGCAACCGTTAACCCCGGGGTTTCATCAAATATCACGGGCCACTGGGGTGAGTCGCTAGCGGGACCGCCTTTTGTCATCACCACACCCATGTCGGGATGGTTTACCTGTGCCGGCGAGCGAGGCACCGGTATCGCGGTCGCCTTGCAGGTTGCCGAATGGCTATCGATAAACAGGCCGCATGTTCCGCTGAAGTTGA
>JAIBDO010000130.1 GCA_024686195.1 Gammaproteobacteria bacterium | reverse complement strand
TTGCGGCGTTTGGCGCGGGTGTAACGCAGGCCGACGAATATTTCCAGGGGCAATTTCATGCGCGCGATTAAACCATGAATCAGGCTCACTCACCACCGCCACCGCGCCGTTCAAAGAACAGTTTTCGACACTTTTTGTTGTGACTGTATCGAGCGACGCTGCTACCGCCTCACAACCTGGGCACAGCCTTGCATCCCCATCGTTCTTCTCCGTCATTCTGGCGTTCGGCAAAACCACCTTCTGTCAGCGCCCAGTGGTCGACAACTGCAGCGTAACAGCACCGCTAAATGGGTCTGGCGATACTCTTGTCAGCTCATCAGGAGCTGCTATAGTTAGTTGCATTACCCCATGGAGAATTGACAACATGCGTAGCGGAATTTTCTTGCTGCTTATCGGCGCCGGCATATTGATGCAGGCTGCAAACGCTGGGGACACTCTGACAATTCCCGGTCACGAGGCAAGCGATCAAACTCAGGTATTACCCAAACGTGGCATCAGTATGGATACCGTTCTCAGTGAATTCGGTGAACCCGAAGATCGTTTCGGCCCGGTCGGTGACCCAGCCATAACTGAATGGGTTTACGGATCCTTCCGCGTTTATTTCGAAGACGAGACCGTACTGCATTCAATCGATCTGAATACAATTATCATGCCGAAACAGTAATTGGGTATAGTTAGACAGCGTATTTAGGCGGTATACTTCCCCCTCACGCAGGATTTCAGATCCTTGCACGAGAATTAACGGGTATTACGGAGTTACCGTCCATGAGTATTAGTACATTTAGCATCGGCCCATTCAACATTGGCCCATTCAACATTGGAAAAGTTACCAGAAGCCAATCCCTGGTCATCCTGATCGCGCTGGGCTTCGGTGTCGCACCACTGCAGGCTGCAGAAGTCAACATCACGCCCGAGATCGAAAGCGTTGCGGTAAAGCACGGCGAAAGCGATGTCAGCATCATGCGCAACCAGAACCAGAAAAATACGGTCAATCCGGCTTTCGCGAAAACCTCGCGCAAGTGCCCACCGTTTTGTATCCAGCCGGCAAATCTCGCGCCTGGCGTCGACACCATCGCCGAACTCGAAATACTCGATTACCTCAAACGTATGAGTGCCGGTGACGACAGCATCGTGGTAATCGACTCACGCACCCCGGCCTGGGTCGCCAAGGGCACTATTCCCGGTGCCATCAATGTCCCCTGGACCAACCTCAATCCTTCCAAGGGGGCCGATCCTATTTCCATTGGCGAAATTCTTGAAGGTCGCTTCAATGCGCAAAACCTGGAAGGACTGTGGGATTTCCGAAACGCGCGCACGCTGGTGATGTTCTGTAACGGCATGTGGTGCGGGCAATCGCCCAACAACATCAAGAACCTGCTCGGATTCGGCTATCCCGCGCACAAGATCAAGTGGTACCGCGGTGGCATGCAAAGCTGGGAAATCCTGGGTTTGACTACCGTTAAACCGATCTCGGAATAACCCGCCAACCTCTCTCCAGTGTCCCCGAACCTGCTCGACATCCCTGCGTCCGGGGGCACGCTGCCGCTGCGCGCAGGGCAGCTCTACGGTAGCAGTCGCAGTCTGTTCCTCAGCGAACAGATTGCCAATCATAAGGGTTTATCCGTCATCGTCTGTTGTGACATGGCGGATGCCGAACAGCTGGAACAGGAAGTGCGCTTTTTCAGCCGGGAAGCGCCCCGGATTTATCGGTTTCCCGACCTTGAAACCCTGCCCTACGATCAGTTTTCTCCTCATCAGGATATTATTTCCGAGCGCATTCGCTGCCTCGCCTCGATTTCAACGGCTACCGACGGCGTCTTGTTCCTGCCGGTCAGCACCCTGCTGCAAAAAATCGCCCCTGCAAATTTTATTCATCAACGCTCGCTACAACTCTCAGTAGGTGATCGCATTGCAATGGGAGATCTGCGTGAAAGTCTCAGCCGCTACGGCTATCGGGCAGTTGGCCAGGTGGAAGAGCATGGCGAATTCAGCGTACGGGGTTCCATCCTTGATCTATTCCCGATGGGCAGCAGCATCCCGTTTCGTATCGACTTCTTCGACGATGAGATCGAATCAATTCGCAGTTTCGATTCAGACACCCAGAAATCAATCGAAAAAATTGACGGGATTCGCTTGTTACCCGCACAGGAATACCCCCTCGATGACGAGGGCATCAAGCGTTTCCGCCTGAATTTTCGTGAGACTTTCGCAATCGACCCGAACACCTGTCCGGTTTACGTCGACATCTCCGAAGGCATCTCTTCACCCGGCGTTGAATACTATCTGCCACTGTTTTTTGAACACTTGTCGAGCCTGTTTGATTACCTGCCACCGAGTTGTCGCTTGCTGATCGATGACGCAGCCATGACCCACGCCAGGGGTTTTATCGAACAGGTCGAGCAACGCTACGAATCGCGGCGCTACAATCTGGAATGGCCGCTATTGCCACCCGCGGAGTTATTTCTCGACGAGGATAAACTGCAGGGTCAATTACAATCCCGCGCCTGTCTTTATTTTTCCGCATTCAAACTCGATACCGCGGACAGTGCCTGTTACAACGCCGATTCACAATCCATCCCGCAACTGACTCTGCAGTCCAATGCCGAAATACCCGATAAAGTGCTGCGAGCCTTTATCGAGAAACCAGGCTTCCGTAAGATCCTGTTCAGTGCCGAATCCGCCGGACGACGTGAGTTTCTGAATGAAATACTGCGTCACTATTCGATTCACGCCAGCCCCGTAGACAGTTGGGCGGAATTTCAACAACGCGACGACGGTCGATATTTCCTGATCGCCTCGAACCTGGCGGAAGGCATGACCCTGGCCCACCAGGGCCTTGCCGTTATCAGCGAAAGCCAGCTGTTCGGTGAACGCGCGGTGCAACGCAGACGGCGTAAGTACCGCAAAACCCGCGATTCTGAATCCACCATTCAAAGCCTTGCCGATTTACAGCTGGGTGCACCGGTAGTACACGAGGATCACGGCGTAGGGCGCTACCTGGGATTGAAAACAATCACCGTGGCCAGAATCGCGACCGAGTTCCTGTGCATCGAATACGCCGGTGAAGACAAGCTCTACGTGCCGGTTTCGTCGCTGCACCTGATCAGCCGTTATTCCGGTGCCAGCGCAGAAAACGCGCCCCTGCATCGGCTCGGTGGCGATCGCTGGCAACGCTCACGCAAAAAGGCGCAGCAGAAAATTCATGACATTGCGGTCGAACTGCTGGATATTCAGGCCAGGCGTGAAGCCATGCAGGGCTATGCGCACGCGCTGGCGCTCGACGAATATCAACAATTTGCCAGTGAATTCCCGTTCGAAGAGACGCCGGATCAACAAACTGCCATCGAATCCGTCATCGACGACATGCGCTCACAGCGCCCCATGGATCGTATCGTCTGCGGTGACGTTGGTTTTGGCAAGACTGAGGTCGGCATGCGGGCCGCGTTCATTGCCGCAAACTCGGGTAGCCAGGTCGCGGTGCTGGTACCCACTACCCTGCTCGCGCAACAGCATTATCAGAACTTTCTCGATCGTTTCGCGGACTGGCCGATTCGAATCTCGGTTCTCAGCCGTTTCACCTCAAAGACTGATCTTGATCAATGCCTGGCGGAACTTGCCAGCGGCAAGGTCGATATTGTTATCGGCACCCACAAATTGCTGTCAGAGAGCATCAAGTACCACAATCTGGGCCTGGTAATCATTGACGAGGAGCATCGCTTCGGCGTTCGCCACAAGGAGAAACTCAAAGCCATGCGTGCCAGCGTAGATTTGTTGACCATGACCGCGACGCCCATTCCGCGCACCCTGAATATGTCACTATCGGGCATGCGCGACCTGTCAATCATCGCCACCCCTCCGATGCAACGACACGCGATCAAGACCTTCGTCTCACGCTGGAATTCAGACACGATAATCGAGGGCTGCCAGCGTGAACTCAAGCGCGGCGGGCAGATTTATTTCCTGCACAACGAGATCAAGACCATCGAGAAAACCGCGCGCGAATTGCAGCAACTGTTGCCCGACGCTCGTATCGGTATCGTTCATGGCCAGATGAAGGAAAAAGAACTGGAACGGGTGATGCTCGATTTCTACCATCATCGCGTTAATTTACTGGTTTGTACCACGATCATCGAGAGCGGTATCGACGTGCCGACGGCCAATACCATCTTTATCAATCGTGCCGACAAGCTCGGGCTCGCCCAGCTACATCAGATCAGGGGGCGCGTGGGGCGCTCGCACCACCGCGCTTACGCCTACCTGATCGTCCCCTCCGAGCGTTCCATGACCAGCGATGCAAAGAAACGTCTGCTGGCGATCGAATCACTGGAAGAACTCGGCGTCGGCTTTACCCTGGCTACCCACGATCTGGAAATTCGGGGTGCCGGCGAAATTCTCGGTGACGGGCAAAGCGGGCAGATTACCGAGATCGGCTTCACCCTCTATTCAGAGCTGCTGGAACGTGCGGTGCAGTCACTGAAAGCCAATCTTCCCATCGATTTCGATCAGCCGATCATGCGCGCCTCGGAGGTGGATTTCCATATACCGGCGCTGATTCCCGACGATTACATTTCCGACATTCATCGACGCCTGATCGAATACAAGCGCATTGCGTCAGCCAGCGACGAAGCAGGCCTGCGCGAGATACAAATGGAGTTGATTGATCGCTTCGGCCTGTTACCCGAGCCGTTACAACAGCTGTTCAGAATCACACGGATCAAGTTGCAGACGATTGCCCTGGGTGTCGACAAGATCGATGTCGGCGAAGAGAGCGGGAAAATCGTGTTCAACAGCAACCCCAATATCAATCCAATGAAAATTATCGAGCTGATCCAGAGCGATCCTCAGCAATATCGATTCGACGGCAAACAAACCTTGCGTATTGCTTGTCAAAGTGGTGAACTTGAACACCGATTCAAGCAGGTCGAAGACTTGCTCAAAACGCTGACTACCAACTGAATATCCTGCCATGATCCATCGATTTTTGAGCCTGCTGGTGTGTTTGAGCCTGATGCCCGGCCTGTCAAGCGCACAATCTGTGAATGCGACTGAGGACGAACTGATTCCGCGCTATGACGTGGAAATCATCATATTCAAAAACGTTAAGGTTCCCACCAGCAGAGAATTCGTGTTGCCCGTGAGCTCACCTGGCGAGACCGAAGAGATGTTGGATTTATCGTCACAGGCCAGTATCGATTCAGCGCTCGAAAATGGTTACGAGGTTCTGACGGCGAGTGAATTCCGACTGCTCGATGTCGTTACCCGCCTGGTTGAATCGAGCCGCTATGAGTTACTGCTGCACGCTGCATGGCGACAACCGGGGGTCGATCGCGAACAGGCCATGCCGATCTGGCTCAAGGCTGGACGCATCTATGGCAATGAATACACGTCGATCGACAGCAAGATTGAGTGGATTGACAACAGTTCCCCGACTGACGGATCGATCGATGGTTCAGTTGATGGCTTAGGCAATACCGAGGTCAACAGCACTGCAAAAACCTATGCATTCGATGAGCAAAGCCTCGAATCACAGGAACTGCAGTTGTTGGAAGAGCAAAGCACACAACCCCACAACGGACTATACGAACTCGAAGGCAAGATCACCATTGCACTGTCACGCTATCTGCACACCTACATTGATCTGGTTCTGAGGCGCCCGCGTCTGTCAGCTGATCCGGTTCTGAACAATGCGCCCGAGGAAGCCTACCTCGCAGCCAATGCGGCCGACACCCGTATTCTGAATAATCACCCGCTGCGCGAGCATCGTCGAATGCGCAGTAAAAACCTGCATTATATCGATAACCCCGAGTTCGGCGTGCTGGTGCTGATCACCCCTTACGAAGTTGCCGAAGGATTTGTCGAGGCCCCGATCGAAACGGAACCTGAAGTCGAACCGACGGTTGTCGAGTAAGAGAACCGACCGATTTGTTAGCGAGCGAGGCCACCGGCCTTTTCACCGATTGTCGCCAACCAATGGATTTTGCGGCAACTTTGCATCCGCAGCCGACAATTGCGTCAAATCGATGACAATACTGTCGTAGTTACCAACTTATTCACTGTGATTACATCAGCAAGGAAGGTAAAATGCCGTATGATTCGAATTAGCCTGTTCCTGTTAGTACTGTTTGTCGGCACATCACACGTGCATGCCGCCGAGGTTAAGTATGTTACCGATATTTTCGAGGTAACCATGCGCAGCGGCACCACCACCAGCAACAGTATCGTGCGCCTTTTGCGCAGTGGCGAATCAGTAACGGTTTTAGAAGATGACCCTGTGTCACAGTACTCGTTGGTAGAAACGGATGGCGGCAAGCAGGGTTACGTTCTATCGCGTTTTTTGATGGACGACCCGTCGGCCCGGGAAACTCTGCAGGACCTGCGTGGCAAGTATGAAAGCCAGCAACTGCAGATCAACGAACAACAGGCCGAAATCAATCAGCTAGAGCAATCCCTGCTGCAGGAACAGGGCGACAACGAGGCATTGAAAATCACCTTGCGTGCATCCGAGCAGGAATTTTCCGAAGTGCGCGACGCGGCGCAGAATACACTTAACATTCTCGAACAGAACAAGCGTCTTCAGACGGTCGTAGACCAGTTGCGCGAGGAAAAAACGGTACTGAGCGAAACCAATGCCGAGCTGAGTGACTCTACCCAGATCGACTGGTTCGTGCGCGGCGCTGCTGTGTCACTGTTTGCCTTCATCATCGGCGTTTTGGTGACGCGGATTCGCTGGCGCAAAAAGGATTCCTGGGGTTCCTACTAAGCCCGCAACCCTATGCGCCTGATGCTGTTTTCCACCAGACTGTAGCAGGATCCATCACAGCCCGAGTGGATTATCAACGTCCACACCCCGCATAAAGGGCTGATGACGATCAACGCTGGTAATCTGGTAAATCAAACCAATCCAGGCCCCGACTACCGCCGTAGCTGAATCGCGCCAGGTATTCTTCAATTTGGGCAACACCAGGTGTTCCGGAAAGGCAGTTAACGGGGTATCAGTCTTGCGGGAAAGATCTACCCGCCCGTGGTATTCGCGCATCACCGCGGCGCTTAACTCGCTGAAATAATTTTCCGGCATGGGACTGTAGCTATCCATCTCTCCCTCGATATAGAGATTTACGTCGCGCTTGTACTCCTTCAGCAGAGAAACGGTATCGTACTCCGGGTGACCCTGAAAAAAGATGGTTCTGAAACCGTCCGGGCTGGTAGCTAGATGGACGTTTTCATCGTCGCCGGTTACCAGAATCTTAAGGCCGGCATCCAGAAATTGTTCAGGGGATACCCTGTTCCAGCGCGAATGGGGTACGTCGAATTCAGAATTCACGTCGCTTACCAGCGGATGGCTGCTGTCGATCACCTGGTGGCGGAATACACCCCATTTTTTGCTGTCGCGCTTTTCACGCTTTTTTCCATAACGAAAATCGAGAACTGCGTGAGTCGCGAGGCAGGAGCAAAGTGTCGAGGTGACCTGCTGGTGAGCCCAGTCGGCAACCTCGATCAACGGTTCCCAGAAAACCTCCTTCGATAAATCCGCGCCGATGACATTGGCACCGGTAATGATCAGTGCGTCCAGTCCCTGCTCCTTGACCTCCTCGAAGCTTTCGTAATGCTTATTGATGTGCTCGCGCGCAGTAGCATTACGCGGCAGCGCATCCAGTGTAAAAGGATGCACATAAAATTGTGCGATCGGGTTACTTTCTCCTATTAACCTCAGGAACTGTCTTTCGGTGGCTTCGAGCGCGGCATCCGGCATCATGTTCAAAAGCCCGATATGCAACTCACGAATATCCTGCTCACCAGCGAGTTGCGGACTGAGCACGCGCAATCCTTCCTGTTGCAGTTTGGCAAAGGAAGGTAAATGGTTATGAGCTACTAATGGCATCGATCACCCTTTCACGTTTGTCTCTCGATAGCTGTTTCCAGCAGTCTAACAAAATCAGCGCCATTCTCGACCCTGGCGACTTCTTCGGAGGTTACAGTGTATCCCAGTTCCGCGATGGCATCGTATTTCGGCAGGCGTGAATGAAACAGGCGCGGAAATACCCAGCGGGCAAAATCATCGGGGTTGATCTGTGCGGCGTATTCGAGCCCTGTCTCGGCGAAATAGGTTTGCAGATGTTGCTGCAGAAAATCCGGCCGGTAGTAGAGCGGTTTGGGATCGGAAACGGCGCGCTCGATCAACAACTGCTCCTGCTCTTTATTGGTTACCTGTATATAGACAATCAGGGTATTGTCGACCAGCAGGTCCATGACTCCGGGGTCGTCGAGTTCGCACAGACTGCCGCCAACATCATTGACGAAATGAGGGTAGCCGTAAATCGTCTGCGCTTTCTGGATAAAGTGCGGAATATCGTACATG
>JAIBDO010000197.1 GCA_024686195.1 Gammaproteobacteria bacterium | reverse complement strand
CTACCGGCTTGTGGTACATCAGTATTTTGGGGCGTGCTGCATAGCGCTGCATGCGTACCAGTTTGCCATCGATTGCGATCTTTTCACGCCCGTCGATCTGGTCACCGGGTTTCGCCACCTTGCCGTTAACGCTGATGCGACCTTCCTGCAGTAAAGCGTCGATCTGGCGTCGCGAACCGGCACCCAGGTTGGCGAGAAATTTCTGTATTCGTTCCATCGGGCGATTATACAGCTCACTGGCGTGAATGCGCGCAGAAGATCAACACTCACTCGATAACATCAGGGTGCAGACCGGCACGGTGGCCGAGATGGACGACCCGATCCACCTGCCACGGCATTCTTATGGTGGCGCTGTCGCCACCAGGGCAGCGCGCAGCCCGACAGCAGTATCGAGTGCAGCAAAAGTTGGGGTCATCGAAGTCGTATCGCTGGCTGACGCTGTGGGTGCCGGCACAAGGCAGACTGCTGCTGAAGCCTCCTCTGATGCCTGCTGCGGGATACCGCCAGCCATACCTGTCAGCTAACCAGGCGACGAAGCCTGTCAGCTGGTAGCGGCTGCGGCTTTGTCTTCGAAGGAAAACTCGGGGTTAAACTGGTCGATATCGCGGATCTCTGCGAGTGTCGGTAATTCGTTGAGCGATTTCAGATTAAAATAGTCGAGGAATTCACGCGTGGTGCCGTACAGGGTCGGCCTTCCCGGTACTTCTTTATGACCCAGCGATTTCACCCAGTCCCGCTCTTCCAGTGTACGGATGATATTGGTACTGACGCTGACGCCTCGAATGTCTTCGATTTCACCCCGTGTGATTGGCTGGCGATAGGCGATCAACGCCAGGGTTTCCATCAACGCGCGCGAATAACGCGGCGGTTTTTGTTCCCATAGACGCGCAACCCAGGTTTCGAAATCGGCCCTGACCTGCAGACGAAATCCTGACGCTACCTGCTTCAACTCGATACCGCCTTGCTGATACTTCTCTGTCAGGTCCTCGATCGCCTTGCGGATATCATCCTTGCCGGGCTGATCGATGTCACCGACAAACAGCTCAAACAGCTGGTTCACCGAGAGCGGTTTATCACTAGCGGCAAACAAAGCTTCAAGTACAGATTTCAGTCTCTCGTTATCCATCAGGAATTGGCCTTTACGTAGATGGGCCCATAGGGCTTGCTTTGCACAATTTCGATCATCGATTCCTTGAGTAATTCCAGAATCGCGATAAAGCTGACGACCACGCCCATGCGCCCTTCGCTCGGATCGAAAAAATCGGTAAAACTGGTGAAATCATCGGCGTTGATGCGCTCCAGCACCCGCACCATGCGCTCACGCACCGACAGTGGTTCGCGCTCGACGTGATGGCTGGCGAACTGTTCGGCGCGATTGACGACATCACGGAATGCATTCATCAGCTCCGACAACATAACGTCGGGTAACGGTACATCGATGTCCATCTTTGGAATATCAATCGAGGTCAAGTGGATATCCCGTTCGAGCCGTTCGAGGGCCTCCATGTCTTCCGCCGCCTGTTTGAACTGCTCGTATTCCTGCAGTCGGCGCACCAGTTCGGCGCGCGGATCATCTTCATCATCGTCTACGACAGGGCGTGGCAGCAGCATGCGCGACTTGATTTCGGCCAGCATCGAGGCCATCACCAGGTATTCGGCGGCGAGTTCCAGTTCGAGGTTACCCATCAGGTTGATATACTCCATGTACTGCCGGGTAATCGCCGCGATGGGTATGTTCAGAATATCAATGTTCTGGCGCTTGATCAGGTAAAGCAGCAAATCCAGCGGCCCTTCGAAAGCTTCAAGGAATATCTGCAGCGCATCGGGTGGAATGTACAGGTCCTGCGGGATCACCGTGAGCGGTTCGCCCTGCACCAGCGCAAAAGGCATTTCCGACTGGCTCAATGCCGAATTAGCAGCCAGCTTGTCCACTATTTGCGCCCGCTCAAACCCATCACCTTGCGCACTTCTTCCATGGTGTCCTGGGCCGCATCCCGCGCCGCATCGCAGCCCTCTGTGATAATGGCGTCGACCGCCGAAAGATCGCTGACGTATTCGGCCACGCGCTGCTGAATCGGTTTCAATTCATCGAGTATCGAATCGATGACATACTGCTTGCAGTCGATACAACCGATTGATGCTGTCTTGCAACCGATGGTTAATTCGGCCTTGGTGGCTTCGTCGGTGTAGACCCGATGAAACTCCCATACCGGACATTTCTCCGGATTACCCGGGTCGGTGCGGCGCACGCGGGCAGGATCGGTCGGCATGGTCTTTATCTTGCGCACCACGCTGTCCGGATCTTCACGCAGAGCAATCGTATTATTATAAGACTTGGACATCTTCTGCCCATCGGTCCCCGGCATCTTGGAGGACACCGTCAACAACGATTGCGGCTCGGGCAAAATGATGCGCCCTTCGCCATCGAGATAGCCGAGTAAACGCTCACGATCGCTGAGACTGATATTTTGCTGCGAATCAAGCAAGGCCCCGCCGATCGCCAGTGCATCGGTATCGCCCTGCTCCTGGTAGCGCTTGCGCGCATTCTGATACAGCTTCGCGTTCTTCTTGCCCATTTTACGAATCGCCGCATTGACCTTGTCTTCGAAATCGGGCTCGCTACCGTAAAGGTGGTTGAAGCGCCGCGCGATTTCGCGCGTCAACTCGACGTGCGCAACCTGATCTTCACCGACCGGCACAAAGCCCGCTCTATACATCAGGATATCGGCGCTTTGTAGCAGCGGATAGCCGAGGAAACCGAAGGTGGCCAGATCGCGATCCTTCAATTTTTCCTGCTGATCCTTATAACTCGGAACACGTTCGAGCCAGCCGAGAGGCGTAATCATCGACAGCAGGGTGAACAGCTCGGCATGCTCGGGGATTCGTGATTGCACGAACAAGGTTGAATTACCCGGATTAACGCCCGCCGCCAGCCAGTCGATAACCATGTCACGACCACTTTCGGCGATAATCGATGGATCTTCATAATGCGTGGTGAGCGCATGCCAGTCGGCCACGAAATAAAAACATTCGTAACTGTGCTGCAGCTCGATCCAGTTCTTAAGTACGCCGTGATAGTGACCCAGATGAAGCGGGCCTGTCGGACGCATGCCTGATAGCACGCGGTTGTTTTGACTAATGGTGTTCAAAAATGGGAATCCAGGAAATGTCGGCCAGAACCGAATTATACAAAGAAGCGAGCTAACAACATAGGGGTCATGTCAGGGAATTCGCATTAACGGCCAAAGTCGTCACCCGTTTTCCGGGCGCGCACGCCGCGGCTCGGCATTGATTCATCAATCAGGGCATTCCGCGCAGAGCTGAACGCACACAAGGGTCTGTTCGCTGCATCACACTGATCCTGGACAGTCATACTAATATTGCCGCCACTAACAACGACAGGCTTCACTGCTCGAGAAATGACACATCACCCTTACCGTGGCGGAGTATTTCCGCATAACCATCGATAAGGCTGACCACGGTGGTCGGCTCCACGCCGCAAAATCCGCCGTCGATCACCAGATCGACATCGCGCTCGAAAGCTTCGCGAATCTCGTGCGCATCGTCAAGCGCCTCGGTTGCCCCGGGCGGGATCAGCGTGCTGCTCATGATTGGCTGACCCAGTTCGGACAACAGTGCATGCACTATATTATTGTCGGGGACGCGAACCCCGATGGTCTTGCGCTTTGGATTCATCAATCGGCGCGGCACCACCGACGTTGCCTGCAGCAGGAAGGTATACGGACCCGGCGTCAGCGATTTCATCAGCCGATAATCCGAGTTGTCGACCTTTGCATAGGTGCCGATTTCGGAAAGATCGCTACAAACGAGCGTAAAATGATGCTTGCTGTCAGTGCGACGAAGACGCTGGATACGTTCCATCGCATTTTTATCACCGATGTGACATCCGAGCGCATAACTGGAGTCGGTTGGATAAATAACCAGACCACCGCGGTCGATGATCGCAACGGCCTGTTGAATCAGTCGCCGCTGTGGATTATCCGGATGAATTTCGAAAAACTGCGCCATGGCTCTATTAGCAAAGTGGGTCCGAGATAATACAGGAAACTTTTGCGAAGAAAACAACGATCATAATTATATTCTAAATCAGGGGATTAGAGTGATTACTTAAAAAACGCGCTATCAATCAGACGATTTCTGTATCATTTATGCAACAAATTGAAAATATGTTGTTTTTTTCTAGATTCAAGCTTGCTATTGCATCAAATTACATTATTATTCCCTGCCATAAGCAATTTCGAACCAGTGTAATGCACAGCATAACCGGCTCAAAACTGCTTTGTTCCTAAGCAATATATATATAACTGACTTAAGGGTAATAACTTATGAAATTTAAAACTACTGCAATTGCAATGGCTGTAGCGGGCATCGTAGCCGCTCCTGTCGCTGTACAAGCTGGCGCCGATGAGATCTACGCATCTGCTCGCGTTGGTGCATGGAATGTCGACCAAAATGATTCACAGAATAGCGAAGTACGCTCGTTTGCCTCACGTTTTGGCGCGAAAGGCGAAACTGACCTGGGCAACGGCCTGACAGGTTTCGGTCGTTACGAGTGGAACGTCGACATGAATAGTGGCTCCAGCATCTCTCTTCGTCACCGCTACGTCGGTCTTAAAGGCGACTGGGGTCAAGTGCACCTCGGTCAGACTAACCAGACTTTCTACAACTTCGTTGTTGGTCCTGTCGATAACCCATGGTGGCACTCTGGTTACGCCATGGTTAACTACCGCGGTCGTACCGATGACGCAATCACCTACGCTGGTGGTTCTGGTAACTTCAACTTCGGCGCAACTGTTTACATGGTTAAAGAAGGAGACTCGGTTGCAAAAGGCGGCGCTGCCCCTGACGATGACGACGATATCGATGCGTTCGAAGTAGCCGCCAGCATGGCTATCGGCGACATGACACTGGCTGGTGCTTACCAGAGTACTGAAACCACTCAAGGTAGTGATGGATCTGACGAAGATATCATCGGCTTTGCGCTGAGCGGCATCGGCATCGGTGAAACTACTCTTAACCTGGCTGCCCAAATGCAGGAAGACGACACGGGTTTTGTTGTTGACTGGTTGATCAGTAATTTCTACGTTCACGCCGAAGTGCTCATGCTTGACGAAGATTCGGGTAGCAACTCGGGTTCTGGTGACGACGAAGACCAGATGTCTCTGACTCTGGGTTACACTCAAAGCCTCGGTCGCAAGACCACCATGTACTACGAAATCAACCACATCGACAAGGACTCTGATCGTTCTAGCGATGATCGTACCGCAGTCATGGCAGTCCTGAAATACGACATCATCTAGTCTAGAAGATTCGTAAAGCAGTACTTAAAGGGCTCCCTCGGGAGCCCTTTTTTATTGGCCCTTTTTTTATTAGTTATAAGATGTTATGACCGCCTGGATGAGGCTCAAACTGAAAGGATAAGCCGTTTTAAGTGAAGAGCTTTGCGCGCGACACCGCCGAAAGTCTACAGATGCTGCATCTTGCAATACCCTGCTCCACTTATCATCACGGCTATTTATCGCCAGGCTAGCCTCGCGCAGCAACTGCGCCACCATCGCATTAAATTGGCAGCAACCCATTGAGCCAGGCCATCGAGCCAGAGTAAAGAACTCCGAAAGAAGATATTCCCAATACCCACAGTCTACCAATACTGTAAGCGCAGAGGTTCTATGCCTGTCGTCAAATCGACGCTAAATGGATCGCGTGCAAGGGGGACGCTGAGTAACAACAGTACAAATCGCAGGCGTGGCTCCTGCGGCAAAAACCGAAACCGTGTCAGAAGTTACGTTTCTTGGGACGCCAGAATTCCATTCGCTTGTATTTGAAATACAACTGGTTGCCGAGCACATCTTTCGCCTTCCAGTGACGATCGCGCAATTTTGGACCGAGCTGGTGCAGATCCGGGATCCCGTAAGCACTGCCATCGTTCTCGGTAATTTCTTTCTCGATGCGATCGAAATAATGACCCTGACCGTCACCCCAGACAGCGAGGTCAGGAATCTCCAGAAAATCATAAATCTTTTGCACAACGGCTTCGGGATTGCG
>JAIBDO010000039.1 GCA_024686195.1 Gammaproteobacteria bacterium | reverse complement strand
TTTCTTGCGGTGCGCCTTTATGTATGGCGCTGCACCGCGAAACCACTCTACATAGTCCTGCGTATTGCTCATTTCTACCCTTATCCGCTAAACTCGAAGCGCACTATATAATAATCACGTTAGCTATTAACCCGGCGACAGAGTATATCGTATTCAGCCAACGCGTGTCTGTTCGCAGCAAGGCATCAGAACGCCGCTTTAGTCATTCTAAAGCAAGTTCTGATAACGCAGCCTGCGGGCAGACACGCGTTGGCCTTACATATTAAAATCAAAGAGATAGGGGCTACAAGAATGCACCAACTCAGCGTTGCAGCTTTTACCAAGGGAGCAACCCTTGGCTGCAAGCTGCGCCTTGATCTGGCGCATTCTTGTAGCCCTGAATACGATATACTTTGTCGCCGGGTTAATCACATAGACCACAGGGCGCAGAGCATTTAGATATCGGTAATAAAGGAGTTGACGATCACTTCCGAGACCTCTCCAGTCAGCAGTCATCACCTGCAGCAGCAGGAACTGGTTACCTTCCTGTACGATCGCTTCCGCATGGGCAGGCACATCACGTTGTTTGTTTCTACATTAGCGGCCTTGCTGGCCTATGTAGAGCTGTCGATACAGGGACGCGAACACTGGGTGTTGCTATGGTATGGAGTGCTGTTCCTGATAATGATGTTACGCGCGCGTCATCTCAAACAGTTTCTGGCGATGCGCAGCCACGGTTATTTCCCTTATCAGAAATGGCACGACGAATTTCTGCTGGGCGTTGTGGGCACCGGTCTGATGCTCGGTTGTGGTGCTGCTCTGGCAATGTCGTACATCACCACCAACCTGCAGATTATCCTGCATTCGCTGTTACTCACCATGAGCGCGGGCGCCATCGCTTATCTGTCGACGTCATTGCGGGTTTATATGGTTTACATGTTGACCATCATGTTACCCGTCACCATCTGGCTCTTCCTGCAGGGGCGCTCGGCCACCTACCTGCACGGTCTGCTTTACCTGTTCTTCATGGTAGCGGGGTTTGTCAGTGTCAAGCGCATGCATCAACTGGTCAATGACGCACTCTATTATCGCTACGATAACGAGACCCTGATTGACGACCTGCATCGTCTGCTGCAATCAGTATCACAGACCAACAAGGCGCTCGAAAAAATTTCCACCACGGACGAATTGACCGGAGTTGGCAGTTACCGTGCGTTCCGTATTCAGCTGGAAGAAACCTGGCGCGAATACCAGGACAGCAAACTGCCGATTTCCCTGATAAAGCTGAACATCGATTATTTCTATGAATTCAACGCCCATTACGGGCAGGAAATGAGTGATCGTCAATTGCAACTGGTTGCACGCATTCTCAATGATCAGATAACTGATTCGGCGCAGATGGTTGCGCGTTTGCAGGGTGCCGAATTTGCAGTGTTGCTGCCCGGTATGAGCGCTCAGGATGCGCGGCAGATCGCGAGAACCATTCACGAGACACTTGCCGACAGGAAAATCGAACATGCGAGATCCGCTTGCTCGAAATTTCTAACGATGAGTCTTGGTGTCGGTAGTCAGACAGTAATGCCGCGCAGTTTTTCGCGCGAACTACTGGTCAGGGTAGATACGGCACTTAGATTAGCCAAAGAACGCGGACACGATCGGTTGGAAGTGCTTGAAGCTTAAACTGAGGAACTTTTGACGAGCCGATGACTGGCATCATTTGCTGATTACAAGCCACCGCAAAGCAGAAATTCCAACAGGGCTTTCTGTGCGTGCAGGCGGTTTTCCGCCTCCTGCCAAACAACGGATTGCGGGCTTTCCAGCACCGCGGTGCTGACTTCTTCATCACGATGCGCCGGCAGGCAGTGCATGAACAACGCATCCGCGTGGGCCGATTGCATAATCCTGTCGTTAACCTGATAGTCTGCAAAGCTTTGCAAACGCTGCTCCTGTTCCTCTTCCTGGCCCATGCTCGCCCAAACGTCGGTCACCACCAGGTCCGCGTTTTGCGCGGCGTCGATCGCCGTTTCATGCAAACTGATTCGATCTCCACCACTTTGTACCAGATCGGGATCGGGATGATGTCCTGGAGGGGCGGCGACTCTCAGGTTGAAGCCATAGCGGATCGCCGCATTGATATAAGAATGACACATGTTGTTGCCGTCTCCGATCCAGGCAACCGTTGCGCCGGCAATATCGCCGCGGAGCTCGAACCAGGTCTGCATATCCGCCAGCAGCTGACAGGGGTGCAACAAATCGCTGAGTCCGTTGATCACCGGCACGCAGGAATGTTGCGCCAGTGTCTCCAGGCGATCGTGGCCGAAGGTGCGGATCAGTATTCCATCCACCATGCTGGAAATTACTTTGGCGCTGTCTTCAATGGGCTCGCCGCGCCCGAGGTGGCTGTCACGCGGTGACATGAAAATGGCATGGCCACCCAGCTGGTACATCCCCGCCTCGAAAGAAACACGAGTTCGCGTCGATGATTTTTCGAAAATCATGGCGAGCAGCTTTCCGCTCAGTGGCGTGTGGGAGATGCCTTGCTTTAGCTTTTGCTTGGTGTCGATGGCATGTGCAATCAATGCCCGATGTTCGTCGCTGGTGAGATCCAGCAGGCTGATGAAGTGACGCTGGGACATAGTTTAACCTGTAAATTGATTGATGCAGGAGATCAGGATTCTCGCGATTTCGGCCGTTTCGTCTTCGCTTAACACCAGGGGTGGTAACAGGCGGACGACGGATCCCGCTGTGACGTTGATCAGCAGACCCTGTTCCAGGGCCATTGCGACCAGTGCCTGGCAGGGAAGCTTCATCTGAACTGCGAGTAGAAGACCCAGATGGCGTACTTCGTCGACATCGGGGTTGTTCGCCAGGCCCTTGCGCAGGGCCTCGGCAAGTTGCTGGCCGCGTTGTGCCGCGTTGTCAGCAATGTTGTTTTCAAGCATGCTTTCCAGCACCGTGTAACCCGCACGACAGGCCAGCGGGTTGCCACCGAAAGTCGACCCGTGATTACCCGGTTGAATGACCTCAGCGGCTTTACCACTAGTCAAACAGGCGCCAATCGGTACTCCGTTACCCAGGGCCTTCGCCAGAGTCATTACGTCAGGTATCACCGTTTCGTGCTGGCAGGCAAACATCTTGCCACTGCGACCCATACCGGATTGAATTTCATCCAGCATTAATAACCAGCCATTCTGATCGCAGATACGCCGCAGTTCAGAGAGATATCCCGAATCGGGAATAATGATGCCGGCTTCGCCCTGAACCGGCTCTACCAGAATTGCAACGACATCACGGTTGTTTTCCGCTATGGCTTCAATCGAAGCAATATCGTTAAACGGGGCTCTGACGAAACCGCCTACCAGTGGCTCAAAACCGGCCTGCACTTTGCGGCTTCCGGTGGCGCTCAACGTCGCCATGGTACGTCCGTGGAATGCATGCTCCATGACGACGATCTGGGGATTGCTGATTTCCTGTTGATGACCGTACAACCGCGCCAGCTTGATCGCTGCTTCGTTTGCTTCGGCGCCTGAGTTGGCAAAGAAAACGCGATCCATATTGGCAGTCTGGCATAGCAGATCAGCCAGTTTCTGTTGCCAGCTGATGGAGTAAAGATTGGAGGTGTGCAACAGGGTAGCCGCCTGCTGCTGAATCGCGGCGGTGACTGCCGGGTAGTTGTGCCCAAGGCTGGTAACTGAAATGCCGCTCAGCGCATCCAGATAGCGTTTACCGTCAGTGTCCCACAGATAACAGCCATCACCATGGCTGAAAGTGACAGGCAGTGATTGGTAAGCCTTGATGATATGGTCTGACATAGGTTGCCGGCGTGAAAAAAACGCTCAAACATACAGTGATTTTTGGCGAATACAAGCCTTTCCAGCAAAAAAAAACCCCGTCGAAACGGGGCTTGTAAACGTCTGCTGCTGCCTACATCAACACAATTAGTAGGGGAAGCCACCGTGTCCATAAGCCGTCATCGATAACAGCATGGGAATCGACAGCACCGTATTGGTGCGAGAGGCCATCAGCGCAACCACTTTTGCTTTGGCAATGACTTCAGGCGCATGAGTCTTGCCGTCGAGGCCAAGGATCTTTTTCTGGTTAGGCCAGATGAAAACCCACACGTTTAGCGCCATGATAGTGCCGAGCCATGCACCAACGCCGATAACAGCGGCGCCGGGTTGAAAGGTGAAAGCGGCGCCGAGAATGCCCATCTTTGCGAGAATGTATGCACCCGTGAACCAGGTTGCCACAGCGGCCCAACGGAACCACAACAGCGCGGAGGGCGCGAGGTACTTGTTGATCGCTGCAGGGCCGGGTCCACCGCCTTCAGCTTCTGCGATTGCCTTGGCGACACCGGGTACCTGCACGAAATTGAAATAATACAACAGCCCGACCCAGGCGACGCCGGCGAGCACGTGTAGCCATACAGCCCACTGGATTGAGGTGGTTACACCATCAGAAAACACGATCATCACGATAGCGGAGATAACCACGCCGGAGACAATTGTGCCAGTAATAGATTTTAACGGATTCATGGATGACTCCCGATTATAAACGTTTAGAATACGTGACTTGGAAACTAGTCCTCGTCCGCGACTCGCGGCGCAGTATAAGGACTTTCACTATGGGGTGCAACGCATCTCTGGCAGCGTTTCATGCAACTAATCAACAGTTATTGTGAGGATATATGTGCGGCTTATTTGGAGCTTTGAGTTTTAATGCAAGCGCTATCAACCCGGAACATGCCGCCCGTATGTCTGCTCAGGTGGCGAGGCGAGGACCTGATGACAAGGGAGAGTTTTTTGCGGGACCGGTCATGCTTGGCCATCGTCGGCTGGCCATCATCGATCTGTCTGCATCGGGGCATCAACCGATGCATGATGTCAGTCAGCGCTACACGATCGTGTTTAACGGCACCATTTACAATTACCCGGAACTACGGGAAGAGCTGATTGCAAAGGGATATCGCTTCAATTCGCATAGCGATACTGAAGTCATTATCAATGCCTATGCCTGCTGGGGCGATGACTGTGTGGAGCGCTTGCACGGCATGTTTGCCTTTGCCATCTGGGATAACCAGCAGCAAAACCTTTTTCTGGCGCGGGATCGTATGGGGATCAAGCCGCTCTACTACGCTAGCAGCAAAGAAGGCTTCTACTTTGCATCGAATCCGCAGGCCTTGCTTGCGACCGGCCTGTTTGCCACCGATATCGACCCCGTCGGGCTGCATCACCAGCTGAGTTTGCACGCTGTTATTCCGGCGCCGCGCACGCTCATCCAGTCGATCAGGAAGTGTCGCCCGGCACACTCCATGAATGTCAGCCCGCGCGGAGAGATCAGCGAGGTGCGTTACTGGAACCTTATCGCGAAGCGTCCTGCGACCGCGCTGTCGGAAGAGGAATGGAACAACGCGATTCATGACGCGCTGATGCAGGCCGTCAAGAAACGGCTCACGATTGCTGATGTTCCTGTCGGCGTATTGTTATCCGGTGGTCTCGATTCCAGCCTGCTGGTCGCGTTACTGGCCGAAGCAGGACAGCGCGATATCCGCACCTTCAGTATCGGTTTCGAAGATCAGCCTGAGGAACGCGGCAATGAATTCGAATTCTCTGATCCGGTCGCGGCGCGTTATTCTACTGATCATCAGAAATTTCTAATTCCCAATGCGGACGTGTTAACGCGTCTGCCGGAAGCAGTCGGCGCTATGGCAGAACCGATGTTTGGTCAGGATGCGGTCGCCTTTTACCTGCTTTCGGAGCAGGTTTCAAAATCGGTCAAGGTGGTGCAAAGCGGGCAGGGTGCTGACGAAGTGTTTGCAGGTTACTTCTGGTACGGGCAAATGGCGCAGGCGGAGGGCTCGGCACTGCAGCGCTTTGCCAATCATTACGTCGATCGTGATCATGCTGAGTTTTGCGAAACGGTGGATCCCCGCTATCACGGTGAAGATCACACCGCTGCCCTGATCGAAGAACAGTTGAATAGCAGCGAGGCCGACAGTTTTATGGATGCCGTGCTCAGATTCGATGTCACCACCCTGGTAGTCGACGATCCAGTCAAGCGAGTGGATAATATGACGATGGCCTGGGGGTTGGAAGCCCGGGTGCCTTTCCTCGATCACCACCTGGTGGAAATCGCGGCATCCTGCCCGGTTGATTTGAAGCTTAAACATCAGGGTAAAGGGATACTCAAAGAGATCGCGCGTGGGCGTATTCCTGATGCTGTCATCGATCGGCCCAAGGGATATTTTCCCATGCCGGCTTTGAAGTTCGTGCGCGGAGACTTCTACCAGTTCATGGCGGATACCCTTAACAGCCAGCGTAGCCGAGAGCGCGGGCTTTTCAGTCGCGATTATCTCGACAAACTGCTGGCTGAGCCGGAAAGTCATTTCACTCGTCTGAACGGCAGCAAATTGTGGCACAGTGCTTTGCTGGAATACTGGTTACAACAACATGTCGACCGCTGATAGATGGCGCGCAGATTTATTGCTTGCGTGTTAATTGGCTTTTTAATGTTGAAAAAAATGGTTATGATAATACCTTAGTATTTTGCTTGGTTATTTTTTGAGGTATTGAATGGACGTCCTGGACCGTATTAAACAGCAAGTTGAAACCTATCCTGTCATTGTTTATATGAAGGGTACCCCGCAGTTACCGCAATGTGGATTTTCGAGCCGCACCGCTGAAGCATTGAAGTCGCTGGAAATCGAGTTTGCCTATGTCAATGTGCTTGCTGACCCCGAGATTTTCCAGAACCTGCCGCGTTTTGCAGATTGGCCCACGTTTCCTCAGGTATATGTCGATGGTGAATTGATCGGGGGCTGTGATATCACTCTGGAAATGCATGCTTCTGGAGACCTCGAGAAGATGGCAAAAGAGGCAGTCGACAAGGTGGCGCAATAAGCCGCCAGTCAGACATTAGGTAGTATCCGCCAGTAATATCCCAACGACCTCGCTAGCGGCGAGGTTTTTCGTTTGAGCGCGTTAGTGTGAGTGCACTAACTGATCGGTGCGCAGGCCTGCTGCGCGAGGTTGATTATTTCGCTCATGCCCGGAGCAGGGTTCAATTCGTGGCCGTGCCAGATACCGATGGAAATCTGCAGCGGCTCGTCCTGGTTGCCGATGTGCAGCGTATTGCGCTTTATGCTTTCAATCAGGCGGTCAAACAGTCCGAGGTTAAATACTTCCGGATCCGGATAATGCACCAACACTGCAAAGGTGTTCGAATCGTAACGCGCCACCATATCCATGGGGCGCAGGGATAACTGTATTGAATTGGCGACTGCTTTAAGGGTGCCGGGTTTCGGTTCGCTGTTGCCCGTATTCACTTCGATCAGGGCAATACCAAGCCCGCCTCCGCGAGCGTTGCAATGTTCGATTACGGACTCGATGTTCAGCTCAAGTTGCAGGCGGTTGGGCAGGTGGGTCTCCGGGTCTTGCAGGCTGTTCTGTTTTATTTCCCGTAACTGGTCGCTCATACGACGCGCGCGTTCGCGCAGGTCGTTTTGCTGGAACGCATAGCGTCCGGCACCAAAAACGCGGGCTGCCAGCTCGAACTGGTTTGCCGACTTGGAAATGAAATCGTCAACACCGCGATCGAAGGCAACCACGATACTGGAGGCTGTATCCTCTGCCGTAAGCAATACAATTCCGGTATAGCGGTCGTTGTTTTCATCCCAGCGACGAA
The DNA here is from genome assembly GCA_024686195.1 of Gammaproteobacteria bacterium. Taxonomy (GTDB): domain Bacteria; phylum Pseudomonadota; class Gammaproteobacteria. Next base: position 8,868 of record JAIBDO010000039.1, on the reverse strand, counting down.
TCAGGTCGGTCAGTTCCAGTCCATTCATACCCGGCATCCAGAAATCGGCAAGCACCACGTGAGCGCGCCGCTCATTGAGCAGATACAAAGCTTCATCGGCGGCGCTGGCAGTACGGATGTCGATGTAACCCGATTTAGTGAGGCCGGATTTGACTACCTCCCGACTAAATTGCAGGTCGTCAACGACAATGATAGAAATATCTTGTTTACGCAATGCATCGGCAGGACTGTGATAAGAGACCGCAAGTATAGATGAAATCAGCGATCAGTTTGGCATAAAAGAAACTTGATTGACGATATTGCAAAACAGCATCGCGGTCATTTCGGCGTCATAAATTGCTGAATGCGCTTCCCCGGTGTCCCAGTCCATCCCGGCCGCACGCACCGAGCGCGCAAGGACGGTTTGGCCATAGACGAGGCCGGCGAGAGTGACCGTATCAAAAGTGCTGAAGGGGTGGAACGGATTACGTTTAATGCCGGATCTGGCTGCCGCCGTATTGATGAACTTGAGATCGAAGTTGGCGTTGTGCCCGACCAGGATCGCCTTGGTGCAGCTGTGGTGTTTGAGTGCTTCCCGAACCGGCTTGAAGATTTTCGGTAACGCGATTTTTTCGTCGACGGCGAGACGAAAGGGATGATCAACATCGATGCCATTCACTTCCATCGACTTGGGGTCGAGGTTAGCGCCTGCAAAAGGCGTTACATGGCAGGACACCGTTTCGCGGCAGTAAAACTGGCCAGCTTCGTTAATATCCAGCAACACCGCCGCTATCTGCAATAAAGCATCGGTGGATTCGTTGAAACCGCCGGTTTCGACATCAACGACAACCGGCATATAACCGCGAAAGCGCTCGGCCATCGGCGTAAATTCAGTCATCTTGACAGAGCTTCCACTGCAAGGCTTCTCCGGCCATAAATGGTATGAGCCTGGACTCGGGATAGGGCAAGGATTCAGGTACCATCCAGGATTTGCGCTCCAGGCTAACGGTTGTCGAGTTGTGCGGCAGCTGATAGAAATCAGGGCCATTGCGGCTCATGAAAGTCTCGAAATGAGTGAAGCTATTTTGTTGCTCAAACGCTTCTGCGTAGAGTTCAAGCGCACTGTGGGCAGAGAAAATTCCGGCGCAACCACAGGCCGATTCCTTCGCCTGTTCGCTGTGCGGTGCGCTGTCGGTACCCGCAAAGAAACTTGCTTCTCCACTCGTGGCGGCATTTAGCAGCGCCAGTCGATGATGCTCGCGTTTGGCGATTGGCAGGCAATAGTGATGCGGTCGAATGCCGCCGCGAAACAGTGCATTGCGGTTGATCAGCAAGTGGTGGGGCGTGATGGTAGCCGCCAGATTCGAATCACCATCACGCACGAACGTGACCGCTTCGCTGGTGGTAATGTGTTCGAAGACGATGCGCAGTCCCGGAAAGCTGGCGCGGATCGCGCTCAGGCTGTTATCGATGAAAACCTTCTCGCGGTCAAAAACATCGATTTCGGGACCGGTTGCTTCGCCATGTATTTGCAGGATGAGACCATGTTTTTGCATCGATTCAAACACCGGCCCGAGTTTTTTCAGATCAGTCACGCCTGCGTCGGAGTTGGTGGTTGCACCTGCCGGGTAAAGTTTGGCACCATAAATGAACTCTGATTCGCTCGCCGCCTTGATGTCGTCGACGCTGGTATTATCCGTGAGGTACAGGGTCATCAACGGATTGAAAGGGCTTCCATGCGGTAATGCGCTGCAGATTCGTTGTCGATAAGCGAGTGCATCTGCGCAGTTGCGCACCGGTGGAACTAGGTTAGGCATAATGATCGCGCGTCCGAACTGGCGAGCGCTGTCAGCGACGACGGCTTCCATGAAATGCGAGTCGCGCAAATGCAGGTGCCAGTCATCGGGCTTGATGATGGTCAGTTTATTCATTGGTCAAAGCGTTCACGGATCAAAGATAGGGAATCTATAAAATTTATGGTCTGATTAATAATGATAATTGAAACTGGCAGCGGATTAATTTCCTGTATAATCCCGTCAATTTACAGTAAAGGCGACGCACGTGGTAGATGAAACCGATATTGATCCGGAAGAAACTCTGGAGTGGCTCGAATCCCTCGACTCCGTTTTGGAACGCGAAGGCCCCGAGCGCGCACATTTTCTGCTTGACCAGTTAATCGATAAAACGCGCCGTTCCGGTGCCTACCTGCCTTTCAAGGCGACCACGGCTTACCTCAACACCATCCCGCTTGCGCAACAGCGACCGATCCCGGGCGACCAGGCCATCGAGCATAGTCTGCGTTCGGTTATCCGCTGGAATGCCGCGGCGATGGTGGTGCACGCAAACCGCAAATCCAGTGAACTCGGCGGGCATATTGCCAGCTTCGCCTCGGCTGCGACGCTTTACGACGTCGGCTTCATGCACTTTTTCAAAGCCCCGACCGAAGAGAACATGGGTGACCTGGTTTTTTTCCAGGGACATTCAGCACCGGGTATTTATGCGCGCGCCTTTCTCGAGGGTCGCATCAGCGAAGAGCAGCTCATGGCGTTTCGCCAGGAAGCTCTGGATAAGAACGGTCTGTCGTCTTATCCGCATCCATGGCTGATGCCGAATTTCTGGCAGTTCCCGACTGTATCCATGGGCCTCGGACCATTGATGGCGATCTATCAGGCGCGCTTCATGAAGTATCTGCATAATCGTGAGATACAGCCGCAGCAGGATCGCAAGGTCTGGGCCTTCATGGGCGATGGTGAAATGGATGAGCCCGAATCGCTTGGTGCCATATCGCTTGCTGCGCGCGAAAATCTGGACAACCTGATTTTTGTCATCAACTGTAACCTGCAACGTCTCGATGGCCCGGTGCGCGGTAACGGCAAGATCATTCAGGAGCTGGAAGCGGTATTTCGTGGTGCTGGCTGGAATGTCATTAAAGTAGTTTGGGGTTCGTACTGGGATCAGTTGCTGGCGAAAGATACCAGCGGCATGTTGCAGAAACTCATGGAAGAAACAATCGATGGCGAGTATCAGGCCTGCAAGGCGAAGGGCGGAGCCTATACGCGTGAACACTTTTTCGGCAAGTATCCCGAAACGCGGGAACTGGTCGCCGACATGTCCGATGAGGATATCTGGCGCCTGAATCGTGGCGGCCACGACCCTCATAAGGTATATGCAGCCTACGCTGAAGCAGTCGAATGGGAGGGGCGACCCACCGTTATCCTCGCCAAAACGGTTAAAGGCTACGGCATGGGTGAGGCTGGCGAAGGCCAGAACATCACGCATTCACAAAAGAAAATGGGTGAAGAGGCGCTCACGGCGTTTCGCGATCGCTTCAATATTCCGGTCAGCGACGAAGAAATCCCCAAAGCGCCGTTCTACAAATTTCCTGAAGACAGTGAAGAAATGAAGTATATGCGCGCCAGTCGCGAAAAACTGGGCGGCTACATGCCGGTGCGCAGTGATAGCGCGAAACCCCTTATCGTGCCGGGCCTCGAAATTTTCGATGCGTTATTGAAAGACAGCGGTGATCGCGAGATTTCGACCACGATGGCGTTTGTGCGCATGTTGTCGAGCCTGGCGCGTGACAAGAATATCGGCAAGAACATCGTCCCCATTGTGCCCGATGAAGCACGTACCTTCGGTATGGAAGGCATGTTCCGGCAACTGGGCATTTATTCCTGTAAAGGCCAGTTGTACGAACCGATGGACTCTGACCAGGTGATGTACTACCGCGAAGATATCAAGGGCCAGATCCTCGAGGAAGGCATTTGTGAAGCCGGTGCGATGTCATCCTGGATAGCCGCGGGCTCAGCCTACAGCGCTCATGGCGTCAGCATGGTTCCGTTTTATATCTATTACTCGATGTTCGGTTTTCAACGTATCGGCGACCTGGCCTGGGCGGCCGGTGATATGCAGGTGCGCGGCTTTTTGATGGGTGGTACTGCGGGACGCACCACGCTTGCCGGCGAGGGCTTGCAGCACCAGGATGGTCACAGTTTGATTGTTGCCGGCACGATCCCAAATTGTGTTTCCTATGATCCAACCTTCGCTTACGAACTCGCTGTGATAATCCACAGTGGCCTGAAGCGCATGTATCAGATGAAAGAAAACGTGTTTTATTACATTTCCCTGATGAATGAAAACTACCAGCATCCAGCGCTGCCCAAAGGCTCGGAAGAGGGTATCGTCAAGGGCATTTACTGCCTCGAAGAAGACGAGGAAAAAGGCACCAAGGTGCAGCTCATGGGGTCGGGGACGATCCTGCGCGAAGTTATGGCGGCGGCGCAGTTGTTGAAAGATGATTTCAAAATCAATGCCGATGTGTGGAGTGTGACCAGTGTTAACGAGCTGGCTCGCGACGCAAAGGCCTGCGACCGCTGGAACCAGCTGCATCCCACCAAGAAGGCGCGCCAGAGTTACCTGGAAACCCAGTTGCGCGGACGCAAGGGTCCGGTGATTATGGCGACCGACTATGTTCGTGCCTATTCTGAGCAAATCCGCGAATATATTTCCTCACGCTTTGTCAGTCTCGGTACCGATGGTTTCGGTCGCAGTGATACGCGCGACAATCTGCGCATTTTCTTTGAGGTCAATCGTTATTATGTCGTAGTCGCCGCGTTGAAGGCGCTCAGCGACGATGGTGAAATCGACAGCAAGGTCGTACAGCAGGCGATCAGCAAATACGGCATCGATCCCGAAAAGCCCAACCCGATAACGGTTTAGGCACAGGAGCATTTCAGTGGCAGATAACAACACAATAACGCTTCCCGACGTCGGTGATTTCAAGGACATCGAAATCATTGAAATTCTGATCGCGGTCGGTGATGACATCGAAGCGGAGCAGTCGATTATCGTCCTCGAATCTGACAAGGCGACAATGGAAATTCCAAGCCCGTTTGCGGGTAAGGTCGAGTCGATAACCGTCAAGGTTGGAGACAAACTCAATCTGGGTGATCCAATCGCAACGCTGAGTGGTGCCGCAGCGAAGGCAGATGATGCCGGAGACAGTAGCCCCAAAGATGAGCCGACATCGGTCGAGTCTCAATCCGAGCCTGAACCCGAGCAGGAAACTGCAGGCGGTTCTGACTCTCCGCCTACAGCGCCTGAACCAGCCGCGCCGAGTGCAGCCAGGACTGACGCCATACCGGGAAAGACCCTGCGCCCGCATCCGGGTGCTGGCGGTACTGAACTGACCAGTGCAAGTAGCAAGATGATTCACGCCAGTCCTTCGATTCGACGTTATGCACGGGAGCTTGGGGTCAGCCTGGAACAGGTCATCGGTAGCGGACCCAAGGGCCGTATCGTCAAGTCTGATGTGAAGGCATTTGTTAAGACGGCGATGTCGGGTGCGGCTCCGGGTGCGCCCGCAGCGGGTGGTGGTATCAGCATCAGCGCTATGCCTGAAATCGATCATTCAAAGTTTGGTGAAATCGAAACGGTTGCGCTCAGTCGTATTCAGAAGATTTCCGGTGCTCATTTGCATCGCAGTTGGGTGTCGGTACCCCATGTCACCCAGTTCGACGAAGCCGATATCACCGATCTTGAAGTGTTTCGTAAATCACTCGCCAAAGAAGCAGAGAAGAAGGGCGTGCGTATGACGCCGCTGATTTTCCTGATGAAGGCAGTTGTAACTGCGATGCAACAATTCCCCAGTTTCAATGCTTCGTTGGATGCCCGGGGTGAAAACCTGATCATGAAGAAGTATTTTCATATCGGAATTGCGGTCGATACACCCAGAGGGCTGGTGGTGCCGGTGGTGCGTGATGTCGATCGCAAGGGCCTGTTTGAGCTTGCGGCGGAGCTGGGTGAGATATCCATTCGCGCGCGCGATGGCAAGCTAACGCCGACCGACATGCAGGGTGGCTGTTTTACCATTTCCAGTCTCGGCGGTATCGGCGGCACCAATTTCACCCCGATCGTCAATGCGCCCGAAGTGGCTATTCTTGGCGTATCGAGATCAAAGATGCAGCCGGTTTATATCGACGGTGAATTCCAACCACGCTTGATGCTGCCACTGGGTCTGTCCTACGATCATCGCGTAATCGATGGCGCGCAGGCTGCGCGCTTTTCCAGTTTCCTGAGCCAAGTCATATCTGATATCAGAAGGGTACTTTTATAATCATGAGTGAAAAAGATATTTTATTGCCGGATATCGGCGATTTCGACAACGTCGAAGTCATCGAACTGCTGGTCGCTGCCGGGGATTCGGTTAAGGCCGAAGATTCCCTGTTAATACTTGAATCGGACAAGGCGACCATGGATATTCCATCGCCCTATTCGGGCACCATCAAAAAGATGGCGGTGGCGGTCGGTGACAAGATTTCTAAGGGCAGCCTGCTGGGCCTGATAGACGTGGACGGCGCTGCCGAAGCTCCGCCTGCCGCGGCCCCTACTGCCGCTCAGGCAGAAGCAGAGACAACGACTGCAAGTGCGGCGCAACCGGCGGCTCCCGCTGGCAGTGCCGATATCGAAACGGAAGTCGTCGTGCTGGGTGCGGGGCCAGGTGGATATACTGCTGCTTTTCGTGCTGCCGACCTCGGCAAAAAGGTCGTGCTGGTCGAGCGCTATGATTCGCTCGGCGGTGTCTGTCTGAATGTCGGCTGTATCCCCTCCAAGGCGTTACTGCATACCGCGCAAATCATCAACGAGGCCGAGCATATCAAGGCCAACGGCGTCACTTTTGGTAAACCGAAGATCGATCTCGATGGCATAAACGGTTTCAAGAACAAGGTGGTCGGCAAGTTGACCGGTGGCCTGTCGGGGCTTGCCAAACAGCGCAAGGTTACCGTCGTGCATGGTGTCGGGCAGTTTATGGATGCCAACAACATCGTCGTTGAAAAAGACGGTAAAAGTACGCAGATCCACTTCGACAACTGCATTATCGCCGCGGGTTCGCAAGCCACTGCAATCCCACCGTTTCCAAATGACGACGACCGCCTGATGGATTCTACCGACGCCCTGGAATTAAAGGATGTACCGAAGAAGCTGCTGATTGTCGGCGGGGGCATTATCGGGCTCGAAATGGCAACCGTATACCACGCGCTTGGATCTGAAATCACCGTCGTCGAATTTATGGACGGCCTGATCCCGGGCTGTGACAAGGACCTGGTGCGGGGCCTGACCAAAGTTATCTCGAAACGTTACAAATCGATTCTGCTGAAGACCAAAGTTTCCGAGATCAAGGCGCAGAAGAATGGTTTGAAGGTCAGCTTCGAGGGTGCCAAGGCTCCGCAACCCACGCTGTATGACAAGGTTCTGGTGGCGGTAGGCCGTCGCCCCAATGGCAACAAGATCAGTGCCGATAAAGCAGGTGTCAATGTCGATGACGCTGGCTTCATCAATGTCGATAAACAGATGCGCACCAATGTGCCGAATATTTTCGCGATCGGTGACATTGTCGGTAACCCGATGCTCGCCCATAAGGCGACCCATGAAGGCAAGGTAGCGGCCGAAGTGATCGCCGGTATGAAGTCTTACTTCGAACCGCTGACGATCCCGTCGGTTGCCTATACCGACCCTGAGGTCGCGTGGATGGGATTGAATGAGATCGAGGCGAAAGCGCAGGGCGTCGAGTACGTAAAAGGTGCTTTCCCGTGGGCCGCCAGTGGGCGCGCACTGGGTGTTGATCGTGATGAAGGCGTGACCAAGGTGCTGTTCGAAAAAGACAGCATGCGCATTCTGGGTGCGGGGATTGTCGGACCGAATGCCGGCGAATTGATTGCCGAGGCGGTGCTGGCGCTGGAAATGGGTGCTGATGCCGAAGATATCAGCCTGACCATTCATCCGCATCCAACGCTCTCGGAAACCTTCAATTTCGCCGCCGAAATGGCCGAAGGAACAATTACCGACCTGTACCTGCCGCGCAAGAAATAACGACGGTTAAGGTCTGGCTAAACCGATAGCGTAAACGATATGCCTGAACTGTATTACGCGACGGCAGGCAGTGGTGAACCACTGCTGATTCTGCATGGGTTGTTCGGTTCGGGTAAAAACTGGCATTCGCACATGCGCCGCTTTGCTGAAGATTTCCAGGTCTTCAGCGTCGATTTACGCAATCACGGTCAGTCATTTCACGCCGATGAAATGAATTATCCGGCGATGGCCGAAGATGTGGCGCAATTGATAGCTCGGCTGGAATTGCGTGACTGCCGGATTCTCGGCCATAGCATGGGCGGCAAGGTGGCGATGACGTTGGCGCTGCAGCATCCCGCGCTGATATCAAGCATGATCGTCGCCGATATTGCGCCCGTTGCTTATCATCATGACTATGACGACCTGATCGAACCGATATTGGCGCTTGATCTGGAGAGTTTCGACACGCGCACACAAATCGATCACGCGCTAAGACCCAGTATTCCCGAAGACCAGCTGCGCGCATTTTTGCTGCAGAATCTGTCGCGCGAACAAGGGGCCTGGCGCTGGCGTGTCAACTGGCAAGTCATACAGAAAGATATGGATTACCTTACCGATTTTACGGCGCTCCCATCTGGCTGGGTAAGCAAGCTGCCGTCATTGTTTTTACGTGGAGCCAGATCAGACTACGTCGGTAGCGCCGAGATCGACGTCATCAAACGCCATTTCAGCAACGCCAGTATCGCGACGATCGACGCTGCGGGGCACTGGTTGCACGCCGAACAACCGCTTCAATTCAGTCAGCTGGTGCTCGATTTTTTGCACGGTGATGATGTGCTATGAGGCTCTGATTCGTCTCAAAGGGCCAATAAACATGACACAAATTGGTATTGCCGACCTGCGGTTGGTCAAGTCAGAAAGGTTAGCAGTGGAGTTTGAGCCTGATGTATCAGGCCCGTCGATTCAGGCGTGTCGATTCAGGCGCGAAAACTTCGAATTCCAGTAAACCTCACCGCTGCCATCGAGATACGCCTGAGATCT
>JAIBDO010000105.1 GCA_024686195.1 Gammaproteobacteria bacterium | reverse complement strand
TACCACTATGTTGAGCGCTCTGACCGGGTGAAAGTCAGGCAGAGTGCGCCATAGCGTCGCCGCAGTAGAAGCAGGGTTGGGTCTGCGGCCGTTACCAGCTTTCGTAGCGAGGTGGCGAAAGGCTGTGCCCTGCATGACTTTGGCGACCGAAGAGTGCGCAGGCATAGTCGCCACTATGTTGAGCGCTCTGACCGAGTGAAAGTCAGGCAGAGCGCGCCATAGCGTCGCCGCAGTAGAAAGCTAGCTGAGTCTACTGGCCAAGCCCGCCTTCCCAGCAGCCTTCGTAGCGAGACGGCGAAAGGCTGTGCCCTGCATGACTTTCGCGACCGAAGAGTGCGCAGGCATGGTCTAACTATGTTGAGCGCTCTGACCGAGCTAAAGTCATGCAGGGTGCGGCATAGCGCCGTCGCAGTAGAAGGCTAGGTGTTGAGGACAGACTCGGCTTGCAGATCAGCATGATAGGAAGATCGCACCATCGGGCCGCTGGCAACCTGGTCGAAACCGATAGATTCGGCATAGGCACCAAGTTCATCGAACTCATCGGGGGTGACGAAACGTTCCACTGCCAGATGATCCAGACTGGGCTGAAGGTACTGCCCGAGCGTCAGCATATTGACGTCATGCGCTCGCATATCGCGCAAAACCTGACGCACTTCATCGAGATCCTCGCCAAGCCCAAGCATCAATCCCGATTTGGTCGGCACCTGCGGATGCATTTTTTTGAACGCCTGCAACAGATCGAGCGACCATTGGTAATCTGAACCCGGGCGGATCTTTTTATACAGAGAAGGCACGGATTCAAGATTATGATTAAACACATCGGGTGGTGCTTGGGTCATGATCTGCAGAGCAACATCCATACGACCACGAAAGTCCGGAGTGAGTATCTCGATCTTGATATCAGGGTTGAGCTTGCGCGTTTCATGTATGCACTGAACGAAATGTCCCGCGCCACCATCGCGCAAATCATCACGATCGACCGAAGTAATGACCACGTAACGCAAGCCCATGGCATTGATCGTCTGTGCCAGGTGAGCGGGTTCAGACGCATCGAGCGAATTCGGTCGGCCATGACCGACATCGCAAAACGGGCAGCGCCGCGTACAAATATCACCCATGATCATGAAGGTCGCCGTCCCTTTGGAGAAACATTCTCCCAGATTCGGGCAGGAGGCCTCCTCGCACACCGTGTAAAGGCTGTTCTCACGCAGGCGCGCCTTCAACTTGCGCACCAGGTCACCGGTAGGCGCCTTGGCTCGAATCCATGAAGGCTTGCGCTTCACCGAGGTGGATGGCACTACTTTGATCGGAATGCGCGCAACCTTGTCCGCACCTTTCAGTTTAACGCCCTGTACTACCTGATTCTTTTTCACTAAGTAATCCTTTAATTATATCGGCCAGTGCGCAACCCACTTGCTCGATACCAACGTTAACTCCAAGGTCGCATAACCGGGTGACTGCGAGGTCACGGTAACCGCAGGGATCGATGCGGCTAAACGGTTCCAGTTCCATATCGACATTCAAACTCAGGCCATGATAGCAACATCCTTTTCGAATGCGCAAACCAAGTGCCGCAATCTTTGCCTGCTCAACATAAACACCCGGAGCGCCGACACGGGTATGCGCGACGATGCCGTAGCCCTTCAGCAAATCGATGATCGCCTGTTCGATCAACGCCACCAGCCCTTTGACGCCAAGGCCGAGGCGGTTGAGGTCGAGCAGGCAGTAGATAATCAGTTGACCCGGTCCGTGGTAGGTTACCTGGCCACCGCGATCGACCTGTACTAGTGGTATATCACCACTGTCAAGAACGTGTTCAGCACGACCATTCAAACCCTGGGTAAAAACGGGAGGATGCTCGGTAAGCCATAACTGATCAGGTGTTTGTGACTGTCGCTGATGGGTAAAGTCGCGCATCGCATCCCAGGTGACCCGATACTCTGAACGACCGAGGTTAATCACTTCTGCAGGATTCGATGGCTTGGTCATATGCGCTGCCCGGGAATAGTCCAGGAACAACCTAGAGCGTCATTACTACCTGTTCACATTCATACAGGTCGCGATATATATCCTTCAGTTGCTGATGCGAGTGCACGGTGAACGTCAGGGTCAGCGCCTGATACTTACCGCCCTTGCTGTTACGCTTGCTGATTTGAATATGCTCCGCCTGAGGGCATCGCGCGCGCACCAGGTCAACGACGATGGCCTCGAATTCAGCGGACGGCTTGCCGAAAACCTTGAGCGGGAAACGGCTGGGATAATCGATCAGGGCCAGCGCGGATTCCGCGGATTCCGGCATTTCAGTCATCAGCGAAACATCAGCTTGATTTTGTCCATCGCCTGATCGATCAGGCTGCCCTCGTTGACAGCCTGCATTGCCACGATGGATTCACTGAGAATCATCTCTTCATCAAGCTTGATATTGACCTGACCAAGCGACTGGCCGCGCTCGACCGGTGCGGAAATTTCGGCATCGATTTCCATCGACGCATCGAGATCACGATAACGCCCACGCGGAATGGTAATAAAAATATCTTTGCCGACACCCAGGCTGATCTGTTCCTGATCGCCATACCAGATTTCCGCAGTCTTCAGCACTTCATCAGAACGGTACAATTTGTGGGTTTCGAAATAACGGAAGCCATAGTTGAGCAACGACTGACTGCTCTGTGTGCGGGCCTTGTCAGAACCGGCACCCAGAACCACCGAAATTAAACGCATTTCCTCGCGTTGAGCCGATGCGACCAGACAGAAGCCGGCGGCTTCGGTATGCCCGGTCTTGACACCATCTACCGAGTCATCACGCCATAACAGGCGATTACGGTTGAACTGGCGGATTTTATTGAAGGTATACTCACGTTCCTTGTAATAATTATACGACTCCGGAAATTCATCGATAAGAGTACGCGTCAAAATCGCAATATCGCGCGCGCTGCTGTAGTGGTTTTCATCAGGCCAACCGGTTGCATTGACGTAATTGGTATTGTCCATACCAAGCAGTTTGGCCTGGTGATTCATGTAGCCGGCAAATGCCGACTCGGAACCGGCAATGTGTTCGGCCAGTGCCACGCTGGCATCGTTGCCGGATTGAATAATCAGCCCTTTAAGTAAATCGGATACGGATACCTGTTTGCCGACTTCGACAAACATCTTGGAACCCTTCATGCGCCAGGCTTTCTCACTGATGGTGACCATTTCATCCAGCGTAACATCACCATCGGCTATCGCTTTGTCGACCAGGTAGGCCGTCATCAACTTGGTGATACTCGCCGGTTCCACCTGATCATCCGGATTCTTTTCAGCAAGTACCCTGCCCGAATCAAAATCGACCAGGTAGTAGCTGGTGGCATCCAGCGCCGGCGGATTAGGAATGGGCTTGGCGGCCCCCCACAAGACAGCGGGCATTAGCAGAACCAGCAGGCTAAACGGTAACGAGACGAGTTTCATAGGGTCTGGTCGAGTTGGGGAATTCACAGGAGTCGCGATTGTAGCGATCACGGCGATGCCTCACAAGGTTTATTCAGCATCACTCTGGACCACGATATGTGCCGTCTGGAAGCCCTTGCCGCGCAGCCTGCTCAAAATAGCATTGGCTTCGTCGATATCGAACAACGGACCGACTCTAACCCGGTAAAATAGCCCGTCGCCGGTTTCCAGCTCGGAAATTCGCACCGCGGTTTCATCCGCGGCAACCAGATTCTGTACCAGATTGTTCGCGTTAAGTTGGCTGGAGAAAGATCCCATCTGGATATACAAGGGCAGATCCTGCTCGAGCCCGGTGTCGAGCGGTATGCTGCGTGCAACCGAGGTCGGTTGATCTTCGCCCGCACTGAGCACCCTGATCTCTACATTGGCGGTGCCAGGTCCATCCACACCCAGCTTTTTGGCAGCGGCATAGGATAAATCGATAATACGGCCCGAGATGAAGGGGCCACGATCATTGACCTTCACCACAGCGGAACGGCCATTATCCAGATTCTTGACGTGCACATAGACCGGAATCGGCAAGGTCTTATGCGCCGCGGTCATCGCGTACATATTGTAAACCTCTCCGCTGGATGTATCCCGACCGTGAAACTTGGTGCCGTACCAGGATGCGATACCGCGCTGCACGAAACCTTCAGAACTGTTAAGCACGTAGTAGCGCTTACCAAACACTACGTACGAAGAAGGGTTACCGCGCTTTGATGGCGTCGTTGCCGGAACTCCCGAGCTGCTGCTCTGCTGCTGACCGCGGTCGCCGATTGGCACGCCGAAGGTACAGCCAGCTAGCGCTACCAGCAACAGCGAAAGCATGAGCCACTGTCTCATGGTTCCTTCTTAAACTCGTTACGGATCAGTTTGGCAAGCTGGTACACAGCCATTGCGTAGAGTTCGCTGTGGTTATAGCGCGTGATAACGTAGAAATTCTTGAATCCGGCCCAGTACTCAGGATGATCCCGCTGCTGCAAGGTGACCAGCGCGACTGGCATTTCTGCTTCAATAGGTATCGTGGAGACCAACCCGCTTTGCTCTAATTGCCGCCACTTGTAATTGGGTTTAACCCCGGGCTCGAGTTGATCAATAGAGTTGTCGTCGATTGCTATCAAAGGCCGTGCGACGCGACCACCGCGCTGCCAGCCATGCCTGACGAAGTAATTGGCCACACTACCGGCGATATCCGGAATGCTGTCGAACAAATTCGTCTGTCCGTCACCATCGAAATCAATCGCGTAATTGCGATAACTCGAAGAGATGAACTGCGGCATGCCCATCGCCCCCGCATAGGATCCGCGCAAGGCCCGCACTTCAAAGCGCTGCTCTTTCGCCAGTAACAAAAATTCTTCCAGTTCACGGGTAAAAAATTTTGCCCGGCGTGGATAGTCGAAGGCCAGCGTTACCAGACTATCGAACACCGGATCCTTACCCCGATATATTCCATAGAAAGTTTCAACGCCGATAATAGCGACAATAATTTCCTCGGGAACGCCCGTTTTTTCACTCACCTCGGCCAACAACTCGCGGTGTGCACGCCAGAATTCAACGCCCCTGCTGATGCGTTTATCTTTTATGAAAATGCGGCGATACTGATACCATTCAAGCTCTTTTTCGGCAGGCCTGTCCAGCTTCGCGAACAGGTGCTCCTGCTTCTCGACCTGACCAAACAAATCGACCAGCTCCTGCTCGCTGTAGGCTGATTCGGCAGCGACTCGCTGCAGGAAACTGGCGACATCGGCGCGCCCCTGGTAATCACCAGTCGTAATCTCAAGCGCCGAGACTAAAGGCGACAGCATAAACCCAATGATAATCAATAATATTTTCATTAAACCAGAAATCGTTTTGCCGATCGTATCGACATAATTAAACCAAACCCCATCATCAGGGTGACCATGGACGTACCACCATAACTGATCAGAGGCAAAGGCACCCCGACCACTGGTAGCATTCCGGCAACCATACCAGTATTCACAAATAGGTAGACAAAAAAAGTCAGACTAAGTGCGCCAGCCAACAAGCGCCCGAAATTTTCCGTCGCATGGGCCGCTATGTACAGTCCCCGAAAGATAATCGCGAGGTAAAGCAAAAGCAATACAACACTGCCAAAGAAGCCGAATTCTTCGCCAAACACCGAGAAAATGAAATCAGTCGAGCGTTCGGGGATAAAGTCGAGCTGCGACTGTGTACCGTTCAACCATCCTTTGCCGTAGATCCCGCCAGAACCGATGGCTATTTTCGACTGGATAATGTGATAGCCGGAACCGAGCGGATCGCTTTCCGGATTCAACAACGTGAGGATTCGCGTGCGCTGATAGTCGTGCAACGCAAACTTCCACAGTAACGGCGCCATCATCGACAGAATCACACCCAGACTGATCATTACCCGCCAACGCACGCCGGCCAGAAACAACACAAAAAACCCGGCACTGCCCACCAGAATCGAGGTGCCAAGATCCGGTTGGCGCGCAATCAACAACACCGGGATCGCAACCAGCACTGCGGACACCAGCAGCTCTCTCAAGCCGATTGGCAACACGCGGTTGGCCAGGTAGGTTGCGACAATCATTGGCACCGCCAGCTTCAATATTTCGGAGGGCTGAAAACGTATAAATCCGAGGTTGAGCCACCGTTGCGCACCCTTGCCAACCTCACCAAAAAACATCACCGCGATCAACATCGCGACGCCACCCAGGTACAACCAGATCGAAAATTTCCTCAGCACCCGCAGGGGAACATTGGCGATAGCCACCATCAACATAAATGCAACCACGATGCGCGTTCCCTGGCGCACAACAGATGCCATATCCGCACCACTGGCGCTGTACAGCATCAGGCTGCCGAAGCTTGCCAGGATCAGCAGCAACGACAACAATACCGGGTCCAGTCGCAACGCATCAATGATACGGCGACTATAGGAAAGCGCATCGGCATTCAGCTGCTGACTCATGATTCCTCCAGCAGGTAAGCATCCATGATCTGGCGCGCGATCGGCGCCGCGACCGAGCTACCATGACCACCGTTCTCGACGATAACTGCAACTGCGATACGCGGATCATCGGCAGGTGCATAGCTGATGAAAAGGGCATGATCGCGTAACTTTTCAATCACGTTTTCTTCCTCATACTCGGCGTCCTGGGCGATCTCAAATACCTGCGCGGTCCCGGTCTTGCCCGCTACCTTGTACTCGATATCCCGACCGATGCTGTAATGCGCCGTACCGCGTAGACCATGAACCACGTTCACCATCGCGTCGTGCACGTGTTGCCAGTTCTTCTCACGCTGCAGAGGATAGCGACCAACGACCTGGCTCTCGGTGTCTATCCTGCTTTTTTCCGTAATCATCTCGATCGACTGCACCAGATGGGGCTGGTAACGCACCCCTTTACGCGAGAAAGCTGCAGTGGAATTGGCCAGTTGAAGTGGCGTCACCAGCATAGCGCCCTGACCGATTCCGGTAATCAGCGTTTCGCCGGGAAACCAGGGCATGCCGTCATGACCACGTTTCCACTCGCGCGACGGCATAATACCATTACGCTCGCCAGTGCTGTCGACGCCGGTTTTAACACCGAAACCAAACTTTGCCATAAATTCTGCCATCCGATCGATGCCGAGCCGATAAGCGAGGTCATAGAAGTATACGTCGCAGGATTGGGTAATCGCACCGTTCAGGTCCATATGACCATGGCCTTGTTTTTTCCAGTCGCGATAACGCCGCTCTTCGTTCGGCAGCTTGTAGTAACCGATGCAAAAAATCCGTTGTTCATTCCTGGAAACCGCTGACTCAAGCCCCAACAGGCCATAGAAAGGCTTGGTGGTCGACCCCGGCGGGTACTGCCCCGACAGGGCGCGATTAAACAGAGGGCGACGATGTGAATCGCGCAACGCGTGGTAATTAGCGAAACTGATGCCGTTAACGAACAGGTTCGGGTCGAAAATCGGCATCGACACCAATGCCAGAATCTCGCCATTATTAGGGTCGATTGCAACTGCGGCACCCGTCTGCCCGGCGAAGGCCTCCTCGGCTACCTTTTGCAAACGGGAGTCGATAGTCAGGTGCAAATTGTTTCCCTGCAAGGGTGGCGTTTCACTGAGCACCCGCAAGGTTCGACCCTTGGCATTGACCTCGACCTGCTGAATGCCTACTTCACCATGCAGTTGCTTTTCATAAAACCTTTCCAGACCGAGCTTGCCAATATGCGTGGTACCGGCGTAATCCACCTCACTCACCCTTCCCAGATCACGTTCATCGATACGGCCGACATAACCGAGCGCATGCACTGCGTGTTCACCATTGGGGTAATTTCGAGTCAGTCGCGCATTGATTTCCACGCCTTCGAACTGATGCAGGTTAACCGCCAGCCGGGCCACTTCTTCGTCATCGAGATTGAGGCGCAGCGGAATACTTTCGAAGGGTCGCCGCCGCCTCAAAGATTGTTTGAAGCGCTTCAGATCCTGTTCACTGACATCCACATATTGACGCAACTGCAGCAAAGTCGCATCGAGGTCGTTCACCTGCTCACGCACGATTTCGAGGCGGTAGGCAGGCAGATTATCGGCCATCACCACGCCGTGGCGATCAAAAATCAGGCCTCGCGTGGGTGGTAAAGCCTTGATACGGACGCGGTTGCTGTCCGACAGAGTGGAAAAGTGCTCATGCTCAACGACTTGCAGCACATACAAACGCCCAACCACCAGGCTGAGCAACAGCACCGTAAATACGGCTGCCAGCACCAGGCGGCGGCGTATTAATCGGTTCTCAAGGTAATCGTCTTTTAGCTGCTCTCGCTTCGACATGGAAACGGAATAATCCTTTGTACACTGCGGAAGGTTGGCGAATCTGCGGACAATAACAGAAAAATCACTAAAAAAGTCCCGGAATTATGCAAAGAAGTTTCAATGTCGGCTTAAAAACCGATATGATGCTCGCGATTTTTTTGATGCCCCTATCAGCACAGGTGCAATCATTCCTGCAAACACTCTCATAAAATTGGGGAAATAATTATGGAGCTTAGTAACCTATTGCCGCCTGTTTTCGGCGTCTTTGGACTGGTCGCGGCAGCTTATACCTACGCGCAAGTCAAAAAGTATCCTGAAGGTGAAGGTAAAGTCGTCGAAATTGGCAACCAGATTCACCTCGGTGCGATGGTTTTCATGAAACGCGAATACAAAATGCTGACTTTGTTTTCAGCGGTACTTCTTGTTTTGCTATACATCTTTCTTGGTGCCGGGACAGCCATCTGCTTCCTGATGGGCGCTGTGGCCTCAGCCGGAGCCGGTTACATCGGCATGAACACCGCAACCCGCGCCAATGTCAGAACCACCACCGCCGCCCACAACGAAGGCGCAGCAGCTGCACTCACAGTGGCTTTCTTCGGCGGTTCTATCATGGGACTTGCGGTCGCGTCACTCGGTCTGCTCGGTCTCGGCCTCGCTTACCTGATGTTTTCCAGCGATATCGAATCACTGCACGCGATACACGGCTTTGCCATGGGCGCATCAGTAGTTGCCCTGTTTTCGCGGGTTGGCGGAGGCATTTTTACCAAGAGTGCTGACGTTGGCGCCGATCTGGTCGGCAAGATCGAAGCCGGAATTCCGGAAGACGATCCGCGCAACCCGGGTGTAATCGCCGATAACGTTGGCGACAACGTGGGCGACGTGGCAGGTATGGGCTCGGATATCTTCGAATCCTATTGTGGCTCCATGATCGCATCCATCGCCATTGCATCGACCATGGCAGTCGCCGCGACAGAAGCACTGGGTGGTCGTGAGGCAATGATGTCTCTGCCGCTGACACTGGCCTCTCTCGGCTTGATGTGCTCCATTGCAGGCATCCTGATCGTCAAGGTCAACTCCAGCAAGTCACCGGAAAAAGCGTTACGCATGGGTACCATGAGTGCGTCAATATTGTTCATCGGGCTGGCTTATTTCCTGATCTCGGCGCTCGGCATGTCCAGCGGAATCTGGGTAGCGGTCCTCGCCGGTGCTGTCGGTGGCATCATTATCGGCCTGGTCACCGAATACTACACTGCTGGCAAGCCTGTCGAGCACATCGCCAAGTCAGGTGAAACCGGACCGGCTACCGTCATGATCAGCGGACTCGCCATTGGCATGCAGTCGGTCGCTATTCCGATTTTCACCATTTGCGGCAT
>JAIBDO010000180.1 GCA_024686195.1 Gammaproteobacteria bacterium | reverse complement strand
GGCACATCGGTCACTTCGCTGGTCAGCGCAATGGGCTGCCAGTAGCGCCGCAGATACTCACCACAGGCGCTACCGGCGCCGGTTCTTACCAGCAATTCATCGCTTTCGCCGCGCTGTGGCGTGCCGTAACCGCTATACGCGGCAGTATTGGGGATGGCTGTCTCGTTCATGCTATCTCGATCATGATGCTGCAATAAATTTCAGGAATCCTGAGTGTGTCAGAGTTAGGACTTTCAGCCGTAGCGAATATTATTTACTATCGGTGTTAGAATTATTCACACCCGATCACGTAACCCAGGTAATGAACCGAAGAAACCTGCCATTTAACGCCCTGCGCGCATTTGAAGCTGCTGCACGTCATGCCAGCGTGTCCGGCGCCGCACGCGAACTTTCGGTTACCCATAGCGCAATCAGTCATCAACTCAAGTTGCTCGAATCACAACTGGGCACCCGCCTGTTCGAACGCACCAATCGAGGTTTGCAAATCACCTCCAGTGGCGAATCGCTGTTGCCGGTTTTGAGCGAGAGCTTCGATCGTATAAACGACAGGCTCACCGACCTGCAACAGAATCAGGGCCCTGCTGCGATCCCCGACATAATCAATGTCACCAGCACGCCTTCTTTTGCCAGCAAGTGGCTGGTGCCACGCCTCGCCAGCTGGTACGCCGAACCCGGAGCAAGTCGCATTCACCTGCTGCCGAGCCTTGATGATCTTGATCTGCAAGCGGGAAACATCGATTTCGCGATACGCTGCGGCATTCCGCCCTGGCCTGACCACAGTCATGAATTGTTGATGTCGATTCACATGGTGCCGGTGTGCAGCCCTGAGTATGCGGCAACCTCTAATGCGCTCAAGCACCCGATCGATGCACTGCGCCATAATCTGATTCATGCCGACATCGCAGAGCAGTCCAGAGGGCAGGAATGGCATGACTGGCTCAAGGGCTGCGGCATCGACTGTCCCGGGCAACTTGACGGCCTGTCGCTCAAGGATCCGGCCCTGGCGATGCAGGCTGCGGCCGACGGTCTCGGTCTCGCCATCGGATATTTCGAGCTTATCGACCGGGACCTGAACTCGGGACAACTGGTTTGCGCAAGCGCGCAACGGATCAAACACGACTATTCCTACTATCTGCTGCACCGTCGTGCGCCCGAGAGCGGCAGCGCGGCCGCACGCTTCCGCGACTGGTTGCTCGGTCAGCTTGAGAACGGATAATTCTGACACCCGTTTTTAGCTAGTGATCCATGCGGTCATTGGCAAAAGATGAAAAGCAGTTGCTATATGAAATTTAGAAATTATGCTGTCGGATCAAATTTTGCAGACGAGTCCACTACACCATCATGCGACACCGCTTTAAGCACCAGATTCAGGCCTGGAATTCAGAGACCCCCATGAGCAAACAATCGCGAAATAGCGATCAATAATGCGCATCGGTATTTACTTTCTCGTCTCCGGGGTCGGGATAATCGGGCTGATTATCGGGCTGTTCTGGCTGAAGGATTATCTTGAAAGTGTTCGTCTTTCCAGAATCGCGCATTCTGAACCCATAGCACGGCTCGCGGTGATCGGCGCGGCCATATCGGTTATCGGGATTCTTCTAATCCTGTCCAGCCTGTTTTAGAGACGCGGATAAGAGTCTGGCTAGAAAAGCTTTATAGCGCCTCGGTCAACACCGAAGGCGTTAGGCTCCAGATTTTTGACAATGTCCAGTTTGCTGCCATCGTCGCTGTGCGTTGTCGTCTCCAGGTTTATATAATGACCTCCACGACAGGGATTTTTTTCACTATCGAGTAACATCACGACAATCGGTCGTAAGCGGCGTGAGCTCGATTGCGCTGCCACGATAGCCACTTCACCGGTGGATAGTTCAACCATTGCGCCGACCGGATAAACGCCAATCGCCTGGATAAACTCATCGATGAGGTCTTCATTGAAGTGGACTCCCTTCAATTTGTAAAGCTGGTTTATCGCTTCAGCCGGTGACCGGGTGCTCGCGTATCTGCGGCTGCTGGTTATCGCGTTGTAACAATCGACAACACCGGCAATACGGCCAAATACCGGAATCAGGTCTCCGGCAAGCCCCTGCGGATATCCACTGCCGTCATGACGCTCATGGTGATTCGCAATGAAATCGATAATATCGGGATCGCTGAGACCGCCGCCTTGCAGGATACTGAGGCCAACCTCAACATGACGCGTCATAATCGACATTTCCTTATCCGTGAGCTGTCGATCAGCATGCAAAATGTCGTCGCCCAGGCGCAACTTGCCAATATCGAAAAGCATGCCGCCAATCGCCAGTGAGCATAGATCCCGTCTGGGTAAGCCGAGCTGGCGTCCCAGCACGCAGGAATACACCGCGGATCGTAACGCAGCGTCATAGCTGGCTATGGTTTCCGGCTTCATGACCGCCGACCAGAGGCAGGCATCCGGATTTCGAATGACCGAATCAACCATCGGTTCGACCGCCTGCCTGATGTTTTCCATATCCAGCCGATCATTCCGCACACTCGATCTCATGAACGCGGAGATGAAGTCGTATAGAACCTGAATGGCTGCTTTGGCTTTCGCCGCCTCGTCGCGCCAACTCACCGTATGCGTATACTTGGTCAACTCCCTGTCAGGGAAAAACTCTTCGATTCCCTGCTGTGATTTTGCCACTGGATTCGAAATCGTTGCTTCGTCCACCCCCTCCACAATGGCATTCGACGATGGATCAATCGATTCAATGACCGGGGTAACCGATAGCAGTGCGGAACTCGCCGTCGGCAGGTTACTGGTTAGCTGCTCGCGGGCCACGACTCTATCGACATAGACGTAGTCACACATGCATCTGACCGTATCGATATCGACGTTATCCTTGATATAAAATCCCTGTATCAAAAAGGGTGAATCCAGCCAGGGCCGGTCCAGATCGCATACATACATGCCGATCGAAAGATCAGTGCTTTCCACTCGTACTTTTTTAACCGCTGTTTTCATATCACTCGTGTTTTAGATGACCCGTTCATGTCGTTGTTTTCGATAGCAAAGTCATTGGTATTTGCGTTGCAGATAGATCTATAGACCAGAATCGGCGGATTCACAAAGAATCGTAGCGGTGGGGGATCATTTTTCGGGCGAGACAACCGTGCTCAAATATGTATTTCGACTCTCTTCCTGACTGGAAATGAGCCTGGTTTCGTGGTATTTCGGTGCGGCAGACCAGTGCCGCGAAAGACGCGATCGCTGGATATTTCGTAACATTAACAGCGGCAGCCTCGATGCTCCGCCTCATCCAGGGGGAATGCCACCCGCCTGTATCGACTTATCCTGTATCGATCCAACACCGGCAGACGTGGCAATGCAGATGAAAAAAACATGAAACCCCACACCTCAGGGGTGATCAGAGTTGCTAGAGCCGCAGGGGTGATCAGAATATGTGGAGGGTTAACCCGCTGATCGGTCAATCCGCTTAACCGTCCAGTCACATGCCGACAACGTCAATAGCAGTGCGCCTGGAAATCCTCCCCATCGACTTCGATAAATCAATTCAGCGAAGCAATCAGTGCCGGGTAGTCAGGAAATCCGAACCTGGCGGAAATCTCCTGCTGCCATATGGCATCAATTTCATCTGCAATGTCGTCACTCAGGTGCTGTACATGCTCTCCAACACTACCGACACGCACCTTGGCCGAATCACTGCCTGCAGGCAGGGACGCTACCCGTTCACTCATCTCACGCATGAGTCGATCATCAAACCTGTTAACGTGTTCCTGCATGAATTTCAGGGAAGCCTGTTGTTCTGTTATTCGCTTCAATTCATCATCCAGCTTGATATTGATAAAATCGGCTACGCGCTCGATGGTTCTGGAAAGGTCCAGTTTCATGTGCTCAAACGCCATTAACAGCACGTCATCATCATTTCTGCGCGGCCACCACGAAGCCAGGTGCTTCCAGTAGCCAAGATCTTTAATAAAAAACTCGCGCGCAAAGTCGTCGAGAGAAATCGACCCGGGCTCGAAGAACCAGCCCTCGATAAACCGGTAGAGCGAATAGAGCGCATCCTTCGGGTCACGAATGACCACAATATAGCGCCCACCCTGCGGAATTTCACCCCAGGCAAGGTGGCTCTTGAATGCCCGCGGATTGGCTTTTTGTTCGACATCCAGATTGATCCCGAGTGCCTTCGAGTTTTCGATCCAGGGCACGACCCGGCTGATATCATCAAAATCCATATCGCCAGCTGTGCGCAAGCAATGCACAATTTGCTGTGTCCAGGTAGTGCCACTCTTGCCGAACGGCGTAATCACCACGTCACTCGGGCGCAGTTTCAGCGCCAATCCATGTTGCCGCGATTCCTCGCTAAACAACGTGGCAAATTTGGCATTCAGTGTTTCTACTGAAGTAGCACGAGCAGGTTGTGCCATTTTAAACCTCCTGGAAAGGAAACATGGTTGCGGACTGATTCGCGGCAGCGACATTTTTCGCTATGGCCCGGGAAAGGCGCCAATGAATCCTAACGTGGTTGCCCGATGCTGACCAGACAATCAAGGATAGCCGGGGATAAATCAAACCCGGAAGGATGGACCTGTATATCACGTTCACGGATCAGTACGGAGTCTGGACGGCGCACGTAACCTCGATCGCTGAGTCGGCTAAAAGTGCTGCAAAAACTGACTCACAGGCAGCGAGTTAACTATATATCGGCAAGCTACTGGCTCGCCTCGCCGCGTTCGGTCGGTGTAGCCTGCGGAATAGAAACACCGATGGACTGCCTGACTTCCTCGACCAGGCGCGTGCGATCATGGTCGGAGGCAAACATCCAGATCAAGATCCAGCCCACCAGCACCAACACGGTAAAACCCTTCAGAATGGCAGAAAAGGTTTGATTCGCCTTGAGCCTTTCGACACGGGCCCGATTAGTCGTGAAAATGCGATAGAAGAAGCCCACAACCTTGAAGTAAGGGCCGTACAGAAAATTAATAACCCTGGAGAATTTCGTTTGCATATCGCTTGAATATTGTTTGAACACGGGCCTTTAGCGCAGCCAGCGTTTCACCGGGCCAAAATCGAGGCGATATTCTACCCCTCGCCGGGTTGCATTGGTAGACGAGCCCCGGTTACAGGATACGGCCCCAATGATACTTACTTAATCCAAAGCGCTGATGCATCCAGAGTCTGACTACGGTCGGATGATTAGGGGACTATTCGCGAAGTAAACCGCAGGCGGCGGAGCCGCCGAGGCATTCGCGAATAGTCCCCTAATCATCCGCCTTCTCCCGACCAGAACAAATGTCATGGGGTTGATTGATCACAGACGACAATCATCCACAGTGAAAACCCCGACCTACCGTTGGAAAGGTGGCGGTTCTGGACACTGCTGATTTTTGCCGTTATCGTCAGCCGACGAATGGCGCTCAAACTCTACCGTGAGATGAGCGCAGCTCCCACAACCTGAATCTGCCAATCTGAACCTATGCGAGAACAAGATGGATAACAAACCTGTCGTACTGGTAACGCGGCGACTGCCCGCTGCCGTTGAGCAGAAACTCGGCGAACGTTTCACTACCTTGTTAAACCCGGAAGACCGCCTGTACAGCAGCGCCGAACTGCTGAACCTAGCGGCGCAGGCGGATGCCATACTGCCCTGCCACACGGAAAAATTCCCGGCAGAAACCATCGCAAAATTACCCGTCCGTGTTAAGGCCATTGCCAATTTCTCGGTCGGTGTCGATCACGTCGACCTGCAGGCAGCAGCTGATAAAGGCATCATAGTCACCAATACGCCCGACGTACTATCAGATGCGACGGCAGAAATCGCAATTTTGCTGATGCTCGGGGCGGCAAGGCGAGCAGGCGAAGGCGAACGCCTGGTGCGCAGTCAGCAATGGAAAGACTGGAGCCCCGATTTCATGGTCGGTCGCCAGACCACCGGCAAACGCCTCGGTATCCTCGGCATGGGTCGGGTTGGTCAGGTGGTGGCGCAACGTGCGCGCGGTTTCGACATGAAGATTCACTACCATAACCGCAGGCCGCTGGACAGCGAGCAGGCCGGCGACAGCATTTACCACGATAGTGTGGAATCATTGCTCGAAAGCGTTGATGTGCTGTCGATACATTGCCCGGCGATGGAATCAACCCACGGTCTGATAAACGGCAAGCGACTCGCCCTGATGCATGCCGATTCGATCCTGGTCAATACCTCGCGCGGTGGCGTGATCGACGACGACGCACTGGTAGCAGCGCTAAAGAGCGGTACTATCGGTGCCGCCGGCCTCGATGTGTTCAACGGTGAACCCGACAGGATCCACCCGGGATATCGCGAGCTTGACAATATTTTCCTGCTGCCACACATCGGCAGCGCTACCGACGAAACCCGCAAAGCCATGGGATATCGAGCCATTGCCAACCTGGTCGCTATATTCGACGGCGCAGAACCAGGAGACCGGGTCGCCTAGGAAAACCTGGATCTACCCGAACTTGCCGTATATACCGTGTCGCAGGCAGTCG
>JAIBDO010000029.1 GCA_024686195.1 Gammaproteobacteria bacterium | reverse complement strand
GCGAATACGAATGATGGGGATTGGCGGACCAAAGGTTTCCTCGCGTACCAGGTCGCAGTCGAAGGGCACGTGGTCAACCACCGTCGGCGAGTACAGCGCACCCTGGCGGTCATTACCGTAGAGCAGCTTCGCGCCTTTTTCGATGGCATCGTTAACGCGCTCCTGGAACAGAATCGCCGAGGCTTCGTTGATGACCGTGCCGACGTCAGTATCAGGGTCCATCGGATCGCCATACTTCAGTTTGGCCGCTTTCTCCGCGACCAGCGCACCAAATTCGTCAGCCACCGATTCGTGGCACAGCACTCGCTTGACCGCGGTGCAGCGTTGGCCCGAGTTTTTGGTGGCGCCGGCAATCGCCATATCGGCCGCCTTGTCGAGATCGGCGTCGTCCATCACGATAAATTCAGAATTACCGCCCAGTTCGAGTATGGTACGGCGATAGCCGGCGGTCTCGGCGATGTACTTGCCGACCGGCACGCTGCCGGTGAAGGAAATCAGGTCGATGTGCTTGTTGGTCAGCATCTCGTCGCCCATGTCTTCCGGCATGCCGGTAACAATCGACAGCATTTCTGGCGGCAATCCGCACTCGTAAACGATGTCAGCCAGTAGCAGCGCGGTCAGTGGCGTCTGCTCGGTGGGCTTGGCGACCATGCAGTTATTGGTCGCGATCGACGGTGCTATCTTATGCGAAATCATGTTCAGCGGGTGGTTGAACGGGGTGATCGCCGAGATCACGCCGAGCAGGGGGTCGCGCTGGGTGAAGATCTTGCGCTGCTTGCCATGCGGCGTCAGGTCGCAGGAAAACACTTCGCTGTCGTCGTTGATCACCAGTTGGCCGGCGAGGTGGTATACGTCGAAGGCACGGCCGCATTCGTACAGCGAATCCTTTTTCGATAGTCCCGATTCGGCGGTGATCAGGTCGGAAATCTCTTCCTTGCGCTCGATGATGGTTTCGGCGATTCGCGTCAGAATTTGCTGACGCTCGTAGCGCGTCAACGTCGGTTTGTAAGCGGCGGCGAGTTCGAAAGCCTCGGCGATCTGCGCGCGGCTCGCGCGCGGTACGGTGCCGACGATTTCACCATTGTACGGGTTCAGTACGTCGATGTTCTTGCCGGTATCGCCATCAACCAGCTTACCGGCGATGCGCATTTTTTCATGTCGAATAGTCATTGGGGAGTCGTCCATATTGGATGTTCTAGTGCGCCACGTGGTTCAGGGCGAGATTGAAAATATCGTAATTGTGTAATTGCGCGGCCGAGTCGAGGTCAGTGACCGGCTGGCTGACGATCAGCGGGACGGTCTGTTCGGTAACGCCGCCATGTGAGCGCAGCGGTACTTCGAGGCCCGACAGGTCATGACGCGAGGCAGTGGTTCCAAGGACGACGTGCTTGCTGGACACCAGTATCAGATCGCCCATACGATCTGCAGCGAGATCGAAATGTTCACAGCCTTCAGCGTTACCATAAACCGCATCGATGCCATCGATTGCGTTGAGTTCGGTTTTGAGTGCACCGACGTCGGCGTCGACCGGCAGGTACACGGTGGCGTAGGATCCCAGTGCACCGTGATGCACAACGTAGGGATCGGTGATCGGCAGGATTACTCGCGCCACGCCGGCACCCATGATGCGGTCCATTTCATCCTGTAGATAAATGATGTTGGGGTCACCCGCCGCGTCATGCTTGGCGTTCATGCCATGATCGGCAGTTAAAGCGATTACCGCGCCCAGTTCATCCAGTTGCGCCCAGTACTTGTCCATCATCGCGTAGAACGAATTGGCGCCCTCACTGCCGGGTGCAAACTTGTGTTGAATGTAATCGGTGGTGGACAGATACATCAGGTCCGGTCGGACGGTTTCCATCAGCTTGACGCCGGCCGCGAAGATGAACTCGGACAGTTCGGCGCTGTACACCGAGGGCACTTCCATGCCAACCATGTCGAGAACATTGTCGATGCCATTGTCCGCCAGGGTGACCTGGTCGGATTTCTCGGAGGAGAAGCAGATCGCGCCGCCTTCACCGAGCGTTAACTCGTTACCCAGCAGGCGACGCAGCTTGTCTTTAGCGGTGACGATGGCAATCTTTGCCCCGGCGTCCTGGAACGCCTTGAAGATGGTGGGGGTGCGCAGCAACTCGGGCTCGTTCATCATCACTTCGCGATCATTCTCGCGATCGTAATAAAAGTTGCCGCAGATGCCATGGACGACCGGCGGCACGCCGGTGACGATTGAAATATTGTTCGGATTGGTGAAACTCGGGACGACGCAATGGGCGCGTAGATCGCTGCCCTGTTGCTCGATGACTTTCTTCATCCACGGCATTACACCGGCAGCGACCGCCTGTTCGATGTAATCCGGCTCGGAGCCGTCGATGCAGACCACGACAACCGGTCGTTCTGGCCAGCGATAATCACGTCCATTGATGCTGACTCCATTTTTTTGCGCGTTCATTGTCTGCCCACAGTTAATAGATTAAGGGGGCACAATATACCGTTAACGTAACGCAGGTTAAATCGATATTGCATATGCTATCTATCGATCACGCCTATAAGGGCTGTTTGTCTAGGTTAATTCCTTCTGGCTGGCGCGAATCATTTCCAGGAACGCGTCATTGACGCGCAGCGAGCGCATTTCCTGCAGGCATACCACGTACTCGGCATGCACCAGCTCGGCATCACTGACCGGCAGCGCGCGCAGCCTCGAATCAGCGAGTAACTCGTTTTCGGCGACGACCCCCACGCCGAAGCCGGCAGCCACTGCCTCGCGTACACCTTCGCGACCGCTGATTTCCATGATGTTCTCAAGCAGTAATCCGGCCTCACTGATCGCATCTTCGAAAATCGATCGGGTGCGTGAGCCCTTTTCCCTCAATATCACCCGCTGTGTGAGTAACTCCTTGATCGGTACGGAGCGTCGTTCAGCCCACTCGTGGTCCTGGCTGACAAATACCACCAGCCGATCCGGCATTAGTGGTATCGAGAAAAGCTTATCGTCTCCCTGCGGGATATTCGGCAGGAAGGCAACATCGCAGCGGCGCGACTCGATCCACGACATCAATTGCTGCGAGTTACCGTATTGAATGGAAATCTGTATGCCGGGGTAGAGCCGCTGAAACTGGGCCAGCAGTGGTGTTGCGATATAAGGTGAATCAGCCGCGACGCGCAGTTCACCAGAGGTTAGCGCGCGTGCCGATTGCAGTAGATGCTCGACTTCCTCTTCGTGGCGAAACATCAGGCGAGTGATTTTGAAAGCCGACCGGCCGATGTCGGTTAATTCGATGCGCCGCCCCAGGCGCACGAAAAGTTTAGTGCCGTAGCGGGACTCCAGTTCCTTGACTTGCCCCGACAGTGTTGGCTGGGTGATATTCAGCATTTCCGCGGCGCGCGTGAAGCTGCCATGAGTGGCTACCGCATGGAAAGACCTGAGGTGCGCATGTGATATCGGCATAACCTATTCGAGACATATGTATTATCGATTTGATAGATGGTATTTATCGGCGGTATAAATGCAACCATTCCAACACCCAGAGAAAAATCAATGATTGATTCCACCAGCCACGAAGCTGCCAGTTCGCCCAGCGGCGACCCTTACCTGTTGACTCCGGGTCCGTTGACCACGTCACTCACGGTAAAACAGGCCATGCTGCATGATTACGGTTCGCGCGACGCAAACTTTATCGAGTTGAATGCACGCATCCTCGACCGACTGGTCGCGATCGTCAAAGGAGAGGGTCGCTATGTGGCGGTTCCGTTGCAGGGCAGCGGTACGTTCGTGGTCGAGGCGATGATCGGTAATTTTGTTCCTGCCGATGGCAAGTTGTTGATCCTGATAAACGGTGCTTACGGGCAGCGTATCGCAAAAATCTGCGATTACTACAAGCGCAGTTACCAAATTCAGGAATCACCCGAAGATGTGCCGGTCGATACTGCTCTGCTCGATGCAACGCTGGAAGCGGATGCCGCTATCAGCCACGTAGTGGTGGTGCATTGCGAGACCACTTCGGGAATACTAAATCCTCTGCAGCAGGTCTCGCAGGTGGTTGCGCGCCATAATCGCAGCCTGCTGATCGATTCGATGAGTGCTTTCGGTGCCTTGCCGGTAGACTCCACTGAGATCGAATTTGATGCCGTTGTCGCCTCGAGTAACAAGTGCCTGGAAGGCGCTCCCGGCATGGGTTTTTGCGTGGCGCGTGAATCTGCGATGGAAAAAACCGAAGGTAATTCACCTTCACTGGTGCTTGATCTATACGATCAGTGGCGCGCCATGCAAAAGAACCGGCAATGGCGCTTTACTCCACCGACCCATGTGCTGTTGGCATTCGACCAGGCGCTCAGTGAGTATGAGGAAGAGGGCGGTGTTAGTGGCCGTGGTGGGCGCTATCGTGCGAATTGTGATGTGCTGGTGTCGGGTATGCGTGAGATGGGTTTCACGACCCTGCTACCCGATGAGTTACAGGCCCCCATCATTGTTACTTTTCACATGCCAACAAACCCCGAGTTTGATTTCAACGCTTTTTATGATGGGCTCAAGGATCAGGGTTACGTTATTTATCCCGGAAAACTGACGGTGGCGGATAGTTTCCGCATGGGCTGTATCGGCCGACTCGATCAGCAGCACATGCGTGACGCGCTCGTTGCAGTGCGTAACATGCTGGATCAATTCGGCATCGAATCGGTCAACTCGATTAGCTGATTGTGCCGCTGCAGGGTGCGGGTTAGGGCGCACAATCCAGGCTTGCAGCTGAGGTTGTGATTCTCCGTGCCGGGCTGCAAAAGTCCGGCGCGCGAATTGGTGTGTATCAATGCCATCAAAAATTCAGGCTGTACTACACTTCAGCTAATCCCTAAGAAGTTAGATGCACCATTGCTGCCGTTTAGAAAAAATATCTGGCTTATCTATTTCGCGTTTTTCGCGCTGGGTCTGATCTACCTGGTGGCGTCTTCCTCTTCCCGGTGGCAAGCGCTGAAGACGGATGCGGTTGTAGATCTGGCTTATCTCAATCGAATATTGTCTTCTTCGCTAACGATAAATTTTGACCAGCAGGAAATCATGCTTGATCTGCTGGGACGCCAGCTGCTGACGAATGACTCCAGCCTGGATGCCCGGC
The DNA here is from genome assembly GCA_024686195.1 of Gammaproteobacteria bacterium. Lineage (GTDB taxonomy): Bacteria > Pseudomonadota > Gammaproteobacteria. Next base: position 14,617 of record JAIBDO010000029.1, on the reverse strand, counting down.
AAACCCGCAAACTTCTGGATGACATTCTGCTCAAGAACTCCACGCTACTGGCCTTTGGGCTGGCCAATCTGGATGGCGAGATTACAGTCGGAAGCTCAAATCTCGATCTCGACAAAATGCCCAATTTAAAACTACACGATAGCAGTCGAAAAAGCTTTCTGAAGGCGATGGAAGTCGACCGCATGGTCCTTGGTCGAACCTATTATTTGCCGGCACTCGGTGACATGGTCATTCCTATCCGCAAAGGCATTCGTGATAGTGAAAATCAGTTGATTGGCATGATGACCGCCGGCATCAAGGCGCACGAACTCCTGCCACAACTGGGCTCGATTGATCGCAGAACAAGAAGCGTCATGCCGTATCGATTACAGGTTTTTCATGACCAGGAATTTTACTACGTATATGCAGGCGGCATCCCTGATGCAACACGGTTGCGGGAGATCATTGATAAACCCATTACCGAATCCGAGCTGAGCCTGCTCGAGCAATCGGTGCGGGAGCAGCTCGGTTTTGGACTGGAAGAGTTAAAAGAGCAGTCGGTACCGGCGGTTTTTTCGGATGTGGACGGCGCCGGCAGAACTCAGCTGCATTCGCTGGTGTACCTGCCCAGGTATGAGTTGTGGAGTAGTTCGACCTTGCCGATGGATTCGCTGGTAACCGAGCTATGGAAATCGATAACTTTCTACCTCTTGACCTTTGTGATCGTTTTCAGTATCGCCTACTTAATGTTCCGTCAGATCTCACAGGATGAGCAAAAAAGCCATGATGAATTGTTGAAGCAGGCCAGCCAGGATTTCCTTACCGGCCTCAAGAATCGCCAGTATTTGCGACTGGCAGAACCTCATTGGGTAGGGCGCGGCGCATCGCCTTTTTCGGTGTTTTTCATCGATCTGGATAATTTCAAGAATATCAATGACAGCCATGGGCATTCCTATGGTGACATCCTGCTCAAGGAAGTTGCCGAGCGCCTGCTGAAAGTATTCAGCGACAAGGATCTGGTTTGTCGGCAGGGAGGTGATGAATTTATCGTCATCACGCATACCTGTAACGAAAAGGCCATTACCAACCTGGCCGCCGGCGTGTTACAGGCGTTGGCCTCTCCTTACTACGTCGAGAAATACAATTTCGCCATGGGCGCGAGTATCGGTGTTGCCAATTATCCGGCGGATGGGGATTCCTTCGAAACTCTGTTCAGCGCGGCGGATACCGCCATGTATCAGGCCAAGAATATCAAAAACAGCTTTTATATTTTTTCCAGCGAGTTGCGTGACGAGCTGATGGAAACCACTGATATTCAGCAAGCCCTGCCCCAGGCGCTCGCTGACGGTGAGTTCTCCCTGGTGTATCAGCCGCAGGTGCTGGATGGTCAGATACCGGTAGGCGTGGAGGCGTTGATTCGCTGGAAAAACGGTGACATGGGACAGGTGGCGCCCGATCGTTTCATTCGTGTCTCGGAGGGTAACGGCATGATCATCGATATCGGCCATTTCGTGATAGACCAGGCTCTCTGCGACCTCTCGGAAATAAATCGCCATCATTACTGCCAGAATCTGCATTTGTCGGTTAATGTTTCGATTCGGCAATTGCAGGAAAACGGTTTCACCGAGCGCCTGTCCGCGAGTTTGTTGAAGTTTGAGTTCCCTGCCAATCAGCTCACGCTCGAAATTACCGAAGGCATATTTATCGATGACCTCCAGTACCTGATTCCGGTGCTGCACAAAATACGCTCGCTTGGCGTCAAGCTGTCTATGGATGATTTCGGCACCGGCTATTCGTCGCTGAGCCTGCTCAAGCAGTTACCGGTTGATGAGCTCAAGATCGACAAGAGCTTTATCGATAACATCACCACGCGCAACGAAGACCGCCTGATGGTACTCAACATCATCGACATCGCGCAGAACCTCGGCATCAAGGTCGTGGCCGAAGGTATTGAACAGGCGGAGCAATCGAACCTTCTACTCGATTTAGGCTGTAACCTGCAGCAGGGATATTTTTACTCCGAGCCGGTCGATCTGGAGCGGCTGGTTGAATACTGCGAACAGTCGAACTGGAGTTTCGACAAAACTACCAGATAGCTATTATCCTGATGGCCTGTGTAATCGTTGAGTGCAGGCGACTTAAATCAATAATTACCCGATTCCCCCCTGTTTAGCGCGGATTGTGATTGCTATCGGTAAAATGTTTAATGCAGAATAGCGCTATTCGTTAGTCATTCAATGCAGGGGAAAACACAGCCATGTCTATTGCGATACCCGCCCGCGCATCCGCGGTCGTCATCGGGGGCGGCGTCATCGGCTCCAGCGTCGCCTATCATCTCGCGAAACTGGGTTGGAGCGACGTGGTACAGCTCGAGCGTAATCAGTTCAGTTGTGGCACTACCTGGCATGCGGCCGGTCTGGTCGGCACCATGCGTGCTAATGAATCCCATGCCCGTCTGTGCGAATACTCGATGGCGGTACTATCCGAGCTCGAAGCCGAAACCGGACAGTCGACGGGTTTCAGACAGGTTGGCTCATTAACCATCGCTCACAGTGCTGCCCGATTTGAAGAGTTGAAACGTGTCGCGGCGATGAACAATGCTTTCGGTGTTACCCGCGTCGACATGGTGACGCCGGAGGAAATCAAATCGCTGTATCCCTATCTCGAAACCAGCGATCTGCTTGGCGGCAGCTGGGTGGCCCAGGATGGAACCGCGAGCCCGGTCGACGTCACCCAGGCCTTCGTCAAGGGTGCGCGCGGACGTGGCGCCCAGTGTATCGAAGGCGTGCGAGTTACCGGCATCACCCAGGCCAATGGTCGGGTCACCGGGGTGATTACCGACCAGGGCGAAATTCAGGCCGATTACGTGGTCAACTGCGGTGGCTTATGGGGTCGTGAGATCGGCCAAATGGCGGGCGTTAACGTGCCGCTGCATGCCTGCGAACACTACTATGCACATACCGAGAAACTCGATGATCTGCCGGCCAATCTGCCGGTGATGCGCGATCATGATAAATGTGCCTATTACCGTGAGGATGCCGGCAGCCTGCTGATCGGTGCCTTTGAACCCAACGCTGTCTCCTGGGGTCAGCATGGCATTCCGCTCGATTTTGCCTTTGAGGAACTCGAGGGTCACATGGACGAGCAGTTCATGCCGGTACTGGAGGCCGCCATGTATCGCGTGCCCATGTTGCAGGACGTCGGCTGGCGCAGTTTCTTTTGCGGGCCGGAAAGCTTCACCCCGGATGACCAGTTCCATATGGGCGAGGCACCCGAGCTGAAGAATTTCTACGTTGCCTGCGGTTTGAATTCGGTTGGCATCCAGACCTCCGGTGGTCTGGGCCGTGCCCTGGCGGACTGGATGGATAAAGGCCATGCGCCGATGGATCTGTGGGGCAATGACGTGCGCCGCATGTTCCCGTTTCAGTCCACACAAAAGTATATCGAAGAGCGTGTCACCGAGACCCTCGGATTGCTGTACGACAACCACTACCCCTACAAGCAAATGGAAACCGCGCGCAACCTGCGCCATTCGCCGCTGCATGAAAAGTTGGCGGAACGCAACGCCTGTTTCGGCGAAGCGGCGGGATGGGAGCGCCCGAACTGGTTTGCGCCGCAAGGTGTCACCCCTGAATACGAATACAGCTTTGGCAAGCAGAACTGGTTTGAATACAATGCCGCCGAGCACAAGGCCGCGCGTGAAGGCGTTGTATTGTTCGATCAGAGTTCCTTCTCCAAGTACCTGGTGCAGGGGCGTGATGCCTGTCGTGTGTTGCAGCGCGTCTCGAGTGCCGATGTCGATGTTGCGCCCGGCAAGATGGTATACACCCACTGGCTCAACGAGCGCGGTGGTATCGAGGCTGACCTTACCGTCACGCGTATCGCCGAGGACCAGTTCTGGATCGTCAGCGGCGCTTCCCAGACGATCAAGGATTTGCATTGGCTAAAGATGAATATCGGTGAAGACGAATTCTGTTGTGTCAGCGATATTACCAATGCCTGGGCAGTGTTGGGCGTGATGGGCCCCGGCAGTCGCGATCTGCTCAGCGAAACCTTGAATCACGATATGAGCACGCCCTCGTTTCCCTTCGGCTCGTTTCAGCCGGTCGAGCTTGGAATGTCACGTGCCTGGGCGGCGCGCGTATCCTACGTCGGTGAACTGGGCTGGGAGCTTTATGTACCGGTTGATCAGGCGCGCCATGGTTTTGATGTGCTGTGGGAAAAAGGTGAGAGTCATGGTCTTAAACTTGCCGGAATGCACACGCTCGACAGTTGCCGTATGGAAAAGAAGTTCGTGCATTACGGTCACGATGTCGCCGACCAGGATACGCCGTTGGAATGCGGCATGAGCTTTGTCTGCGCGTTGGACAAGGCAGTTCCGTTCACTGGTCGTGATGCGATCCTGAAACAAAAGGAAAGCGGTAGTTTCATGCGCAAGCGCCTGGTGCAATTCCTGTTACAGGATCCTGAGGCGATGCTGTATCACCACGAACCGATACTGCGAGATGGCGTCATCGTCGGTCACCTGACCTCGGGTAATTATGGCCATACGCTGGGCGGTTCGGTTGGACTGGGTTATGTCGAAGTCGAAGAGGACGTGACACGCGACTATCTGGAGTCGGGTAGTTTTGCAATCGACGTGGCGGGTGATCACATTCCAGCAAAGGCCAGCCTCAGCGCGCTTTATGATCCTAAAGCCGAGCGCATGCGTGGCTAAAAAGTACCTGGCGCCATTACTCGGCACCTTCGATTGCGAAGCTGTCGAGACGATACTGCAGCGAAACCATCCTGCCTATAGCCGCAGTTGTAAAGCGCTACCGCTGCCATTCATATTGAGCCGGGTTGGAGCTACCTGGCGCAGACAGCGCTGGTGAGCAATGGGTATTTTGTATATCAAATACAGCTTGCTTCGATATACTTAGGCATTCAATAAGTCATCCGCTGGATCTATCGCCAATGTCAGGTTGGCGACGACCCGATGGAAAGTGTACGGTGCTTGCCTGTCAGGAGTTGTTAATGGCTATTCAAACTACGTGTATCGGTGCTTACCCCAAGCCGGATTTTGTCAAGTTACCGGACTGGTTTAACCATCCAGATGGCCCCGATACCGCCGATCCGACCGCGCTATGGGAAAAGGCGATGACAGCGCTCGGACCGCAAGCGAGCGACATCATCGCACAAGGAGTAGCCGAGGCCGTCAATGACCAGATTGAATGCGGAATCGACATTCCCACCGATGGTGAAATTTCACGTGAGAATTACATTCACTATCACTGCCGGCACCTGCTTGGTTTTGATTTTGTGCATTTAACACGTAAGGAAGTGCGCGGCGGCACCTACGAGGCGAGTTTGCCGACCATTAATGGTCCGGTGTCGATACGCGACCAATTTCTGGTCGCCGACTGGCAGCGCGCGCAGGCGAATTGCAAGCAGCCGTTGAAGATAACCATGCCGGGGCCGATGACCATTTCGGATACCAATCACGACGCCTGGTACAACGATCCGAAAAAGCTGGGCCATGATATAGCCGAGGCTTTGAACGTGGAGGTAAGAGCCCTGGCGGATGCGGGTTGTCTGCATATCCAGATCGATGAGCCGTTGTTTGCGCGTAAGCCCGGCGCTGCGCTCGATTTCGGCTTCGAGAACCTCGAACGTGCTTTTCATGGCTGTCCGAAGAAAGTTCAGCGTACCGTGCACATGTGTTGCGGCTACCCGGACAAGCTGGATCGCGATGACTATCCCAAAGCCGATCCCGATTCCTATCTGCAGATTGCCGATACCATCGAAGATTCGAGTATTGACGCGGTATCGTTTGAAGATGCCCATCGACACAATGACTTGTCGTTGCTGGAGCGCCTGCCAACGACCAAAGTGATCTTCGGTGTGGTCGCCATAGCGCGCAGTGAAGTGGAATCGGTCGACTCTATTCGTGAACGACTTGGCCAGGCGCTGTTGCATATCGACGCCGAGCGCCTGATTGCCGCGCCTGATTGCGGCCTGGGTTTACTCGGCCGTGAACTTGCCATGGCGAAGCTCACCAACCTGTGTGCCGCTGCACGTTCTCTGTAACCCGCTGCAGCCAGATTCTCCTTATCCCGCCGGCCTGGTGGCGAACGGTAAAACCGTTTCGCGGGTGGACTGATCACGCACAATACGATCGAGTGGGTGTTCGCGCCCGGTGATCTGTTGGCAAATTGATGTTGTCGATAAGGAACGAACAAGGTCCCCGCGCTTGCGTGATGCTACCGACAGTTCGGAGCACAGCGCAAGCGCGGGGGTTTCCGCATTAAACGTAATCCTTGTACTTGTCGAGGAAACGAATTGGCTTGGCCAGGGCGTCACGGCGGAAGGGGTCACCGAGCTCACGCGTACACATAATTTCCAGAACGGTCGTCTTGCCGCTGTTCATCTGCATGTCGACAGCCTTTTCCAGCGCCGGTCCAACGTCTTCCAGTTGATCGACGGTGATACCCTCGGCACCCATGGAGCGGGCTATGCCGGCCCATGATTCGCTTTCGAGTTCGCCCGCGATGAAACGACGATCGTAGAAATCAACCTGGTTCTTCTTCTCGGCACCCCATTGACGGTTGTGAAATACAACCGCGGTTACCGGAATGTTATGGCGTACCGCAGTCATGGTTTCCATCATGCTCATACCCCAGGCGCCGTCACCGGCGTAGGCAATCGCGGGACGATCCGGGCAGGCTACCTTGGCGCCCATAACGGTTGGCAGCGCGTAACCGCAGTTGCCGAAACTCATCGGCGCGAGGAAGCTGCGCGGCTCGTCAAAACGCAGGTAAGAGTTGGCGACCGAGTTGATGTTACCGATATCGGTGGAAACCATCTTGCTGGGCGGCATGGCTTTCTCAAGCTCACGCAACACCTGGCGCGGATGCAGCCAGTTGCCGTCTTCTTTCTTCTGCTCTTCGATCATGTCGAGGCTGTAGGCGTCTTTCTCGTGCGTCCAGTTGTCGAGCTCGTCTTCCCAGGCCGCCTTTTCTGCTGCGATTTCTTTCGCACGTGCGTCTTTGGTCTCGTCACATGCCAGTGACTTGTCGGCGATTCGACGCATCAGTGCAGTAGCACTGGCGCCTGCGTCACCGCAGATACCGACCGAAATTTTCTTCACCAGACCGAGCATTTTGTTGTCGGCGTCAACCTGGATGATCTTGGCGTCTTTGGGCCAGTAATCCATTCCGTGTTGCGGCAAGGTGCCGAACGGTCCCAGACGTGTTCCGAGCGCAAGTACGACATCGGCTTTGGAAATCAATTTCATCGCCGCCTTGGAACCCTGGTAGCCCAGTGGGCCTGCCCATAACGGGTGGCTGGCGGGGAACGAGTCATTGTGCAGGTAGGAGTTGACGACGGGTGCACCGAGACGCTCAGCCAATGCTTTGCACTCTTCGATTGCATCGGCCATGACCACGCCACCACCGGATACGATAACCGGGAATTTGGCTTTGGCCAGCAGTTCGGCTGCTTCGTTGAGGCTGTTGTCGCCACCCGGTCCACGGTCGAGGCGTTGCGGCTGCGGGATATCGACGTCAATTTCGCCGTAGAAGTGATCTCGCGGAATGTTCAGTTGCGTTGGACCCATTTCGGACATCGCGCGATCAAAGCAGCGGCCAGTGAATTCGGCCATGCGATTGGGGTTGTTGACATGCCCCTGGTACTTGGTAAATTCCTCGAACATCGGCAGCTGGTTGGCTTCCTGGAAACCACCAAGGCCCATACCCATGGTGCCGGTTTCCGGAGTGATCATGACCACCGGCGAATGCGCCCAGTAGGCGGCCGCGATGGCGGTAACACAGTTGCTGATACCCGGTCCATTCTGACCGATGACGACACCGTGGCGACCACTGACGCGTGAATACCCATCAGCCATGTGACCAGCCCCCTGCTCATGTACCACTGGAATCAGACGAATGCCGGCAGGCGCGAAGATATCCATCGCGTCCATAAATGCTGAACCCATGATGCCGAACATGTCAGTGACATTGTTCGCGACCATGGTTTCAACAAATGCTTCACTGGGGGTCATTTTCATGTTCTTTCCTCGGTATGGGTCAATTTATCAGGGTGGTTAACATAAAGTACCCGGGTTTTTGTTGTAGTACCAGTTGCGGTCTATCTTTGAGGCCAACCGGCCTCAGACTCTTGATTTGCGCAGGTTCAGCTGGCGCTGTGTATCAGCTCGGCCAGTTTGCGAACCCCGGGCTCGATCTGTTTTGAGCTGATAGACGAGTAGCCCAGGCGGATGAAGTTTTGCGGCGGGTTATCTTCCATAAAGCAGATATCGCCGGACTCGATGAGTATGCCGGCGGCGCGCGCACGTTCCTTCAGTTCGCGTGTATCGAGATTCGCTGGCCCCTCGACCCAGTAGGAAGTACCGCCGAAGGAGGGAATACGCGATGACTCGGGTAAGTGTTTGTTGAGTGCTTCGCCCATCACCTGCCAGCGATTCTTGTAAGTCTGGCTGAGACGATGAATCAGTGAATCGTGGTGACCCATCGACAGGAACAGGGCGACGATGCGCTGGTTGTTGGCCGGCGGGTGGCGCACCATCAGGCGCCGCAACGCGCGCGCTTCTTCGATCAGCGGACGCGGCGCGACCATGTAACCGAGACGCAAGCCCGGTGCCAGGGTTTTCGACAGGCTGCCGACGTAAATGACGCGCTCGCTGGCATCCAGGCTTTTCAGTGCAGGGGTCGGGTCACCGACGAAATTGATTTCACTCTCGTAATCGTCTTCGATGACCAGGATATCGTGTTCCTCGGCCTGCTTCAGTAATTGCTCACGACGCGACAGGGGCATGGTCACCGTGGTCGGTGATTGATGACTGGGAGTGACGTAGACGAATTCGCAGGAGTTCAGATTGGCATCTGCTACCAGGCCCTGATCGTCAACAGACAGCGGCACCATTTGCGGCGATTTGAGTTCGAATATATTGCGCGCATCGGGGTAGCCCGGGTTTTCCATGCCGACGCGGGTTCCCTTGCCAATCAACAGATCGGCCAGAATGTAGAGCGCCTGCTGCGCACCCATGGTGATGAGAATTTCATCGCGTGAGGCCCATACCCCGCGGCGCGGCAGGATGCGTGCCTGGATCTGTTCGATCAGCAGCGGGTCGTCGATATCGATGCGATCCGGGGTCACGTCCTCGATGTCACTCACCGAAAGCGCCTGGCGACAGCAATCGCGCCAGTCGGCAACCGGAAACAGCGCCGGATCGAGTTGTCCGAACAGAAATGGGTAGGGGTATTTTTTCCAGTCCACCGGTTTGACGATGTTGCGTTGCTGTGACGGGTGAAATTTGATGTGCCGCTTCCAGTCCGGGGGCGTGTGGTCACCGTCGAACTTGAGCGGTTCTACCCGTACGCGCCCATCGAGCATGGTCTTGTCGATGTAGTAGCCACTGCGTTCGCGCGCCACCAGGTATCCTTCATCGATCAACTGCTGGTAGGCAAGTACCACGGTATTGCGCGCTATGCCGAGATGGCGCGCCAGTTCACGCGACGATGGCAGTGCTATTTCCAGTGGTAATTTATCATCCAGAATGGCACTCACGATCATTTCCCGCAGCTGGCGTTGATAGCTGATTTTGCGGTCTCTGGAAATGTGGAACAGGCGATTCCACATAATCTGGTCAGTGCGGTTTTGCATCGAATTCGAAATTGGCATATATGATTGGCATAATCTGGCTCTATTGTATATCGTTCAATTCAATTTAGCCTCTGTTTCCCCCCAACCATAAACATTCGGGTCGAATGGCGGACCTTGCAGAGCGGAGAGTGCGATGAAACCAGAAAATATCAACGAAATCGTCGGTAGTGACCGGAACCACCTTTGGCACCATCTGGTGCAACACAAGCCCTGGCAGTCTAGTGACCCGATGGTCATTGTCGAAGGCAAGGGTATGCGCGTGACCGACCACAATGGGCGCGAGTACCTCGATGCTGTTTCGGGTGGCGTGTGGACCGTCAATGTCGGCTACGGCCGTGAGAGCATTGCCAACGCGGTGCGCGACCAAATCCTCAAGATGTGTTATTTCGCCAATTCGGCGGGCAATATTCCGGGTGCACAATTTGCCGAGAAACTGATCGACAAGATGCCCGGAATGAGCCGTGTTTATTATTCCAATTCGGGTTCTGAAGCCAACGAAAAGGGCTTCAAGCTGGTGCGCCAGCTGGCGGCGATGAAGAACGACGGCAAGAAGCACAAGATCATCTATCGTGATCGCGACTATCACGGCACCACGATTACGACCCTGAGCGCCGGTGGCCAGGCCCAACGTAAGGACCAGTACGGACCCTTCACGCCCGGGTTTGTCGAAATCCCACACTGCCTGGCCTACCGTGATCCACGCGGTGGCGATCCGGACTATGGCGTGCAGGCAGCACGTGACCTGGAAAAGGTCATTCTGGCGGAAGACCCTGATACCATCGGTTCGGTCTGTCTCGAGCCCATCACTGCCGGTGGCGGCGTTATCGTGCCACCCGAAGGCTACTGGGAAACCGTGCAGGAAATCTGTACCAAATACGGCGTCTTGATCCACATCGATGAAGTGGTTTGCGGCATGGGACGCACCGGCAAGTGGTTCGGTTACCAGCATTATAATGTCAAACCGGATATCGTGACTATGGCCAAGGGCGTGGCCAGTGGCTATGCAGCGATCTCGGTGATGGCGACTACCGAGGATCTGTTCAACGAGTTTCTTGCCGATCCCTCTGATAAAATGAGTTATTTCCGCGATATCAGCACCTTCGGTGGCTGTGCCGGCGGACCAGCGGCAGCACTTGCCAACATGGAGATTATCGAACAGGAAAACCTGCTCGATAACGTCAACCTCATGGGTGATTACCTGATGGATCAGCTCAACGGGTTGATGGACAAGCATGAAATCATCGGTGAAGTGCGAGGCAAGGGTCTTTTTGTCGGTGCCGAACTGGTCAAGGACCGTAAATCACGTGAACCCGTCGATGAGTCGGTTGCGGCCGCTGTGGTCTCCGATTGTCTCAAGCAGGGTGTCATGATCGGTCGTACCAATCGCAGCCTGGCGGAATACAACAATACGTTGTGCCTGAGTCCCGCGTTGATCTGTACTCGCGACGACATCGATGAAATTGTGACCGCGATCGACGTTGCTCTCGGGAACCTTCCGAAATAGCTAAACGCCAGGCCATGCAAAGCTCGCGACCGACAGTGTTCGCAGTAAGGCAGGACTTCGATGCCCTGCGCGGGACCAGGGTGAAGCGGGTGGCGTATGGCAGTGATCCAGCGGTGACAGCGGCCGCAGCGCTGGTGAGTGACGACGTTGTTGTCACTTCACGCTGTGTACTCCTATTTCGCTGGCGATCCCACTGATATGATGCCATTCCCCGCCTTACGGGGTAATTTCTCTGTTTTCACTGGAGCCTCGGGTTGTTGATCACCGATATTGTCGAGCGTCTGGCAGCAGATGATTTTGTGTTTGTTGAATCTGCGCAGACCAGCGAATTGCTGTCGACTATCGCAGGTGCACCAATGGACAGTGATCCGGTCTTCCTGGACAGCTGGAATCGGCTCGAGCAGGACCAGTACATGGCTGACGGCGGCCATTATCGCAAGCGCCGTCACGCAACTTATGCGATTGACGGTGCAGGTCAGCATGCCCGTCTGATGCCCTATCAACCGCACTACCAAACTGTCGATTACAACCAGCTTAACGGTGGTGTAGCGCGTTATTTCGCGCCGATACTTGACGATTTACATCAAAGTCTCAGTCTCGCTGCGTTACTCGAATTTGGTAATTCGGTGTTCAGTCAGATCACCGGTAACGGTCACTGGCATATCGAGTTGCATCAGTTCCGCATCGAGGCGAGGGATGGGCGAATGGGTAAACCAACGCCGGAAGGGGTTCACCGGGACGGTGTCGATTTTGTCATTGTGGTGATGATCAAACGCGTCAATATCGATAGCGGTGCGACGACGATTTATGACCTCGAAAACCAGTTGGTTGGCGAGTTCACGCTGCGCGAATCCTTTGATATGGTGCTGGTGAACGATCGCAAACTCTACCATGGGGTCACGCCGATCACGCAACTCGATGCTGACACCGAGGCTTTTCGCGACGTACTCGTTATAACCTTCAAGCTGAAGAATATCGCCTGATATAGATCGCCTGGTGCATGTATTTGGTGATTAGAAACACCCAAAAAGTCGCCTGTAGTCGCGAACAGGTCGGGAATCACGTGTATCTTCCGCCATGGATTACATATAATTTGGCGCACTTAAACCTCGGACACTAGTGGCAGGAAAAATCGTGGAAAGAGAAGCAATGAATTTTGACGTGGTCATCGTTGGCGCAGGTCCGTCGGGGTTGACCATGAGCATTCGTCTGGCGCAACTGGCACAGGAACAGGAACGCGAGTTGAACATCTGTGTGCTCGAGAAAGGCGCCGAGGTTGGAGCGCATATTCTCTCGGGGGCGGTTATTGAGCCGCGTACCTTGAGCGAACTGATTCCGGACTGGAAGGAGAAAGGCGCGCCGCTGAACGTGCCCGTCAAAACCGACACCTTCAAGTACCTCACCGAGAAAGGATCCTTCTCGCTGCCAACGCCTCCGCAAATGCATAACGAGGGAAATTACATCATCAGCCTGGGTAACCTGTGCCGCTGGCTGGCGGAGCAGGCCGAGGAACTCGGTGTGGCCATTTTCCCGGGATTTGCCGCAGCTGAAGTGCTCTATGACGAAAGTGGCGCGGTGCGTGGTGTAGCTACTGGTGATATGGGTATTGGCAAGGATGGCGAACCTACCGATAGCTTTGAACCCGGTGTCGAGTTACTCGGTCGTCAGACTATCTTCGCCGAGGGCTGCCGAGGCTCGCTCTCTGGTGAATTGATGGAAAAGTTCAATTTACGTGACGGGGTCGAACCACAAACCTATGGTATCGGCATCAAGGAAATCTGGGAGGTCAAACCCGAGTTGCATAATGAGGGTTCAACCCTGCACACCATCGGCTGGCCGCTGAAGTCCGACACTTATGGTGGTTCCTTCCTCTATCACAATGAAAACAACCAGGTCGCGGTCGGCTTTGTGGTCGGTCTCGATTACGCCAATCCGCATCTGAGTCCGTTTCACGAGTTTCAGCGTTTCAAGAACCATCCCGAAATTCGGCCGCTGTTCGAAACCGGTAAACGCATCTCCTATGGTGCGCGCGCGATATCCGAAGGTGGTCTGCAGTCGATCCCGAAGCTCACATTCCCGGGCGGTTTATTGATTGGTGACAGCGCAGGATTCCTCAATGTACCCAAGATAAAGGGTACGCATACCTCGATGAAGTCGGCAATGCTGGCGGCCGAGGCGGTGTTTGAATTACTACCAGCGGAGTATGACGAGGAAAATCCCGGCCCGGCACTCGAGGCCAGCAGCTATACGCAAAAATTCAGGCAATCCTGGTTGTGGCAGGAGCTACACAAGGTGCGCAATATCCGTCCAGGCTTTCGCAAGGGCCTGTGGTTGGGTCTGGTCTATGCCGCACTCGAATCCTATGTGTTTCGTGGCAAGGCGCCCTGGACCATGGGTCATCATGCCGATCATGAACAGACCGGGCACAAAAACGACCACCCCAAAATCGATTACCCGAAACCCGATGGAGTCGTCAGTTTTGATCGGCCTTCATCGGTTTATCTGTCGGGGACCTATCATGATGATAATCAACCCGCACATTTGCGCCTGCGCGATGACAGCGTACCGATCCTGTTGAATCTCGAGAAGTATGATGCGCCCGAGCAGCGTTACTGCCCGGCGGGTGTCTATGAAATCGTTGAACTTGATGGTAAGCCGGCGTTGCAGATCAACGCGCAAAACTGCGTGCATTGCAAAACCTGCGATATCAAGGATCCGAGCCAGAATATCCACTGGACGGTCCCCGAAGGTGGTGGTGGTCCCGCTTATCCCAATATGTAGCGCTGCATCGGTTTAATTAGAGGAATACCTATGCCCCATTGCATCATTGATTATTCGCAGGATGTCGCCGCCGAGGTGGATATCGAACGCCTCATCGAAGCGGTCCATCTCGGTGCCATGGATTCCGCTTTGTTTCCGGAGTACGACATTAAAACCCGCGCAATCGCGTTTGCGCAGCATCGCACCGGGCAGACCACAGATTCTTTCGTGCACGTCGCCGTGCATCTGTTGTCAGGGCGCAGCGACGAACAGAAAATCGGCTTGAGTGAGGGTGTGCTGGCGCGTATCGAGCCCTTGTTACCCGGGGTCGTCAGTGTCGGAGTCGAAATCTGCGACATGCATCGCGCCAGCTACCGCAAGCGCGTTCTCGAGAAGCGCTAACGCTTGCAGCTGATCGTTCATGCTGGTTTGTAGCAAGTACTCAAAACACTCCAGCAATCTGAAGCAGCCCCAAAGCAGTCACTCAGAACCTGATTACCAGGGGCCGCAATGTGCCCTAAACGGACCCCTGTAGCATAAAAGTGGGAGGCAATCTTCGGCAAGGACCAGACACTCGATCCAGCTAAGCTGCGCAACAAATAACTAGTGCACGTTTAACCAGCCGCGGATCGTTTTTGTTACTTTATCGGGTACTTCAAGTTGCGGTATATGCCCAACGCCCGGATAAGTCACCAGTGTGTAATCAGCATC
>JAIBDO010000267.1 GCA_024686195.1 Gammaproteobacteria bacterium | reverse complement strand
CACATGAGCTTGTCGATGCAGGCACTCTATACAGCCTGATCCAGGCAATGAGCCGCGCGGGAAGCGAACATTTGCATCAGAGCTGAATATTTCGCGCCGATGCCAATGTCAGGATAATCGGCAGCGCTGGTTTTCACACAGTCCGGTTTTTTCGAGCAGAGCTCAACCCTGTCTGCGCGGCAGCAGTTGCAGACAATGATCGCGGGTCTCGCCAATCATCGCCGCTGGCGCACCGGCCTTGGCTAGCACCCTGGTGCCGAAATAGGCGCTGATGATGAAAGCCGCAAGGGAGGCAGCCTGGTCCTCGTTGACACCTTCTTTCTTGACGGCATCAACGATCGCAACCTTCAGGCGTCGTATGGTGGTCTTGATCTCATTTTTAACCAGCTTATCTGTGACGGCCTTTTCCAGACTGGCATTACACAGCAGACAACCCCCGGCAAACACGCCTCGTTTGGTCGCTTCGATAACGTTGTCGAACAGTCGCGATATCTTTTGCCGCACGCTGCCTTCAGCATTGAGGATTTCGATCTGGGCATGCATGCGGGTAAGATTGTAATGTTTGAGGGCCGTCAGGTAGATGGTCTGCTTATCGCCAAAGGCACCGTACAAGCTGCCCTTGAGCAGGCCCGAAGCTTTAACCAGATCCTGCATGGTAGTCGCTTCATAGCCTTTATCCCAGAACACCTTCATCAGGCTTTCCATTACTTCCAGCTCGTCAAATCCTCGGGGTCTTGCCATGTCAAATTCGCAGTTGTACTTACCCCGAACTTTATGACCTTACGGTCAAAAACACAAGCAAGGAAGTCTGAATCAGGTCACAAATCTGCAATTTAATCATTAACACCACGCTCAATAGATTAGAACACCGAGATCAACGCGAATATCGCGGCAACAGAAATTGAAAAACTCAGACAGGAAGCGCAAGCTTTCGTTTCCAGACCGCTCAAATGACCAACATGACAGCAAATAGCGATAACGCAGCAGTAGTCAGTTTCGACCAGGTCGAACGCCGTCTCAGGCTCGACTGGGGCACTGGTGAGCATGTCCAGATACCCTTTATCTGGTTGCGCCATGCGCGCTTTTTCCCACTCATGGGACGACCTGAACAACTCGATCCGCGCGAGCATCTGCTGCCAGAGGAGCCCTCGGAACTGCAGATCGAAACCGCTCGGGTGAGCGCGGGAGAACTGATCGTGGAGTGGAGGCAAGGCAGGGGCGAAACGCGTCATCAGCTGGCCGCATTACGCGACTTCAACGGCGCCAGTACAGAAACGCATCGAAGCTGCCACCAACCCATTACCTGGCTAACCCGGGATGCCTTGAATTTCCAGTACTTTGACGCTGCGGATATCGAGGATCCTGCGCGTCGACTCGATCTGTTCGTGCAGCTGCGCGACTACGGTATCGCTCTGGTTTCAGGCTTGCCCGCGGAACCCGGAACCCTTGAATCGGTGGCAAAGCATTTCGGACCGGTGCGGCGCACCCACTTCGGCGAGCTGTTCGATATCCGCTCGCGCCCCGAAGACCAGGATGGCAGTGGACAGAACATCGGCGCCACCGCAGCCAATTCTCAGGCGCCCCACAGCGACGAAACCTGGCGGCACAGTCCACCTGGCATCAGCTTGTTCCACTGTCTGCTCGCACACCCAGGTGGAGAAGGTGCCTCGATCTTTGTTGATGGCATCGGTGCCGCACAAGCCCTCAAACAACAGAATCCAGAATCCTTCAAACTATTGGCATCGACACCACTTTTGTTTAATGCCGAACGCAATGCACAGGAACGTTTCAGTGCGCGCGCGACGGTTATCGCAATCGATAGTGATGATCAGATTCGCGGTATTCGCATTACTGATCGCACCCTGCCCCCGCTGGATCTGCCGATCGCTCTGATTGAACCGGCCTACCGTGCCCTCAACGAATTTTATCGCTTGCTGCTCTCACCCCAACGTTGTTTCGAATGCCTGCTGAAACCCGGCCAAATGATCGTCTTCGACAATCATCGCGTGTTGCATGGTCGACGCGCCTTTGATCCGTTGGCCGGCGAACGCTGGTTGCAACAACTGTCGGTTGATCGCGAAGAGTTTCAAAACCGGTTGCGCCAACTCGCCGAGGCGCAAGGCCGATCCGATATCGCGCGCTGGCAGCAGGATGGCGGCGCGCTGAGTGTGCCACGGGGCAAACTTTAGCCCGGGAGGTTAGCAAAAGGGATTTAGTCAGACAGCTTAAGGACTGCTGGGCGGCGGTCGATTTATCGATTCACGGTGAATGATGTAAATACCGCTGCCGATTATCAGCACGGCACCGGCGATAGCGTAAGCATCGGGGATATCATTCCACAGCAGATAACCCAGGATGGCCGACCAGATCAGCGCTGTATATTCGAAGGGCGCGATCAACGAGGGTGATGCAATAGCGTAGGCCTTGGTAACCGAAAACTGTGCGATGACTCCAAAAAAAGCAATCCCGACAATCATCAGCCAGGCATCGACATCAATCGCCTGCCACAACCAGTACTGCGGGATGACCAGCAGCACGGCAAACCCGAGAAGGGTATAAAACAACAGGGTCGTGGTGTTTTCGCTTTCACCCAGAATTCGCGTCAGACT
>JAIBDO010000127.1 GCA_024686195.1 Gammaproteobacteria bacterium | reverse complement strand
AGCCGAAGGTGAGGATAATCAGCGGTACACCCATATTACCGGAATTATTAAACATCATCGGCGGCACAAAGGTTTTCCATTGATAATCGAGCAGGCGCGCGGCAGGCCAGGCAATCAACCCTGAACCGAGAACCACCACCGCTCCACCTATGGTCAGCAATAGATAATCCGAAAGTGCATAATCGCTTGCGGAAAGAGTGTCGAAAATTAATGCCGGAACGAAGACGTCCATATTGAGGCGATTAGCGGAAGTCATGTCGGTATCGCGGCGAAAACGCGCGTACAGATAGCCGAGCGCAACGATGCTGAATAATGGAAAGATGATCGCGACAATGCGATAAACGAGATCTGCCTGTGGCATGTTTAAGGCGCGCTAAAAGTGCAGCGAGACATCTCGATGGACGGCGAGACAGGATGCGATGGACTTTGCCTGGTCCCTCGTCAGGCGCTGCTGCATGCGCATGCCGATGGTGGATGCAATTGCCTGGTCATAGTCGGCCAGGTCGCTGCCAAGCTGGGTTGCACGCTGTCGCCATTCGATTTCAGATTGCAGGACTTCCGCCGCAACCATGATGTTGGCCACCGCCTGTTCTTTGTCGGGCGTGTTGCCGCGCAGAGAGCGTTTGGCACGTGACAATTTTGCCGTAATTCGATGAGTCTCAGTTAACTTGTCGACCTCAATTGCATACGCCTTCACCGCCTCTAGCCCCTCGTCAGTCGGCAATTGACGGACCTGTTCGATCAGCGCGTCGATTGGCACCTGCAGTGCCTTCAATGCGTCTGTTTCTGAAATCATCTGTTGCACGGTCACCACGATGCCATAACTGTCATCAGCGTTCTGCCGATACTTCAGGCGTGCGCGTTTTTCCGCACTTGCCAGGCTCTTGAATTCTTCGCGGGCCGGTTTCCAGCTATCCGGAATGCTCGCCAACAGGGTCTTCTGTGCGGTTTCGAGAGTGGCGGTTTTTGCCAGGATAGCGTCAATCTTCTGTTGGTCTACAACATCGGCAAATTTGAGGCGCTGGCGTTGTTGTTCCAGGTCATCGATGTCTGCCGTTATCTTGCGCGCGGATTTTTGAATGCGGCGCACCTGCTCATGCAGGGGACGATAGCCGGGGGAGTACTCTTCCAGTGCAGTTTCGGTTTCACGAACCGAGTCAACCAGGGCAAAGGTAGTCGCTGCCTGCCGGTAACTTTCGTTCAAGCGCTCCTGGTACTCATTCGGCAGAAATGACAGGTCGGCAGTTTGTACGCGTGCAATGCTTTGCTGAAGCTCCGACTGGCGGTTGTCATACTCGACAAACAGGTAGTCTTCCAGACATTCCTGCAGCTTGGGGTTGCTCGGAGGCGGAGCGGTTTCCGATACCAGCTGGGTTTTGTTGGGCAGATAGTTAACCAGGCTCGGAAAAGCACCGGCAACCGCAAGCCCGGCCAGTTGCAACACAATAAATGCCGCTGCGCCTTTATAGATATGGGTGGTACGCACATTTTTTGGCGCTACACCACGCAGATAGAAAAGGGCAAAGCCGAAGGGAGGTGTTAGAAACGATGTCTGGATATTGAGTCCGACCATAACACCAAACCAGACAGCGGTAACATTCGCGCTGGGATCGGCCAGCAAAATTGGCGCCACGATAGGCACAACGACGACCGCTATTTCGAGAAAATCGAGAAAAAACCCGAGGAAAAAAATCACCAGCATGACCACGATGAACTGTGTCCAGAAGCCTCCGGGCAGGGCGGTGAGGTGATCTTTGACCAACTCCTCGCCACCGAATCCACGAAAAGCAGTGGTCAGCATGGCCGCGCCCAACAGGATGATAAATACCATCGAAGTAGTTTTGGCGGTATCCATCATCACCGAGCGTAAGGTATCTTCCAGCTTGAATGCGCGCCACGTGGCCCAGCCTACGGCAAAAATCAGTACCGAGGCTGCGAGCGCCGCGAGTGTCACTCCGATCGCATCGTGCGTGCTTTGAATGTTTTTCACATTGAGATCAAAAATATTCAGCAGCACGATGATGGCGACGACCGCACCGATGGCAAGCGCTGCCGGATAGTAAGCTCTCGGCCTGCCTTCCATGAGGCGATAGCTACCCATCAACATAGCGCCCACCGCACCGATAGCGCCGGCCTGGTTCACCGTGGCGACGCCGAGAATAATCGAGCCCAGGACAATAAAAATCAGCGCCAGGGGTGGCACCAGCGCCAGCAGTATCTGCAATAGAAAGCGCGAATCATATTTACCTTCAAATGGTACCGGGGGTGCAATTTCGGGTTTGATCAATGCCGAAACCAGTATGTAAAGCATGTAGATGCCAACCAGAACTATGCCGGGTATGAAGGCTCCCATGAACATATCACCAGCGCTCGCGGTGACGACGTCAAAGTCTCCGGGCATGGAAAATTCCCCGGTCGCTTCCTTGTACTCCGTTTTGCGCATGGTGGCCGCCTGATCCGCAGCACTGGATAACTGATCCGCGAGGATAATGAGCACGATGGAAGGCGGTATGATCTGGCCGAGCGTTCCCGAGGCACAGATGGTGCCGCAGGCCAGTGATTTAGAATAATTGTTGCGCAGCATGGCAGGGAGCGATATCAACCCCATCGCGATTACCGTAGCGCCAACGATACCGGTCGTTGCTGCCAGCAGTGCGCCGACGAACACCACTGAAATCCCCAGTCCGCCCGGGATCGGGCCGAACAGTTGCGCCATCGCTACCAGAAGGTCTTCGGCGATGCGCGAGCGTTGTAACATGATGCCCATAAAGATGAACAACGGGATGGCGATAAGGGTATCGCGTTCGACTTCCCAATACAGGCTTCGATAATTGGTAACACCCGCGCTCAGCCATTGATTGGGTCCACCCAGTACAAAATACGCATCGACATTGCCTTCAAATACCCAGCCGCAAAAGGCTGCGATAGCGATTGTTGCGACTGCTGATCCGGGCAGAGCAAAGGCGACCGGATAGCCCGAGGTCAGGGCGAACACCATGATGGCAACCAGCAGTACCAGAAAGTAGAGTTCCATAGCCTAGACTCGACTCGCGGCGATCAATTGCTGATAGGTCTCATGTTCTTCCCCGGGACTTTGATCGCATAGCTGGCCGATGTTGAAGAGCAGGTAACTGATGAACTGAATCATCATGGTGATGGCAAAAATGATGAGGAAACCCGCCATCAGGTATTTGACGTACATACCGTAACCGCTTTGCGATACTTCAAAACTGAGCAGCGGGCTATTGATACTGTTACCGCGACCGCCCATACCGTGCATCAGGATAACCCAGCAAATCGGTAAGCCGAGAAAGAAGCAGCCGATCGTATCGAAAAAAGCCTTGCGTCGCCGTTTGAATCCGGCGTACAGCACATCGACGCGCACATGGCCTTCCTCGACCAGCGTGTGGGCGCTGGCGAACAGGAAAAGCGCCGCATACCAGAAGCGCACGACATCTCCCATGTAGGCCTGTTCATAGGAAAATACGAAACGGGTGATAACGATCAGGAATTCGGCGAGTACGCAGAAAAGAGTCAGCCAGGAAAAACTGATGCGTGGAAATTTGACGGCCATGCCGAGCGCGATTACTAACAGGGGATAGTGCACGTAGGTGCCACGGAAAATAGGACGACCAAGTTGCTGGGTAAGCCATTCTCCGACGATGGACTCAAGCAATCCTTCGACCCGCAGAAATGAGATCACCATGTCGATCGAGCCGATCAGGGTGACGCCCCAGAAAGCGAAACGGATGATGTAAGCAGATAGCTTTGCGAAGCGCACGCTGTCCTGTTGCAGGCTGCGAGTCTGGGTTTTCAGCACGTAAACAGCCATGGCGCCGAGTATTACGAGGTAAACACCGACCTGTATCCAGCCCTGGGTTACCTGGCCGCTCTCGAGTATTTCACTTTCGACGCCGAACCAGCCGTAGTGCAGCAAAAGATTGTAGCTACCCGGCATTCCCTGCCAGTACACCAGGTAATTATTAACAAGATATAGAAAAACCGCGCTGACCATCAAATAGGCAACGAGACGCATCGCCAGCGGACTGTAGGCTCTTAACATTTCGGTTTCAAAAAAATCTACTGGCCAAAGAAAACGGAGTCCGCAGACTCCGTTTCTTTACCATTACAGACTCGTTTCTAAAGTCCGAGTACGCGGTTACGCTGTGCCACATAGGCTTGATCAGAGATCTTTGCCCAGGCGCCAACTTCGTCACGAGACGCCTTGAAGCTCTGGTGGATCTTCTTGGCCAGCGGGCTGTGCTGCTGTACTTCTTCGAAAACTTCTGCGGCTGCATCACCGAAGCTGTCATAGATGTCGTCGTTGAAACTTCTCAGTTTGACGCCCTGTTCAGCGATCAGCTTCGCCAGCGATGCACCATTCTTCGCGTTGTATTCAGACATCATGACGGAATTTTCCATCTCAGCCGCAGCCTTGACGATAAGCTGGTCGGAGGCACTCAGGCTATCCCAGAATTTCTTGTTGATGCCCAGCGAGAGCTGTGCCGCCGGCTCGTGCATTCCGGGGTAGTAGTAGAACTTGGCTGCTTCGTAGAACTTCATGAAACTGTCATTCCAGGGACCTACCCATTCGGTTGCATCGATAGCACCGGAAACAAGGTTCTCATAAATCTGTCCGCCGGGCAGTGATACCGGTGACGCACCGAGTTTGGCAATGACGTCTCCGCCGAGGCCTGGCATACGCATTTTCAGGCCCTTGAAATCGGACGCTGAACGCATTTCCTTGCGGAACCAGCCACCCATCTGCACACCGGTGTTACCACAGGGCAGACATTTCAGGCCAGAACCCGCTGCCAGTTCATCCCATAACTCCTGGCCGCCACCAAATTGCATCCAGGAATTGATTTCGGTGTAAGTCATACCGAAAGGAACCGCGGTAAAGTAAGCCCATCCTGGGTGCTTGCCTTTCCAGTAGTAATCCGCTGCGTGGTACATCTGCGCGTTGCCCGAAGCAACTTCGTCAAATGAGTCGAACGCTTTGACGCGCTCACCGGCAGCGAAATAGTTAACGTTGATTCGGCCGTCAGTCATCGCGGTCAGGCGTTCGGCGAAGCGCTGTGCGCCCGTACCGAGCCCGGGGAAATCACGCGGCCAGGTCGATACCATGGTGATTTCAATGCGATTGGAAGCGATTGCCGGTGCGGCAACAGTGCTTGCTCCGGTGGCGAGGGCGGCGGCAACGCCACCTTTGAGTACATCACGACGTTTCATTACAGATTCTCTCCTTTTTTATCGATGTTGCTTCAGATTTTTATAGTAGTGAGAGGCATGGTGGGTTACGCCTCAGTTAGATCAAGCGACCCATTCTGGTCTTTCCAAGAGGACTTTTCAAGTTTTAACGCTCATCTCGCCCGCGCTCGCGGCGTTGGACTGATGCCATTTCAGGTGCTCCCAGGCGGCGCGTACATCCTGTTTTATATCCTGTTTCTGGTCACGCAGAAAATGCTCAGGAATAGAATCCGGTTGCATCACTGAATCCGGATGTCCCTTGGGAAATACGGCGCTGTGACTGAAAAACAGATATCCCTTTAACGGCACGTCACCCAGCGTAAGAGTAAGCGCAGTGAGCTGATTGTCCAGTTCAAATAACGGGTTTTCAAACTTGAAACTTTTCTGCCCGATGACCTGCGTCCACTCGGCAATCCTATCGGCGCAGTAGATGTTACCCACATAGGGTTTATAGGCAATTACCACGATGGCATCTCGAGTGAGAGCAAGCCGATCGATTTTGTAGAAACCTTCGAGTCCATCGGCACAAATCTGGTCGCGTAACTGCTCCGAACCGATCTGGTTGAGGCAGTGCTGCAGACGCCATTCGCGAAAGCGCAGCTGCAGGCGCTTGCGGTTCAGGTACAGAATCAGCAGCGCCGCGATAGTCACAATGACAATGGCGACAATTTCCGAGTGCAGATTCAGGCGGTTTATTGTTTGATTCACTTCCATGTAGCCGAATTCTATCCCAACTCCCCCAAAATGCCATTGGCAATTGCCACTGGTGGGCGTAAAAAGGTACTTTATTTGCATAAACTAGAGGGGCATACACCATGACGACACCCAGGCTTACCGTGAAGCAGTTATTTGACCGGGAAAGTTGCACCTATACCTATCTGTTAATCGACTCTGATACGCGCGAAGGCGCCATCATAGATGGGTGCTCGAAACCTTTGACCGTGATATGCAGATCATCAATGAACTTGGCATCGAGTTACTCTACGCGATTGAAACCCATGCCCACGCGGATCACATCACCTCGGCCGGTAAAATGCGCGAAATGACCGGCGTAAAGCTGGTATACGGTGAAAGTTCCGGGATCGAAGCAATCGACATTCCGCTGAAGGATGGTGAAAGCATTACGCTTGGACATTACAGCGTCACGGCGATATCGACCCCGGGTCACACCAGTGGCTGCACCAGCTATTTCTGCGATGGTATGTTGTTCACTGGCGATACGCTGCTGATCAGGGGTTGCGGGCGCACCGATTTTCAATTTGGTGACCCGGGAATGCTTTACGACAGCATTACTCAGAAACTATTCGTGCTCAGCGACGATACCATCGTCTACCCGGCCCATGACTACAATGGCCGCACCGCCTCAACGATCGGTGAAGAGAAGGCCTGGAATCCGAGATTGCGTGACAATCGCACACGTGACTCGTTTATCGAACTCATGAATAACCTCAATCTGGATATGCCCAAGCGCATGAACGAGGCGGTCCCCGCCAATCTGAAGGTCGGAATCGACTTCGATGCGAATCGCTATTTGTTGCGTGACTTCGATATGAATGACCTGCACGAAATCTGGCAGAAACTACCCGAGAATACACTGGTGATGGACAACCGGACTGCGGAAGAGTATGCCCGCGGCCACGTGCCGGGTAGTCGCAACATTCCGATGGGTACGGAAAACGCTTTCGTCGACGAGCTCAGGCAATACGAGCAGATTTATCTCTATTGCCGTTCCGGCCGGCGCGCGCAGACCTCAACCACCAACCTGAATTTCCAGGGACTGAATCAGATTACCTGTATCAGCCACAGCGGGATGCCGGATTGGGAAAAGTCAGGTTACCCGGTCGAAACCTGAACCTTTAAGGGTAGGGCTCCCTCGTTCCCTTATCGGCCCCGATGCGTCGAACTGGTGAAAGCAGGGGCGACATTTCAAGTGAAATCATTCTAAGGGTCAGACGTGAATGGCACTTACTTAAGCGCAATCCCATGACACTCGTTCTGGTCGGGAGAAGGCGGATGGTTGGGAGTTGTTTTGCGAAGTAAACCGCAGGCGGCGAAGCCGCCGAGGCATTCGCGAAACAACCTCCAATCATCCGACCGTAATCGGACTCCAGATGCATCAGTATTTTGGCTTAGGCAAGTGCCATACTGGTCTGTCCCCTATCTAATTAATCCCATGACATTCCTTCTGGTCGGTAAAAAGCGGATGAATGGGGGATTTTTTGCGAAGTAAACCGCAGGCGGCGAAGCCACCGAGGCATTCGCGAAACAACCCCCAACCATCCGACCGTAGTCGGACTCTGGATGCATCAGTGTTTTGGTTTAAGTAAGTACCATTGGGGACGGACGTCGCCTAATCTGTTCGATGACTGATCCGTTCGAAGACCACCTCCAGCCAGGAACCACAGGGTAGTCGTGGTCTTGAGCGAGAGAGGCCGAAGATCAGGTGATCTTGGAAATCACCGTATAGGCGTGTACGTAATCCATGCCGTGCCCGGCGGGATTATCACGCACCATGTCGCGATAAGTGCCATAGTAGTCTTCGATTAGCTGCTGACGTTCTTCCAGCGAACGTTCAAGCGACAGTCCGTTGAAAAATATACTTTCATTCCAGCTGCGAATGGTCGGGATATAGCTCTCGGCAAAGCGTGCAGCATCGCCGTGTTCAGCATGGTCCGCAGCATAAGGGCACTTGACGATGCGCGTTTCAATATGATCGAGGCGCAGCCCCGCCTGGTATACCGGGTCATCAGTATCCAGCAAGGGCGCGCTGAACTCTTCGACGGTATTGTAGTATTGCGGCAGCGTCATGTTTTCATACTCGTCGCGGCTAATACGCCCGTCTGCCATAAAATCCAGCCAGATCTGGTTGAAGGTGTCGAACATATTAATACCGTCGGTGTTGCCCAGATAGCGCCCCTGTTCGTCCCGCGCAAAGTTGATCAGCACCAGCTTGCCGCCCGGTTTCAGTTCCCGCGCCCGGTGCAGCAGGATCTGACGCCAGTCGCGATGTGCCTGCTGGCGATAGGCCGCCAGTTCTTCACCTTCGGCGCCGACCGCCTGTACATGGTTGGACAAATTACACACCTTGGCGCTCAGCCAGTGCATCGCGGTCGCCGAAAATCCGATATCCAGCGTTCCAGCGGGCAGGATTTGTTTGTAGAAGCTGGTTCCTGAAACCATCGGAAAAATGTCGGCGCGCCGATCCAGGTAGGAATCAAAGCTGCCCAATCCGTAGACATTGGCAAGCAACGCGTTGAAATCGTT
>JAIBDO010000031.1 GCA_024686195.1 Gammaproteobacteria bacterium | reverse complement strand
GATATCCAGCGTTCCAGCGGGCAGGATTTGTTTGTAGAAGCTGGTTCCTGAAACCATCGGAAAAATGTCGGCGCGCCGATCCAGGTAGGAATCAAAGCTGCCCAATCCGTAGACATTGGCAAGCAACGCGTTGAAATCGTTGCGCGGTTGATCCGAATAAACCACGCTGATCGGTGCCTGCGGGACGCACGAATCCACGGCATCGATAACGCGCGTCATCATCTCCATCGAGGTTCCCGCGTCCGCAGTGCCCATATCGGAAATGGTAAATCCTGCTGCAATCGATTCCGCCGGCAGGCTGGCGATGGCCTCCAGCACCATCGGCGTTGCCGCGTCAATCACGTGCTTGGCACCGATGGTGGCGAGCGAATAAACGCCACCGCCACTCATGGTGATCCCTTCTGAATGCCCTCTGTCAGCCATTTTTTCTCCCGGAATTTTTCTGCTTGTTAAATAAAGTCACAGCTGGCCTGGATGATTCAGACCTGTCTGCAACAGGTTCGTTTACTGCTCTGGCGTTAATGGTTGCTGAGCCGTCTGCTCTGGTAGCAGCGATACAACCAATTCTGCCATATTCCGGGCACCATTTCCGGCGCCCAGGTTGGTGCGTACCTTGTCGTAACCCGCGCGCAGTTGCTGCCGATAGTCCTGATCGTCGAGCATGTGAAACAATTCCGCGGCCACGGCGTCGGGGTTTGCTTCGGCTTGCAGGAATTCTTTTACGACAGCCTCGCGCGCAACGATGTTGACCAGCCCGATGTGCGGGATTGTGACCAAACGGCTCAATATCATATAGGACAAAGGCGACGTTTTGTAGACGATGCATGTCGGTACACCGAGCAGGGCTATTTCAAGTGTGACCGTGCCCGAACAGGTGACGATCGCATCACAACAGTTGATCACGTCATAAATTTCATCCCGGGTAACACAGATTTCGACACCACTGGACTTTGCCTGGCGAGACACATCATCAAAATCCAGCGTGGCCGCAACCGGCAACACAAAGCGCAGTTGCGGATCCTGCGCCTGCATCTGCGCGGCTGTGGCAAACATCATCGGCAGCAGCCGCTCTATTTCGCTGTGTCGGCTACCCGGAAAAAGACCCACAACACGGGCTTTAGCAGAAATGCCGAGCCGTGGGCGCATACTGTCTGCGTTGGCGCTGATTTTTACCTTGTCAACCAGCGGGTGGCCAACGAAGCTGACCGGTATCCCGGCATCTTCGTAGTACTTCTTTTCAAACTGGAAGATAACCGCCATGTGATCGATCAGACGCCCTATCTTGTGGATCCGTTTCGGTCGCCACGCCCACACCTGTGGACTGATATAGAACAACACCGGGATACCCAGTGTCCCTGCATGGCGCGCCATCTTGAGATTGAACTCGGGATAATCAACCAGCACCAGCAGGTCAGGGCGGGTCTGCTCGAGTTGCTCGCGCACGATGGCCATGGCACGTTTAATATCACCCCAGTGGCGCAGGACTTCGATCAGTCCCATCACGGCAATGACCTTTGAATCGAAAAAAATATCGACACCGGCGCGTTTCATCGAGTCACTGCCCATACCGCTGATTCGCAGCTCTGGTTTCAGCTGTCGCAGCACGTCGACAAATTCGGCGGCATGGTCGTCGCCCGAAGCTTCTCCGGCCAGAATCATGATATGCGGGTTTGTCATGCGCAGCCCCGGATAGCCGCATTAACGCGTTGAGCGGATTGGCGTTGACCCCAGCGCATCAAGCTGGGCAGCCCGCTTTGATACTCGAGGCTGAAATCGCTGTTAGCGGAGCGGTTTTTGAGGGGCGTATAGCGGTGTTTTGGCGCATCGCCGCGCCCGGTGTTGATATTGGTCCTGTTGACTTTGTCAGCGAATGGAAATTTGTCATTGAATGCTAATCGTTCCACCGGGTCGTCGATCAAATGGAGTATGATGGTCGTTGTTGGCAGATTGGTCGTTGCGCCCATTATTTCGACAATTGAATGTTCACGCGAATGAATTTCGCGCAGGTATTTTTCGCGTCGATATTTTTCTCGAAGATCATGAATTCCTGCTTCCAGAAATTCACCGGCGATTTTATAATGCCGGCGGGATGATACTGACGGGCTGATAGTATTCACCGCAGGAATGACCGCAGGTAAATTCGTGCAAGCAGCAGCGCCATGGTCTTGCGCGGTCGCGCCGATGGTTTCAGCACTAGCATTGCTATCTGCCGCGACCTCGAAAACTGCTGTATCAGCATGCTTTTCGGCATCTTCAGCGGCTTGTTTATCGGTAGGTCTGCTGCCGGGATGACCCGCTCCAGTGACAGCAACCCTGGGTATTAGCGACATGGGTATTTGAGATAGAGGGATTTGAGGCATAGTGGCAGCGATAAATTCAAACGACGCAGTATATAGGCATGAAAACCCAATTGCTAAGCTTGTGGCCGGCGTTGACGAGGCTGGGCGAGGACCGCTGGCCGGCTCCGTGGTCGCGGCCGCCGTTATCCTCGATGCACCTATCGCCGGGTTAACCGATTCGAAGAAGTTGTCCGCCCCGCGCCGCGCATTACTGGAACAGGAAATCAAGCAAAAGGCGCTAGCCTGGGCGATCGCCGAATCCAGTGAGCAAGAAGTTGACGACCTCAATATCCTGCAGGCCTCGTTGTTGGCGATGAAACGCGCGGTGCTCGCACTCAAACTGAAACCCGACCAGGTTCTCATCGATGGCAATCAGCTGCCCCCACTCGAGGGTTACTCCATGCTGGCCATCGTCAAGGGCGACCTGACCGAGCCCTGTATTTCGGCAGCGTCAATTCTCGCCAAGGAATACCGTGATCGACAAATGATGGCGCTCGACCTGCTGTATCCCGAGTATGGCTTTGCCCAGCACAAGGGTTATCCCACCGCTTTGCACCGGGAGCGCTTGCAGCAGCATGGGGTCACCCCGGCGCATCGACGCAGTTTCGGCCCGGTACGCGACCTGCTGGAAATGAGTCTCGATAAATGACTCTCTATCCAGCCGTTTATTTGGAGTTCTACCAGCCGTTTTATGGGGCGTTGATCCGCAAATGAGCAATCGTTTCGTTCATCTGCATCTGCACAGTGAGTACTCACTGCAAGACAGTACGGTGCGCCTCAAACCTCTTGTCGAGAAGCTGCGTGAACGCGATATGGGGGCGGTGGCGTTGACCGATCTCAACAATATGTTTGCCGTGGTCAAGCACTTCAAGGCGGCGACCGCGATGGGCGTGAAGCCGATTTTCGGTGCCGATGTGTGGATTCGTCATCCTCAGCGCAAGGAACAACTCAGCCGCCTGGTTCTGCTCTGTCAAAATGAGCAGGGATACCTCAACCTCAAAAAGCTGGTATCGCGCGCCTACCAGGAAGGGCAGAGTGCAGAGCGCACGACAATACAGATCGACTGGCTGCGCGAGGCCAGTGAAGGACTAATCGCTTTGTCCGCCTGTCTGGATGGCGATATCGGCCTGGCATTGCGGGCACAGAACAGCGAACTGGCTGAATCCTGTCTGCTGGAATGGTTGCTAATCTTTGAGAATCGCTTCTTTCTCGAGCTACAACGCACCGGGAGACCTCGCGAGGAGGCTTATATCGCCCAGGCCTTAGCGTGGTCGGAAACCTTCCAGATCCCGGTGGTTGCCACTAACGATGTTCGCTTTATCAATTCTGAAGATTTTGAAGCGCATGAGGTCAGGGTCTGTATCTGTACCGGATTTACGCTTGAAGATGAACGCCGCCCCCGGCTTTTTTCTGAGCAGCAATACCTGCGCTCGGCCGATGAAATGGTCGAGCTGTTCGCCGATATTCCAGAAGCTATCGCAAATACGGTTGCCATCGCTAACGCCTGCAACCTCAAGCTTGATCTGGACAAACCCTGCCTGCCCGAGTACCCGGTGCCCGAGGAGCATACGACAAACAGTTACCTGCGTCATGTCTCCGAGCAGGGGCTTGAAAAACGGCTTGATTTTTTGCGCCAACAACTGCCTGAAGGCGTCGAGTTAGATCGAGGGCCTTACGATGAGCGCCTCAAGATCGAACTCGATGTCATTATCGAAATGGGATTTCCGGGCTACTTCCTGATCGTGATGGACTTTATTGCCTGGGCTAAGAAACAGTTGATTCCGGTAGGCCCCGGGCGCGGTTCGGGTGCCGGATCACTGGTCGCTTACGCCCTCGATATTACCGACCTGGATCCGTTGACCTACGAACTCCTGTTTGAACGCTTCCTCAATCCGGAGCGGGTTTCAATGCCTGACTTTGACATCGACTTCTGCATGGACCGACGCGATGAGGTCATCGAGTATGTTGCCGAACACTATGGCCGTAACCAGGTGTCGCAAATCATCACCTACGGCAGCATGGCGGCCAAGGCCGTCATCCGTGATGTCGGCAGGGTCATGTCACACCCTTATGGATTCGTCGATCGCATTGCCAAGCTGGTGCCGTTTGAAGTTGGTATAACGCTAGACAAGGCATTGCAGCAGGAAGAAGCCTTGCTGGAACTCTACCAGCAGGAAGAAGAAGTCACCATACTCATCGATATGGCGCGCTCGCTGGAAGGGCTCACGCGTAATGTCGGTAAGCACGCCGGCGGAGTGGTTATTTCGCCGAGTGACCTGACGGACTTTACTCCGCTCTACTGTGAACAGGGTGGTGGTGGACTGGTTTCGCAGTACGACAAGGATGACGTCGAGGCGGTCGGTCTGGTCAAGTTCGACTTTCTGGGCCTGCGCACACTGACCATTATCGACTGGGCCGTGCGCGCCATCAATGCGCGGCGCGATGGTGATCCGCTGGAAATCGAGCGCATTCCGCTGGACGATGTGGCGTCGTTTAAACTGCTGCAGGCCTACCAGACGACGGCAGTGTTTCAGCTCGAATCGCGCGGCATGAAAGACCTGATCAGGCGCCTGCAACCCGACAGCTTCGAAGACATCATTGCACTGGTCGCGTTGTTTCGTCCGGGACCACTGCAATCCGGCATGGTAGACGACTTTATCGACCGCAAGCACGGTCGCTCCCGCGTCGAGTATCCGCATCCGGCAATCGAGGCCGTTTTACAACCCACCTATGGTGTCATCCTGTACCAGGAACAGGTCATGCAGATCGCCCAGGTACTGGCCGGTTACAGTCTCGGCGGAGCCGACATGCTGCGTCGAGCCATGGGTAAGAAAAAACCCGAAGAGATGGAAAAACAGCGCGTCATCTTTACCGAAGGCGCCGTCGCTAACCAGGTGGAACCCGCAACCGCGACCTACATCTTCGACCTGATGGAAAAGTTTGCCGGCTACGGTTTCAATAAATCGCATTCGGCGGCCTATGCGCTGGTGTCTTATCAGACAGCCTGGTTAAAAGCACATTATCCTGCAGAATTCATGGCCGCCGTGTTATCGGCTGACATGGACAATACCGACAAGATCGTCACCTTGATCGACGAATGTCGCAGCATGAAACTCGACATCCGCTCGCCGGATATCAATCTGTCGAATTACCATTTCACGGCGGGTGACGAAGGTCAGGTTTATTACGGGCTGGGCGCTATCAAGGGTGTCGGCAGGGCGGTTATCGAAAGCATTATCGAAACCCGGGCAAGCGGTCCCTACCGTTCACTCGACGATTTCTGCAAGCGAATCGATTCGGTTAAATCCAGTCGAAAGTTAATGGAAGCACTGGTCAAAGGTGGTGCCATGGACTGTTTCAGCGACAATCGTGCGGCGTTGATGGCGCACCTGCCGTATGCCCTGCAGGCGGCCACTCAGCAGCAGAAAAATATCGATGCCGGTATCAGCGATATGTTTGACTGCCTGGCACCGGTCGAAGATGTCGAGCCTGAATTACCCGATTGCCAGTGCTGGGACGAGAAACAGCGCCTGACGCTGGAAAAGGAAGCGCTGGGTCTGTTTTTGACCGGCCACCCGCTCGCCATGGTGGAAGCCGAGATTGGTCAGTTTGCACCAACGCGACTGGGACAATGGCTGGAGAAACTGGATACAGGCGGCAATGCCAATGGCGAACGCTACCGACAGAAGGAACAGGATGCCAGGGTGTGTGGACTGGTGGTCGATATCCGCATGCGCAACAGTTTTCGCGGGCGTGAAGCGTTTGTCACCCTCGATGATCGCAGCGGCCGCGTCGACGTGCGCGTAATGCCCGATTTGCTCGCGGAAATCGAGCCCATCGTGCAAAAGGATACCGTATGGGTCGTCGATGGTGGAATTGCCTACGATGATTTCAATAATGGCATCAAACTGCGTGCTGACAAGGTGCAGTTGCTCGACGATTTTCGCGCCGCGAATGCCCGTGCGCTGCACATACGCCTCAATGGTCATGCCGAACAGCAGCTCGACGCGATGATCGATGTGCTGCAGGAGTATCAAGCGAGCGATGCCATGCCGGTCGTGTTTCACCTGCGCCGTGAGGATTACAACTACCAGTTACGTACCTGTGGCGAATGGTCGCTCAAACCGAACGAGCAGTGCCTGCTGTCGTTACAACGTTGTCTGGGGCAGGCCGAGTTCTATTTCCTCTATCGTTGAGGAAGGTTTATTTACGCGTACCAAAGGACGGCTAGTCCAGTCGTCGCTGAGACCTGGACTCAGGCCGGTACGAAAATCTCGCCATTGGCATCGCAGTCATCACTCAGCAGATAGAGTATCGAATCGAGGTGAGCGTCGGGCTTGGGCAATTGATCGTTGCCATCCGCAGCGGGATAAGCCTTGATCTGCAGCGCCGTGCGGGTTTTGCCGGGCTGGTAGCAGTTAACCCGCAGTGAGCTGCCCGCGTATTCGCGCGCCAGTAAACCGGCCATCGCCGTCAGCCCCTGCTTGCTGACCTGGTAAGCATCCCAGTAGGCCCCGGTCTTATCGTCGGTCATGAAAAGCAGTGCGGCTGTCGATGACTTGCCGAGCAACGGCAGGCAGGCACGCGTCAACAGGTAGGGCGCATGCAGATTAACCTGGTGTACGCGATACCAGGTGCTGGCGTCGCTTTGCGCAAAAAGCGTCGGTGTGCCCAGTTGAACCGCACAATGAATTATGCCGTCGAGTCGCCCTAACTGGGTTTCAATATTGTTCGCCAATTCTGCGTAATCCTGCTCCGTGGCACCTTCCATATCGAGCGGATAAATCGCAGGCTCAGGGTACCCGGCCTGCTTGATTTCGTCGTACAAACCTTCGACCCGTCGCAAGCTCCTGGCGAGCAGTATGACGGTAGCCCCATGGGCGGCAAGCGCCATCGACACCGCTCTGCCGAATCCGCCAGTCGCTCCGGTGACCAGGATGACCTTGCCGTCGAACAGGTCTGTTCGCGCTGAAAATGTCGGTGGTGTGGTTTTCATAAGACTAGTTTAATGAGTGCCGAGGTGTAGATGTTGCATGAGTTCACTCGGACTATTGATGACACCATCTGCATTCCAGCCGGCGATGGCATCGGCATCCTCGATGTAGCCGTAGGCTGCAACCAGCGTCTTCATCTGTGCCGCGCGTCCGGCAACGATGTCCCGTTCATCGTCGCCAACATAAATGCACGCCGCGCAATCGACGCCGATTCTTTGCGCTGCGATCTGCAGCGGCAGCGGGTGCGGCTTGCGTTGTGCCAGCGTATCGCCGCCAATGACAACCGCCGAACGGGAGCTGAGCCCGAGTTGTTCGAGTAGCGGATGGGTCAACCATTCCGGCTTGTTGGTGACGATACCCCAGGTGATCGAACGCGCTTCGAGTTCATCGAGAATCGCATCGAAACCTGCAAACAGACGCGAATCGTCGGCAATGATGGCCAGATAATGCTGCAGGAAACGCTGGCGCAAGGGCTCTATTTGAGCAGCGGGCACGGTGTCGCCGAAACCCAGTTTGGTCAAAACCAGCCCACCCTGCGAGACATAGGGTCTGATGGCGTCGAGCGGCAGCGGCGCGCGATTTTCTTCACGCAACAGGTTATTCAACGCTCCGCCCATATCAGGTGCCGTATCGATCAAGGTACCATCCAGATCGAACAACACCGCTGCAGGCAGCACGTCAGGCATCGAACTCGGCGGTCATCAGGTAATTGACGTCGATATCGCGCCCCAGTGTGTAATTGCGGGTCAAGGGGTTATAACTCATGCCGCTAATATCGAGCACACGCATGCCATTGGCGCGCAGTTGCGCTGCCATTTCGGATGGTTTGATGAAACGTCGGTATTGATGGGTGCCCCGCGGTATCAGACCAAGTACATACTCGGCACCGAGAATCGCCAGTGCAAATGACTTTGGATTGCGGTTGAGAGTCGACAGTATCAGGCAACCTCCTGGTTTAAGCAGGCGCACCGCGGCGTCGATAATGGCGGCCGGATCGGGGACGTGTTCGAGCATTTCAAGACAGGCGACAACATCGAAGCGGGCGGCATTGTGTTCCGCAAAGGCCTCGGCCGTGGATAGTTGGTAATCAATTTCGAGATCGGATTCATGCAGGTGCAGGCGCGCGACCTTCAGCGACTGCTCGGCCATATCAATGCCAGTCATCAGGGCGCCACGCTGCGCCAGCGCTTCGGTCAGAATTCCACCGCCACAGCCGATGTCGACGATATGCTTGCCGGCGAGTCCCCTGGCCTGCCGCTCAATGTAGTCAACCCGCAACGGATTGATGTCATGTAATGGTTTGAACTCGCTTTCACGATCCCACCAACGACTGGCAATCGACTGGAACTTGTCGATTTCCGCAGGATCCACATTGGTTTCATGGGGCATGGGTCTAGCCTCGGATTTTGTTCGCCCAGGAGGCGGCGGTAGCAATGATTCGACTGACATCGAGCTGGCAGAATTCGCTGTCCCTGAGCTGGGCGACACCGTCGATCCAGACATCCGAGACCTGCCGGCTGGCGGCGGCATATACGACCTGCGACACCGGGTCATATACGGGCTGAGTATTCAGGTCACCCAGGTCGATGGCGATCAGGTCAGCACACTTGCCAACCTCTATACTGCCGATGCGATCGGCCATACCCAGTGCACGGGCGCCATTGATGGTTGCCATCTCGATGGTCTGGCGTGCGTCGCAGGCACTGGCATTGCCGCTGAAACCTTTGGCCAGCAGTGCTGCAGTGCGCATTTCGCCGAACATATCAAGGTCGTTGTTACTGGCCGCACCATCGGTGCCGAGGCAGACGTTAATGCCTTTGTCGAGCAGAGTGGTCAGCGGACAGATGCCGCTGGCCAGTTTCAGGTTGGATTCGGGGCAGTGAACAACATTGACCCCGACCTCGGCGATGCGCTCGATCTCAAACTCATTGAGTTCGGTCATGTGCACCGCGATCAGATTAGAGTTGAGTAGACTTAACTGATCGAGCCGATCGATTGGACGCTGGCCGTTGTTGCGCTCGGCATCGGCGACTTCACTGGCGGTCTCGTGCAGGTGGATGTGTACCGGAACATCGAGTTCGTTGCTGTACATGGCTATCTGGCGCAGCGGGCCGTCGGCGACGGTGTAGGGCGCATGGGGCGCAAATGCACTGTCTACCAGTCGCATTCCGCGCACTTCATCATGCACCGCCAGTGCCTTATGCAGATACTCATCGGCGTTCGCTGCCCACACGCTCGGAAAATCGAGCACGATCAGTCCGACCACGACGCGCATACCCATCTGCTCGGCACTGCGCGCGACTTCATCGGCGAAAAAATACATATCGTTCATGCAGGTGGTGCCCGAACGAATCATTTCTGCTGCAGCCAGCTGAAAGCCATCGACACAGAAGGCGGCATCGACCCATTTTGCCTCGGCGGGCCAGATGTGTTCACCCAGCCACTCCATCAGCGGCAGGTCATCGGCAATCCCTCGCAGCAGGCTCATCGACGCATGCGTATGGCTGTTCACCAGGCCGGGCATCAGGACGCGTCCAGGCAGGTCGATAATCTCCGCTTCTGCAAAGCAGGGCAGTTGTTGAATTTCATCAATGCTTGCCAGGCTTTGAATGCGATTATCTTCAATAACGACAGCGTAATCCTGCAGGACTTCGAAGTCCGCGTTGACGGTAACGATCCAGTCGGGTTTGAGTATCTGGTAACGGTGTTGCATTGCCGAACCTTACAAGATTTGATCTTCCCTGAAAACGAATATTGTGACGCCTCAGGCAGGCATGGCGTGTTTTTTCCTGTTTATTGGTCAAAACTCGCAAATCCGCCTATTTTGACTCTGGAGAGGCGTTCTTAGCGATAGTGTTAACCCTTGGGTTTATGGTAAAATCGCCCAGATTCAAAATCACGCATTCCTGCGACATTTCTTAGCACTGAGAAGTAACTTTTATGGCCGATATAGCCAAGGAAATTTTTACGGTTAATCTGGAAGACGAGATGCGACAATCGTATCTCGAATATGCGATGAGCGTCATTGTCGGTCGCGCCTTGCCGGATGTCCGCGACGGACTGAAACCGGTGCATCGACGCGTATTGTACGCGATGAGCGTCCTCGGCAACGATTACAACAAAGCCTACAAAAAATCAGCCAGGGTGGTTGGTGATGTCATCGGTAAATATCACCCGCATGGCGATACCGCCGTGTACGACACCATTGTGCGCATGGCGCAACCGTTTGCCATGCGTCATATGCTGGTAGACGGCCAGGGCAACTTCGGCTCGGTCGACGGCGACTCTCCGGCAGCGATGCGTTATACCGAAGTGCGCATGTCGAAGATCGCGCATGAATTACTGGCTGATCTCGATAAGGAAACGGTTGATTTCCTGCCCAACTACGATGAATCAGAGCACGAGCCTGTCGTGTTACCCACCAAGGTGCCGAACCTGCTGATCAATGGTTCCTCGGGTATTGCGGTTGGCATGGCGACCAATATTCCGCCACACAATCTCAACGAAATAGTGAACGCTTGCATCCTGCTGATTGATGAGCCCGATGCCGACGTGGAACGCCTCATGGAGATCATCCCGGGACCGGATTTCCCGACCGCGGGCTTTATTAATGGCGCACGCGGCATTCGTGAGGCCTATCGAACCGGCAAGGGCAAGATATACCTGCGCGCCAGAACCCATTACGAAGAGGATAAATCAGGACGCCAGGCCATCATTGTCACCGAATTGCCCTACCAGGTTAACAAGGCGCGGCTGCTGGAAAAGATTGCCCAGCTGGTCAAGGAGAAGCGGATCGAAGGCATTACCGGGTTGCGCGACGAGTCGGACAAGGACGGTATGCGCATGGTGATCGAACTGCGTCGCGGTGAAATTGCCGACGTGATGCTGAATAACCTCTACAAGCAAACCCAGATGCAGAACGTGTTTGGAATAAACATGGTCGCGCTGGTTAATGGCCAACCGCGTCTGCTGAACGTCAAGCAGATACTCGATGCCTTCATTGTGCATCGACGCGAGGTGGTTACCCGGCGTACGGTTTTTGATTTGCGCAAGGCTCGAGATCGGGCTCATCTGCTTGAAGGCCTTGCGGTCGCTCTGTCCAATATCGATGAAATCATCAAAATGATCAAACAGTCCTCGAGCCCGGCGGTCGCCAAGGTGGCACTTCTGCAAAGCCCATGGCAGCCTGGAGTGGTGATGGACATGTTGCAGCGCGCCGGTGCCGAGTCTTCCCGGCCAGACGGTGTTGGTAAACAATTCGGGTTGATCGACGGCAAATATCATCTAACCGAAAAACAGGCTCAGGCCATCCTCGATCTGCGTCTGCACAAGCTGACCGGTCTGGAGCAGGACAAGATTATCGCCGAGTACCGCGAGATCCTCGAAAAAATAGAGGACTTTCTCGACATTCTGAATCGCGATGAGCGTCTCAAGCAGGAAATTCGTCGTGAACT
Source organism: Gammaproteobacteria bacterium (assembly GCA_024686195.1). Lineage (GTDB taxonomy): Bacteria > Pseudomonadota > Gammaproteobacteria. The sequence goes on along the minus strand of JAIBDO010000031.1, from coordinate 7,137 downwards.
GGAAGAAATTCGTGAGGAATTTTCCGAGCCACGCCGCACCGAAATTCTCATCGATCATTCGGATCTGACGGTCGAGGACCTGATCAGTGAAGAGGATGTGGTGGTCACCATTTCGCACCTCGGTTATGCCAAGGCGCAACCGCTGGAGTCCTACTCGGCGCAGCGTCGAGGCGGGCGTGGCAAGGCGGCGACCAAGGTCAAGGATGAAGACTTCGTCGAACAGATGTTCTCCGCCTCTACGCACGACACGCTGCTGTGTTTTTCAACGCGCGGCAAGGTTTACTGGCAAAAGGTATTCCAGCTGCCCATCGGTAGTCGCACCGCGCGTGGTAGACCGATGGTCAATCTACTGCCGCTGGAAGAGAACGAGCGCATTACCGCCATTCTGCCAGTGCGCGAATATCCTGAAGACCAGTTTATTTTCTTTGCGACCGCAAGCGGCAAGGTCAAGCGTACACCCTTGTCGAATTTTTCCCGACCGAGAACCAACGGCATCATAGCGCTGGACCTGCGCGACGATGACAGTCTGATCGGCGTGCAGTTGACCGCGGGGCAATCCAACCTGATGCTGTTTACCAGTGCGGGTAAGGGGATCCGTATCGATGAAAACGATGTGCGTGCCATGGGGCGCACCGCGGCCGGTGTCAGGGGCATCAAGATTAAGCCGGACGATGACGTCATCTCACTGATCGCAGTTGAGTCGGATGAAGGAGAAGTCCTGTTTGCGACGGCAAATGGTTATGGCAAGCGCACCCTGATCGAGGATTTCTCGGTACAGGGCAGGGGTGGCCAGGGCGTCATTTCGATCAAGACCTCGGCCCGTAACGGTCGCGTAGTCGGCGCCATCAAAACCAACGCCGATCAGGAGATCATGCTCATTAGTAACGGTGGCACCCTGGTGCGGACGCCGGCTGACGATATATCGGTACTGGGTCGTAATACCCAGGGTGTAACACTGATTCGCCTGGGCAAAGGTGAGCAACTGGTACAGATTGAACCGGTCGCTGCCAGTGAAGAGGATGATGGCGAGAGTGACGACGCTGAAAGTGACGCCTAGTTTCCATGAGTAACGATCCTATCTTGAAACTGCGCGAGCGCATCGACGCGCTCGACGAACAATTGCTCGAACTGTTCAATCAGCGTGCCAGCTGTGCCGTCGAAGTGGCGCGAGTTAAGCGTGAATTGAGTGACGATCCTGAAGAATCCATCGAGTTTTTTAAACCCGAGCGCGAAGCCCAGGTGATGAAACGGCTGAAGGCACTGAACAAGGGACCGCTCAGCGATGAGGAAGTGGCGCGCCTGATCCGCGAACTGATGTCCGCCTGCCTCGCGCTTGAACAGCCGCTCAAGATTGCCTATCTCGGCCCGGAAGGGACTTATACCCAGACTGCTGCGCTGAAGCACTTCGGCCATTCGGTGTCGACAGCGCCGATGAGCAGTATTCCAGATGTATTCGCGGCAGTAGAGTCGGGGCAGACTAATTACGGCCTGGTGCCGGTAGAGAACTCCACCGAAGGTGTCATCAGCCATACCCTCGACATGTTTATCGACTCGAGTCTGCGGGTATGCGGTGAAGTCGAGATTCCGATTAATCACTACATGGCTTCGAAATCAGCGGATGTATCTCTGATCAGGCACATTTATTCGCATCAGCAATCCTTTGCCCAGTGTCGCCGCTGGCTCGACCAGAATTTACCCGGCGTTGAGCGCATCCCCGTCAGCAGTAATGCCGAGGCCGCGCGGCTTGCCGCAAGCGAGGATGACGCTGCTGCCATCTGCGGGTTGCCCGCAGTCGAGATTTTCGGCCTGAAAGTCTGCTATGAAAATATCGAAGACCTGTCCGACAACACGACCCGCTTCGTGGTCATCGGCAAACAGGATGTTGCTCCGAGCGGTAACGATAAAACCTCATTATTGATATCAACCAAGAATATACCCGGTGCGTTGCTCGGCCTGTTACAACCGCTGGCAGATCATGGTATCAGTATGAACAAGATCGAATCGCGGCCCGCTCAGGGTTACAAATGGGCCTATGTATTTTTTATCGACGTAGATGGTCATCAGGATGACACTAATGTCATTAGTGCGTTAAAGGAGCTGAAACAGCAAGCGGCCTTGTTTAAGATACTCGGTTCATATCCAAAAGCGTCACTGTGATGTCCGTAATTGATTCCGCACTGGTGCAAATCAGGCAGCTGCACCCTTATTCCCCGGGTAAACCGGTCGAAGAACTTGAGCGTGAGCTGGGCATAACCAACGCAATAAAGCTCGCCTCCAACGAAAACCCGTTGGGCTGTTCACCCCTGGTTGGCGAGGTGCTGGCACGCGCCGGTGAGCATATCGAACTCTATCCGGATGCAAATGCCTACTATCTGAAGCAGCGACTAGCGCAGAAGCTCGGTGTCGGCGAAAACCAGATCACGGTGGGTAACGGTTCCAACGATGTTCTCGACCTGGTCGCGCGCAGCTTTCTGGATGGCAATGCCGAAGCGATTTTCTCGCAATACGCCTTCATGGTTTATGCCATGGTCACCCAGGCCTGTGGTGCACGCGCCCGTGTTGCGGCTGCTAACGGCATCGACTCGCAGCAACCCTATGGTCATGATTTGCAGGCCATGCTGGCAATGGTCAACGATAAAACCCGCCTGGTTTTTATTGCCAACCCCAATAATCCGACCGGCAACTGGTTGTTGCAGGATGAGCTGCAGTCATTTCTTGATGCGTTACCCGCACACATTGCGGTGGTCATCGATGAGGCATACTTCGAGTACGTCGACCTCGATCAATATCCGAATTCAATGAACTGGCTCGAACGCTATCCCAACTTGATCGTAACCCGAACCTTTTCCAAGATTTATGGACTGGCGGGTTTGCGTATCGGTTACGCGGTATCGAGCCCTGAACTTTGTGATCTGTTTAATCGAGTACGTCAGCCGTTCAACGGCAATTCGATGGCTCTGGCCGCGGCTAAAGCGGCACTCGACGATGAAGACTTTGTGCAGCGCAGTCGGCAAACCAATCATCAGGGTTTGCTGAAATTGAAACAGGGATGCGATGAACGCAAGCTTTACAGTATCCCTTCCGCCGGCAATTTTCTAACCGTGGAATTCGGCGAGCGCAGCAGCGCAATTTACCAGGGGCTGCTCGAACGCGGTGTCATCGTGAGGCCGGTAGCGAATTATGATCTGCCGCGGTTTTTACGCATCAGTGTCGGCACTCCTGCGCAGATTGAGCAATTTTTCAGCGCGCTGGATGCCCTTTTATGATCGCTAAAGACATGATCGATAAACTTTGCATTATCGGCGTCGGACTGATCGGTAGTTCGCTGTCTCTGGCGCTCAAACGCGAAGCGGCGGTAGGTGAAGTTATCGGTTACGGACGTAACCAGGCCAATCTTGAAAAAGGGTTAGAGCTGGGCGTGCTCGATCGTTACGAAACGACCATTGCGGCCGCCGTCGAGGGTGCCGATGTGATCGTCGTCGCCGTGCCGCTGGGGGCGATGCAAACGGTGTTTGCTGAAATCGCGAAAAGCGCGCGTAATGATGCCGTGATCACCGATGTTGGTAGTGCCAAGGGTTCAGTGGTGCAAGCTGCACTGGCTGAATTTGGCGATAGTGTCAGCCGCTTTGTACCCGGCCATCCGATTGCTGGTGGCGAGCAAAGCGGGGTAGAAGCAGGCTACGCCACGCTCTACCAGGGTCGCCGTGTCATTCTGACACCGCTAGCGCAGACCGATGCGGCAGCGAGCGCTCGCATTGAGGCAATGTGGCGAAGATGCGGTGCCGATATCGAGTATCTGGATGTCGAACATCACGACAAGGTGCTGGCCGCAACGTCTCATTTGCCACATATGCTGGCGTATGCCCTTGTCCATCAGCTATCCAGTCTCAACGATCATGAAGAAATATTTCGTTATGCAGCCGGTGGCTTTCGAGACTTTACCCGTATCGCCTCGAGTGATCCGGTTATGTGGCGCGATGTCTGCATTGCCAACGGTGACGCACTGGTCGACCTGATCGAACAATACCAGCATGAACTGAACTCGATAGCCCAGGCCATCAGGACAGCGGATGCCGATGAACTGCTGCGTCTGTTCAGTCACGCCAAGTCGCAACGCGATTTGCAGATCGGAAGTTGTTGATGACCAGCTTTACCTGCAGTCCCGGTGAGAAAGTCAGCGGCACGATCCGTGTTCCGGGGGACAAATCCATATCACACCGCTCGATCATACTGTCTTCGATTGCTACCGGTGTCAGTCATATTTCGGGGTTTCTGCAGGGCGAGGACAGCCTCAACACTATTCGCGCCTTTCAGCAAATGGGCGTTGAGATCGAGCGCCAGCAGGATCGCGTGTGCGTTAAGGGTGCAGGTTTGCATGGCCTGACAGCTTCCGCAACTGATCTCGAGATGGGCAACTCGGGCACCGCGATGCGGCTTATGCTGGGCTTGTTGGCCGGGCAAAGCTTTGATTCGCGTATGGTCGGTGACGAATCACTGTCCTCGCGGCCGATGCTGCGTGTGATCGAACCCCTGCAAGCCATGGGCGCCTCGATTGCAAGTGAGCCCGGTGGACGTGCGCCCCTGCAAGTGCGAGCGAGCCCGGGACTGAAGGCTATCGAATACGACATGCCCGTCGCCTCTGCACAGGTCAAATCCTGTTTGTTACTGGCAGGACTCTACGCCGACGGTGAAACGGTGGTGCGCGAGCCCGCGCCAACGCGCGATCACAGTGAGCGTATGTTGCGGGCTTATGGTTGCGAGGTCACCAGCGTTGACCGCGAAATCCGCATGCCGGCAGGTCAACAACTGAGCGCTTGTGACGTTGAAGTGCCAGCCGACATTTCGTCGGCCGCATTTTTCATGGTGGCAGCTTCGATCGCGTCGGGCAGCGACATTACGCTGCAACATGTCGGCGTCAACCCGACCCGCACCGGTGTTATCGATATTCTCAAACTGATGGGCGCTGATCTGGAATTGTTAGATCAACGCGATGTTGGCGGCGAACCGGTTGCCGATATTCGTGTTCGCAGTGCGCCGTTGAGCGGTATTGATATTCCGGTTGAACTGGTGGCACTGGCGATCGATGAATTCCCGGTGTTATTTATTGCCGCTGCCTGTGCGCAGGGCACTACTCGACTCAGTGAAGCTGAAGAACTCCGGGTCAAGGAGAGCGATCGCATCCAGGCGATGGCCGATGGACTTACCCAACTCGGGGTTACGACACAGGTGAATGCGGACGGCATCGTTATCGAAGGCGGCCTCATGGGCGGTGGCACGGTCGATTCGCATGGAGATCATCGTATTGCGATGGCTTTCAGTGTCGCCTCACTGTGTGCGCAACAGGTGATATGCATCAAGGATTGTGCCAATGTAAACACGTCTTTCCCTGGCTTTGCCGATCTGGCGCAACAGGCTGGGATAAATATTAGAATCGGTGACTAATTGACTGGTCACTAACCGGTTGATGAATAATCAGAATCCGTGGATAGAGATTCGTGGATAAAAACAGTGGATAAAAAGCAGTGAATGACAACAGCCCATATGTAGTAACCATTGACGGTCCGGGCGGCTCCGGAAAAGGTTCGCTTGCGCTCAGTATCGCCAAAGAGCTGGGCTTCCACCTGCTCGACAGTGGCGCTATTTATCGGCTGCTGGCACTCAAGGCGATGCGCGAGGATGTCGATCTGGACGATGAAAATGCTCTTGTTGAATTAGTCGCCGCTCTTGATATCCGCTTTGAGACGGGTGATGAGTTATCGATTCCGCTGCTGGATAATGAAGATGTAAGCGCGGTATTGCGCACGGAAGAAACCGGGGATGCAGCATCCCGGGTGGCCCGGCATGGACCGGTACGTAGCGCTTTACTGGCCGTGCAACAGGCATTTTTCAAGGCACCTGGACTGGTGGCTGACGGACGAGATATGGGCACGGTGGTGTTCCCCGAGGCCCGTTTCAAGTTCTTTTTATACGCCAGTGTCGAAATTCGTGCACAACGGAGATATAAGCAGTTGATAAATATGGGATTATCGGCTAGTATCCCGCAGCTTCAGGCTGACATGACCGAACGAGACGAACGCGACCGCAATCGCGAGGCCTCGCCGCTACTGCCAGCTGTAGACGCATTGGTCGTGGATTCCAGTTTGTTGGACCTTAATCAGGTCACTGAACTGGTGCTCGGCCACATCAGAGATGTCGACTGATAAATGTGATTGAATGACCCGATTGGCCCCTGTCGATACACTGTCTGCAGGGTTTTTTAACTAACCGATGGTTGATTGATCTTGTTTGATCTGGATTAACTGTCACAACATCTTTTAGGATTATTCCATGTCTGAAAACTTTGCAGAAATGTTCGAGCAAAGCATTACCCAAATGAATATGCGCGTCGGTGAGATCATCACCGGCGAAGTTGTCGATATCAACCGCGATATGGTTATCGTCAATGCGGGCCTCAAGTCCGAAGGCGTTATACCCGTTGAACAGTTTTACAATGAGAGCGGTGAACTTGAGGTCAACATCGGCGACGTCGTCGAAGTGGCGCTGGATTCCTTCGAGGATGGCTACGGCGAATCCCGCCTGTCGCGTGAGAAAGCAAAACGCGCCCGTGCCTGGACTCGTCTCGAGGAAGCACAGCAAGCCGACGAAATCGTTACCGGTCGTTTTACTGGCAAGGTCAAAGGCGGTTTCACCGTCGATATTGGCGAAATCCGCGCCTTCTTGCCGGGATCGCTGGTCGATGTCCGTCCGGTACGCGATACGGCCTATCTCGAAGAAAAAGAACTCGAATTCAAAATCATCAAACTCGACCAGAAGCGCAACAACGTTGTCGTCTCGCGTCGTGCTGTTGTCGAGAAAGAATTCAGCGAAGAGCGCGAAAAGCTTCTGGAAACCCTCAAGGAAGGCGAACGCGTGCGCGGTATCGTCAAGAACCTCACCGATTACGGTGCATTCCTCGACCTCGGTGGTATCGACGGCCTGCTGCACATCACCGACATGGCCTGGAAGCGCGTCAAGCATCCGTCTGAAGTGGTTGAAATCGGGCAGGAAATCGACGTTGTCGTGCTCAAGTTTGATCGTGAAAAGAATCGCGTCTCACTGGGCCTCAAGCAAATGGGCGACGATCCCTGGGAAAATCTC
>JAIBDO010000204.1 GCA_024686195.1 Gammaproteobacteria bacterium | reverse complement strand
GATTCCAAAGCACACCGGCACCACCTGGCTCAGATGGCAAGCGGTCAATCGAGACAGCGGGAGGGAAACGACATGAACATTCAGCAACAGAAATACGCGCATCCACAGGTGACGGAGAAACACCCGCCTGGACTTGAACGAGAGCTACGCCAGGAACTGAAAGCAGCTAACTGCTTCGCTTCGGCGCGATGGCATCACTTCATGCACATGCTTGCGGTAATCATATTATTTGGCAGTAGTTACACGCTTTTATTGACTCAACCGCATCCGCTCCTTCGCTTCGCCGCCCTGCTCATGCTCGCCTTCTGCAGCGTTCAGGCGGGCTACATCGCACACGAAGCGGGGCACGGCTCAATTACCCGCAAGCGCTGGCTGAAGAATTCAATCGGACAGTTCTTCAACACCTTCCTGACGGCATTGAGCTACGCACATTTCCAGAAAATTCACACCTGCCATCATACACACTGTAATAATCAGGATCGCGATATCGATATGCAGTCGGCATTTTTCAGCCTCTACCCGGATGCAAAACAATCCAACAATTCACTGCTGGGACGTTTCATTACCCGTCATCAGGCCTATCTCATCTGGCCGCTGGTCTCGCTACAGGGATTCTCGCTGAAAATCGACAGTCTGAAGACATTGTGGCGTAATCCTCAAAAAACACGTGTCGACCAACTGGTTTTGATCTTGCATTTTCTACTGTGGTTTGGCCTGCCGATTCATTTGCTGGGGCTCGGCGACGCCGCCTTGAATTATTTTCTGCTGACCTGGTTTATCGGACCTTACCTCGGCAGCGTTTTCCTGATCAACCACATCGGCACCGAGGTTACCCACAGTGGTGACAAGACACCTCGATTCCAACAGCGACTGATTACCACCCGTAACCTGGGTGGATCGCGAGCCGCCGATTTATTCTTCGGTGGAATGAACCATCACATCGAACACCACCTGTTTCCATCGATTCCTGCAGCCAGGCTGCGCCACGCCAGACCAATCGTCGAGGCATTCTGCGATCGGCATGGTCTCAGCTATCGAAAAACCAGATGGCGAGATGCCGTGGTCGAGGTATTTCACTATCTCAATCAAATCGCGCATCAACCCGACATTTCAAAGTCGTCAGTTTCCATTGGGGGGAACAGGTCATGAATCGCGCCAGGGAACACGTCATTATCATCGGCGCAGGACTGGCTGGAATTTGCGCAGCACGTTATATGGCCGACAACGGTATCGCTTACCGGATACTCGAGAAATCAGGTCGAGTGGGTGGAATCTGGAGCGCCCTCAACTGGCCGGGGATTCGTTGCGATACCGAGATTCTGAATTATTCCTACAGCTTTCGGCCCCTGTTATCACAACACAATCTGGTGCCGGGAGCCGCAATTGCCGAATACCTCGACAGTACCGCGGATGAACTGGGCATCAGCGACAACATTGATTTTGACACCCGCGTCATGTCTGCCGCGTTTTCAACCCGTGAACACTGCTGGCGATTACAAACCAGCCAGGGAGAATTCAGTGCAGATTTCATCATCAATACCAACGGGTACTTCGATGACCGGCCCCATGTTCCCGAGTTTCCCGGACAGGACGCCTTTGCTGGAGAAATCAAACACTTGTTCGACATCGATCAAAAAGAAGATTTCAACGGCAAGTCATTAGTATTAGTGGGTAGCGGTGCCTCTGCCATTTCGGCCGCACCGGCGTTGTACGAGCGCTGCAAATCCCTGACTCTTCTGCAGCGCTCCCCATCCTACATCTACGAGGATGACAATCGTATCGGCTGGTTTAGCGATCGGGCCCAGCGACTGTATCGCGCAGGTGTGCACTTCCCGATACGCATCGTCAACGCGTTTCAGCAAGTCAAATCCGACCTGATATTCGTCAGCTTCAGACAATTTCCTGCACTCGGCAAGTGGTTCTTCCGTCACCATTGGCGCGATTGTGTCGATCGTGACAACTATCGCAAACACTTCGAGCCTCTATACAACCCCTGGGAACAGCGAATCCCGGTAGCAATCGGCTTCAAGGCTCTGCTCGGTAAGCGAGGATTCCAACTCGTCACCAGCGAAATATCCTGTTTTACAAATGGCGGCGTAAGGCTCAACAACGGCCAACACATCAAAACAGATGTATGCGTACTCGCGACTGGCTTCAATTTGGAATTCTTTCGTTTCAAAATCACCGTTGACGGTGAATCGATCGATACCCGTGGAATCAACTTTTACAAAGGGATGATGATGGGCGGCATACCCAACTACTTCCAACCCTTTGGACCACCACATACCTCTTTCACCCGACGGATCGAAACAATCTCCGGCCTGATTGTGAAAATTATCCGGCACATGCAAAAGCATCAACTGCAACAGGTCTCGATAGCTCGCAAAACAGTCCCCAGGCGTCCACGCATCACGCCGAATTACGTACTGCGTAATCTGACAAACCTGCCTGCTTTTTACGGCACTCTGGAACTGCCATCAATCGACAAGCTGTTATTCTTTCACTTCAGAGCGAAGCACTACCAGTTTGACGGCGACGATTCCAACGCCCTTGATGAAGCACAGCAGTCCCCAGCCGTGCGCGCCGGCGACACCTCGGATCAGGTACTCACCGGAAACTGCGAACGAGGCGAACGAGAAGTTACGATTTAAAACGGCTCGCCACTTCAAATTAACGGACGTAGCCGATTACCGATATGAAGTGGCAGGCAGAGCCGGTGAGCACGAAAAAGTGCCAGATGCCGTGGGCATGGGACAGGCGGTTCATCAGATCGAGGACATAAAAGACAACGCCACCGGTGTAGGCAAGGCCCCCTAGCGTCAACCACCACAGGCCGGCCTCGGGCAGGGCCGTCTGCAAACTGGAAAAATCAAAGGCACAGGCCCAGCCCATACCGAGAAATATAATCATTTGTCCAATCTTGACCAGTCGTCCGGACAGAAAAACCTCACTGAGAATTCCAGCCAGCGCCAGCATCCAGATTATCACCATTATCAGCAAACCATTGCCGTCGCGCAGGCTGACCAGCATGTAGGGGGTATAACTTCCGGCGATCAACAGGTAAATCGCAACGTGGTCCAGTAGCTGGAACAAATCCTTTAGTTTGGGCGGCTGAAAGCTGTGATAAAGCGTCGACATGGTGTACAGCAACACCAGGCTGAGGCCAAACACGGTAAAGCTGGCGATCATCCATGGATCGCGCAATGCTATGCTGACGGCGAGCAAAGCACCGAGACCGATCAATGCGAAAACCGCACCGATCAGGTGACTGATGCTATTGAGTCGTTCGCCGTAGTACATGCTTGCCTGCTGTGATACCCGGCCTTAACGCGGCCGGGATTTTCAGCGGTTACTCGAAAGCGACCGCCGCGTCCTGCAACCACAGTAACAGGTAGTCGGCAAAACTGCGTCTGATAATCACTTCAAATCCGGCCTGCTGCGCCAGCGGAGACACGGTCATCCCGGCTTTGGCAAGACGGGTTTGCGCGCACTGGCCATGCTTGAATTCGCGCGGATGCAAATCGAGCGGACAATCGGTAGCCAGCAATGCACCAGCGTTTTCACCGGTAATGTGCAACATGGTCAGTCCGCTGGAATTATCGACGACCGCGCTAAACACTCCGCCCAGGGCCTTGCCTAACTTCTCCTTCAGTTCACCCTGCCGACCTGCCGGGGTGACGATCAGCCATTCGTCCGGACCCATCCAGTAAATGCGATAGTCACCCGATTCGACGACGGTATTGGCTGCAGAGGGCGGCTCGCAACCCAGTACCTTCAAGCTGGCCGCCAGAAACCCGGTGTTGTCGGCACGACCGCGCAGAGTGATAAATCCGAGGAAAGGCTTCTCCTCGATGCGTGGCGCCGTGCCGTGAGGTTCGCCCAGTTTGATCTGCACCAGTGGACTTTGCTGTTGAAACAAATCAGACATTATACGTACCTCAAGAAAGCAGGATTTTTGTGCGCTGGGTAGGAAGCAGAGCGTGCAAAAAGACAATTTATTGAGTTACGCATTGGCTTTGGCTCCCTCCTTGTCGTAGAACAGCGGCTCGGTGATGGTCGCCTCGATGACACGTCCATCGGCGAGCGGTGCAAACAGGGTTTCACCCATACGCTGGCGGCCACCCTTGACCAGCGCCATCGCAATCGAATGCCCACAGCAGGCGCTGTAATAGCTCGAACTGACATGCCCCACCATCGGAATCGGCAGCGGGGCCTGCGGATCATTGACCAGTTGCGCGCCTTCCGGAATAACCGTTAGTGGATCTTTGGTTACCAGGCCAACCAGTTGCTTGCGATCCTGACGTACCGTATCCGGTCGACTCAGTGAGCGCTTGCCGATAAAGTCAGCCTTGGTTTTCGAAATCGCCCAGTTAAGCCCAAGATCATCGACTGTCACCGAACCGTCAGTATCCTGGCCGACGATGACATAACCCTTTTCGGCGCGCAGCACGTGCATGGTTTCGGTTCCATAAGGGGTAATGTTATACGCTTTGCCCGCCTGCATCAGCTCTTCCCACATGAAACGACCGAAGTTTGCCGGCACGTTCACCTCGTAGGCGAGTTCGCCTGAAAAGCTGATGCGATTAACGCGACATTCAACATCACCGATGTGACCGCTACGCGACGCCATAAACGGAAATTCAGCAGCCGAAAAATCGATGCCATCACAAACGCTTGAGACGACGTCACGACTCTTCGGCCCAACCAAAGCGGCTGTCGCCCAGTGATCGGTTACCGAAGTCAGAAAAACCTCCATCTGCGGCCACTCGGTTTGCAACCAGCGCTCCATCCAGGCCAGAACGCCGGCAGCGCCACCGGTGGTGGTATGCATGAAGAAATGATCATCGGCGAGGCGGATAGTGACACCATCATCCATCACCATGCCGTCTTCACCCAGCATAAAACCGTAGCGACCCTTGCCAACCTCGAGCTTCATCCAGTTGTTGGTGTAAATCATTTCCAGAAATTCTGCTGCATCCTTGCCGCGGACCTCGATCTTGCCGAGCGTTGACGCGTCGAGTATGCCGACACTGGCTCGCACGGCCAGGCATTCGCGATTCACCGCATCGTCCAGGCTTTCGCCTGCCTGTGGATAGTACCAGGGACGTTTCCACTGACCGACATCCTCAAACATGGCACCGTTGTCCTCGTGCCAGCCATGCATCGCAGTCTTGCGCACCGGGTCGAACAGGCGATCGCCCAGATTCTGGCCGGCGAAGGCACCAAAGCTGATCGGCGTATAATTCGGGCGATAGGTGGTGGTGCCGGTGGCAGCAATACTTTGCCCCAGGGTTTGCGCGAGCACTCCCATACCATTGATGTTGCCGAGCTTGCCCTGGTCGGTGCCGAAACCCATCGCCGTATAACGCTTGACGTGCTCGACCGATTGAAACCCCTCACGCACCGCGAGCTGGATATCGGCTGCGCCGACATCGTTCTGCATATCGATGAATGCCTTGGGGCCGCGTCCGGCAGCATAGGGAGATGGCAGGTTCCACAAAGGCAGGATAGCGTCGCTTTGCACAGATTCGGCAGAGGGCGACGGGTTGATTTTTACCTCAAACCCGCAGGCTTCAAGCGCGGCGGCCGCGGCTGTGGCACCTTCGCGCAGACATCCATCGAGGTCCAGCGTGCCATTGGCACCACCGACGGAGAACTGCGCCTGGGTCGGTTTACCGGGTTTAAACATGGCTACCGCTTCATCCCATTCGGGCCTGGCACCGGATTGCGCGTTCAGATGCACCACCGGACTCCAGCCACCCGATACGGCCAACAGATCACAGTCGATCGACTGCTGACTGCCGCTGACCGAGGTGCCGTCCGCAGACAGGCGCATCACCTGGATCGAACTCAGGCGCTTACGGCCCGCAGTATCGACGACAAT
>JAIBDO010000220.1 GCA_024686195.1 Gammaproteobacteria bacterium | reverse complement strand
GTTTTGGCTTAAGTATGTGCCAGTGGCGTCAGGCCTGCTGGATCATGCGAAACAGTTCATCCTTCAGATGCAGGCGAACTTTTTTGCGTTCTTCGAGAAAGTCGTCGGAGGTCGTTTCGACTCCGGTTTCGATGCGATGTACTTCGTGATCGACTTGGTGATATTCGTCGAACAGGCGGGCAAAATGGTTGTTGGTCATCTTCAGGTTATGGATGGTATCGCGGTGCTCAGGTAATTCGTGCACCAGATCGTGTTTTTCGCTTAGCATTTTCGGGACTCCCGGAATTTTGTTGGTTCAGTGTTCAGATTTTTCAGCACAGTTCACGCAGTGTGCTGTGAAGGGCAGCAGATCAAGGCGCGCGCGTGGAATCGTATCACCGCACTCGTCGCAATTAAAATAATTGTTCTCCTCGATACGCTGCAGGGCAAAGTTGATCATCGACAGTTCCTGTTCTGAACTGTTTCCCAGTGATTCGAGGACCTCGTCATTTTCACGCTCGCTGGCCTGCTCGGTCCAGTCGGCCGACATGCCCTCGTGGCGGATATCTCGATCGATCGCGCTGATGCGCCCGCTGACTTCATGTTTGAGATCGAGCAGGATTTTCTGGTAATGGCTGGTATCCAAGGTTGTGTACTCCCGACTGTGTGATAACTGGATAGTTGGTAATTCTCAATCAGTATCCTTATCTACAGTCATCAATTCATTGACCTGAGACAATTTATAGGTCGATGGGAGCCTGCCGTAACGATTTTCTATGATCACGGTTTTCGAGATACATCACCAGCAGTCCACTGCCGATGATCAGGCCGGTGCCGACAAATGCCGGCCAGTCGGGCCAGTCACCCCACAGATAATAACCAACGAGCAGGGCGAAAGGTAATGAGGCGTATTCGAAGGGAGCGACAACGGGTGCCTCACCAAGGCGATAGGCCTGCGACATCAGATAGCCACCAAAACCGACAATCAGACCACAAAGCAGCAGCAGTTGAAGCTGCGCGAGGCTTGGCCAGAACCAGGCTCGTAGCAAAAAGTGCAACGACTGATTGTCATGAACATCGAACTTGCCGTCACCCACAAGCAAGCCACTCAGCATGCTGATCAGCAGGAAAGCAATCTGGATGTAGAAGGTGAGGGCGCCACCGCTTTCGCGGATTCCGAGTTTGCGCGTCATCATGGTCATCGCCGCATAACACAGGGCCGCCATAATCGGTAACAGGCTGACCATGCGGAATACATCACTGCCCGGGCGCAGCATGACGATAACACCGATCAAACCGACGACGATGACAAACCAGCGCCGCAAACCGACCTTTTCACCGAGTACCGGTTGCGACAGTATGCAGATGAACAGCGGGGCGGTATAAAACAGCGCCACCGTCTCAGCTAGCGGCATAGCGGCAAGGCCGACGAAGAAGAACATGTTAGCCAGAACCAGCATGGAACCACGTAGCAAATGCAATGTTGGTCGGCTGGTTTTCAGCCTGACCAGACCGCCTTCCAGTTGCACGATTACCAGCACCGCGAGCATGGCGAAGCAGGAACGCCAGAAAGTTATCTGGTGCAGTGGCATGTCGTCGCTGACCCACTTGATAATCGAGTCGCTGATGGTTAGACAGCCGAGAGCTCCAACCAGGCAGAGAATGCCCAGCGTGTTCGCGTTGAGCGAGGCTAGCCGTTTACGCAAGCGACTTTCCCGGCCGGATAATTGATGCCGGGCAATCGTAAAAGGGGCAGCTGCTGATGCTTGCGTCGTCTCTGCCTGGGGTAATCGCAGCACATCCTTCAGTTACTGCCTGTAGGAATGTCGTATATCGTCATCGACCTTCGAATCCCTGCAGAACGTTCACCGCGTTAATGCCGATTTCTTCAACCGCGTATCCACCTTCCATGACAAACAAGGTTGGCAGATTAAGGCCGGCAATGGTCGCGCCATAACGTTTGAAATCGTCGCTGGCAAGTTTGAAGAAAGAAATGGGGTCATGCTCAAAGGTGTCGACGCCAAGTGATATCACCAGGGCATCAGGCGCGTAGTGAGCGATCTTGCCACAGGCGTCGGCAAGCGCCTCGCCCCAGGTCTTGAAACTGGTGCCGGGCCCCATTGGGTAGTTGTGGTTAAATCCCTCGCCCTTGCCTTTGCCTGTTTCATCGGCGTAGCCGAGAAAGTGTGGAAAAGCATCTCTGGGATCCCCGTGCAACGAGAGAAACTGGACGTCGGAGCGGTCGTAGAATATCGCCTGACTGCCATTGCCGTGATGAAAATCAACATCGAGCAAAGACACGCGACTGGCACCCTGGTCGATAAACGCCTGTGCGGCGACCGCCGCATTATTGATGAAGCAATAGCCGCCGAACATGTCGGCGGCGGCGTGATGTCCTGGTGGTCGACACAGTGCAAAGGCTTCGCGCGCGCCATCGCCCATCGCGGCCTGCGCGGTTAATGCAACGTCGACACTGGCACGGGCGGCTTCCCATGTGCCATTGGAGATGGCCGTTTCAGCGGCCAGCGCGTAGTAGCCAAGCCTGCCCTCGACGTGATCGGGAATGCGCAGTTGCATACCGCGTGCGGGCCAGCAGGTGGCAATGGCTTCGCCTTTGTAGCCCGAGGCGGCCCACTCGCTCCAGCAGGTTTCCAGAAAACGCAGGAAGGCGGGATCATGGATGCGCGTGACGCGGTCTATATCGAAGCTGGCAGGCGCGATTATTTCGCCGAGACTGACGTCGCGCACGCGCTGCAGTATATGTTCGGCGCGCACCGGGCACTCGAAAGGTGGCACCAGTTGGCCGCCGTAAAGTTCGGTTTTGGAATCACGCAGAGCGTGTTTTTCACTGAATACGGTTAGCATGATTTTCCTCTTCTTAAGTTACCTGAATAAAATTGAAACCCGGCGCCCGGGTTGCTCGTTGTTATGGGCTATGCCTGTGTTCATGCGGATTTAACGCAACCGTCAAGTGTGCCGAGCGTTTGATAGAGATCCGGTCGGCGATCACGATAAATACCCCAGGCGTCGCGATAGTCACGAATCGCCTTCATGTCGAATTCGTGAATCAGCACAGTTTCACTGTGCTCGTCCGCGGCGCACATCAAGGCCCCGGTATGATCGGCAATAAATGAGTGGCCGTAGAAAGTCAGTTCATAGCTGGAATCCTGGGTGGCATGCTCGGTGCCGATGCGATTGGATGCGATTACCGGGATCATGTTAGCTGCGGCATGGCCTTGCATGGTGCGTTGCCAGTGGCCGCTCGAATCAACTGCCGCAGCGGGCGGTGGCTCAGACCCGATCGCGGTCGGGTAGAGTAGCAGTTCCGCACCCATCAGTGCCATGCTGCGTGCGGCTTCGGGAAACCACTGATCCCAGCAAACACCGCAGCCGATGGGGCCATAGTGAGTGTTCCATACCTTGAACCCGCTATCGCCTGGATTGAAGTAAGTCTTTTCCTGGTAGCCGGGGCCATTTGGGATATGTGATTTGCGATACACACCCAGTATCTCGCCACCGGCATCTATCATCGCCAGTGAATTGTAAAATGCCCGGTTAGCTCGCTCGAACCAGCTGAAGGGCAGGACCACATTCAGCTCCTTCGCCAGCGCCTGGAATCGTTGTGCCGGGTGGTTTTCTTCGAGCGTGGTCGCCAGCGCAAAATGCTTTGCGTCCTGCTCGATACAAAAGTAGGGGGTTTCGAACAATTCCTGGATCAGAATGACCTGAGCACCGCCTGCGGCAGCTTCTCGAATCAGGTGCTCAGCGCGCTCGAGGTTGGCGGGCAGATCCCAACTGCAGGCCATCTGGGTGGCTGCAACGCTGAGTTTGGACATGACAAAACCTCCGGGATAGCGATATGGCGTAGATCGAATTCTTATCGATTTTTGATGGCTTG
Organism: Gammaproteobacteria bacterium; assembly: GCA_024686195.1. Taxonomy (GTDB): domain Bacteria; phylum Pseudomonadota; class Gammaproteobacteria. The sequence continues at coordinate 1,250 of JAIBDO010000220.1, read as the reverse complement.
GCTAGTTTTATAATCGAGCTTTCAATCTAGCTTTCAAGTGAAGGATCAAGCACACTTCAGCGATGTTTTTAACGGCCTGTGTGAATGACTGAAAATCTGCCGCAAGAGTTGCAGGAAAAATCGCTGTGGGTGGAAACCGCGGTTGCGGCGCCATCTTGCGTAATGCTGGAAGATAACCTGAAGACAGACGTGCTGGTGATTGGCGCCGGTTTCACCGGCTTGTCGAGCGCGCTGCATCTCGTCGAACAGGGTGTTTCGGTTGTCTTGCTGGAAGCTGGTTGTATCGGTTATGGCGGTTCCGGTCGCAATGCCGGGTTGGTGAATGCGGGTATCTGGAAAAATCCAGAGCATGTCACCAGACACCTTGGCGTTGAAGCCGCCGACCAGTTCAATCTGGCTTTGCGTGATTCGCCGGCAATGGTGTTTGATCTGGTGGACCGTTTTCGAATGCAATGCGATGCGCGCCGCTGCGGCACCTTGCACGTTGCCTATAGTGCTGGTGGTATGTCCTATCTTGAAGATCGCTGCCAGCAGTTGCAGGATCTGGGTGCTGCGGTCGAATTAGTCGATGGTTCGCGAAGCTGCGAAATGTCAGGCTCGCCTCAATATCGGCATGGTGCGATTCTCGATCCAAATGCGGGCACCATTCAGCCCCTGGGTTACGCACGCGAACTGGCCCGGGCGGCTATTGCCCAGGGGGTTTCGTTGTATCACCGTTCGCCAACCAGAACGCTCACACGACAGGACGATTGCTGGCTGACGACTACCGAACACGGCCAGGTATCAGCCGATCAGGTGATTATTGCGACTAATGCCTATGCGGATGCCGGTAGTGTCGGGGTAGGCGAGTCGACCGTACCGATGTCTATCTTCCAGTGTGCAACAGCACCCCTGGCAGACGATCTGCGGGACAGTATCCTCGCAGGGGGCCAGGGTATGTGGGATACGCACAGCTTGCTGACGTCATCGCGCATCGATGCCGACGGCCGCCTGGTGATGAGTTATCCGGGCCATTTACAGAAGGGCCAGCGGGCTTTACGCCAGGCCTGGGCGGCGCGTAAACGTGATTATCTTTTCCCTCAGTTGAAAGGGTTGCCCTGGGAATACTGGTGGACCGGCCGCATTGGCGTCACCACCAACAATATACTGCGCGTGCAATTACTCGCCCCCGGCCTGTTTGCACCGGCCGGCTACAATGGTCGAGGCATTGGAACGGGTACCGTCATCGGCAAACTTCTGGCACAGACGGT
>JAIBDO010000062.1 GCA_024686195.1 Gammaproteobacteria bacterium | reverse complement strand
GACTCAGACATGCCGTGGTTGCCATGGCGCAGAGCGATCTCACCGGACAGGCGCGCGCCGATCGAACGATGCGTGTTACTGACGTTGTAGCAGAACTGGCCACCGCTGGCATTCTCGATGGCGTCGAGGCAGTCGCTCACCATCTGTTCGGCGAGTTCGCCCTTGTCCCAGGGTTCGTTGCGCTCTTCGCTGCAGAATCGCGGCAGATCCGGATCGACGCCGGCGTCGGACAGAATCGGTGCCAGATTGAGTCGTTGCTGGCTCGGGCTACTGCCCTGGATGATGTCGAGCAGTTCGGTACGGCCGATCAGGTCTTCGAGTTTGCGAACCCCGAGGCTCGCCAGAATTTCACGCGTTTCCTCGGCGATGAAGCGGAAGTAGTTCTTGACCTTTTCGGTCGTGCCGACGTAGTGCAATTCGCGCAGCTGATCATTCTGCGTGGCGACGCCGGTGGCGCAGTTGTTGAGGTGACAGATGCGCAGGTACTTGCAGCCCATCGCGACCATCGGGCCGGTGCCGAAGCCAAAGCTTTCCGCTCCGAGAATAGCGGCCTTGATGACGTCGAGTCCGGTTTTGAGGCCACCGTCGGTCTGCACGCGTACCTTGCTGCGCAGTTTGTTGGCGCGCAAAACCTGGTGAGTCTCGGACAATCCCAGTTCCCAGGGTGAGCCGGCGTATTTAACCGATGTTAACGGGCTGGCACCGGTGCCGCCATCGTAGCCGGCAATAGTGATCAAGTCGGCATAGGCCTTGGCCACGCCCGCGGCAATGGTGCCAACACCGGCTTCAGCGACCAGCTTGACCGATACCAGTGCCTTTGGATTGACCTGTTTCAGGTCAAAGATCAACTGTGCGAGGTCTTCGATCGAATAGATATCGTGGTGTGGCGGTGGTGAAATCAACGTGATGCCCGGGTCCGAGTTACGCAGACGGGCGATCAGATGATTGACCTTTTTACCGGGCAGCTGGCCGCCTTCGCCAGGCTTGGCGCCCTGTGCCACCTTGATTTGCAATACCTCGGCGTTCACCAGGTAATGCGGCGTCACCCCGAAGCGTCCCGAGGCGACCTGCTTGATCTTGGATACCTTGTCGGTGCCGTAACGCGCCGGGTCTTCGCCGCCTTCGCCCGAGTTGGAGCGACCACCCAGCTGGTTCATCGCCTGCGCGAGCGTTTCGTGTGCCTCCGGGGAGAGGGCGCCCAGCGACATGCCGGCAGAATCAAAACGCGCCAGAATATCGGTGGCGGGCTCGACTTCATCGATACTGATCGCGGTTGCGGGTTTCAATTGCATCAGATCGCGCAATGCGGTGGCGGGGCGACTTTGAACGGTGTTCGAGTATTTTTTCCACAGGGCGTAATCGCCGCTGTTGACCGCGGCCTGCAGCTCGTGCACCACGTCCGGATTGTAGGCGTGGTACTCACCGCCGTGGATGTACTTCAGCAAACCTCCCTGCGCTATGGTCTTGCGCGGGTTCCAGGCAAATTTGTTAAGCGCATGCTGTTCGCTTTCGAGCTCTGCGAAACCGATGCCGTCAATGCGGCAGGTGGTGCCCGGGAAACACAGGTCGACCACTTCGTGGTGTAGCCCGACGATTTCGAACAACTGCGAGCCGCGGTAACTGGAGATGGTCGAAATACCCATCTTGGAAATGATTTTGTAGAGCCCCTTGTTGATGCCCTGGCGATAGTTTGTGCCGGTATTGGGGCAGGACATTTCAGGCAGTTCACCGGTGCGTGTCATGCCGACAATGCTGGCATAGGCCAGGTAGGGGTAGATTGCGGTCGCGCCAAAGCCCAGCAGCACTGCCATATGGTGCGAATCACGAGCCGTCGCGGTTTCGACCACGATATTGGTGTCGCAACGCCCACCGGTGTTGCTCAGGCGGTAATGCACGGCGCCGGTTGCCAGTGCTGCATGCACCAGCAATTGTGATTTGGGGATATCTTTATCACTCAGTACCAGAATGACGATGCCGCGGCGTGAAGCCTTCTCTGCCTGGTCCTGGATATCGACGATTGCCTGCTGCAACGATTTCTTGCTCGCATCGTAGCCGAGCGAAATGATTTCATGGGCGTAACCACGATCGTGCCAGGCCAGCAGGTCAACAAATTTCTGTTCCGACAGGATGGGTGAACTGACGATCAGGCGATCCGCATGTTCGGCCGCTTCGTTGAACAAATTGTGTTCGCGTCCGAAGCAGGTCTCCAGCGACATCACGATTTTTTCGCGTAGCGGGTCGATGGGCGGGTTGGTGACCTGGGCAAATTGCTGGCGGAAACTGTCGTAGAGCGAGCGGCGATGCATTGAAAGCACCGGCAGGGGTGTGTCGTCGCCCATTGAACCGGTGGCCTCCTGTGAATCTTTTGCCAGTACCTTGAGGATTTGATCGCGTTCTTCAAAGGTGACGAGAAACAGCTTTTCCAGGCGCGTCAGCGTTTCCTTATCCATGGCCAGCGCCGAGAATGGAGAGCTGACCGGATTCGCAGAGAGTCGAATCAGTCGATCGCGCATCCAGATTTCGTAAGGATGGCGGTTTTGCAGCTGTTTATCGATATCTTCTGACATCAACATTTTGCTGGTCTTGGTGTCGATCGCGATCATTTCACCGGGCTTGAGGCGCCCCTTGGCAATGACGTCTTCAGGTTTGTAGTCCCACACGCCGATTTCCGATGCCAGGGTAATGTGGCGATCGCGAGTCTGCACCCAGCGCGCCGGACGCAGGCCGTTGCGGTCCATTACGCAGCAGGCATGGCGGCCATCGGTGAGCACGATGCCGGCAGGCCCGTCCCAGGGCTCCATATGCATTGACGAAAATTCATAGAACGCATGCAGCGCGGGATCCAAATGGTCGACGTTTTGCCAGGCCGGCGGAATCAGCAGGCGCACTGCGCGAAACAGGTCCATGTCACCCGATAGCAGGAAGTCGAGCATGTTGTCGAGTGAGCTCGAATCAGAGCCGGTCATGTTGACGATGGGCTTGATCGCCTCGATGTCGGGCAGCAGATCTGATTTGAATTTATAGGCACGGGCGTTGGCCCAGTTGCGATTACCCTGGATGGTGTTGATCTCGCCGTTGTGCGCAAGATAACGAAAAGGTTGCGCCAGTTTCCACTGCGGCCAGGTGTTGGTTGAGAAGCGCTGATGGAATACGCAAATGGCCGATTCGAGCATCGGATCAGCGAGATCAGGATAGAAAATCGACAGATATTCCGGGGTGATCAGGCCTTTGTATGAGAGCACGTCATTGGACAGGCTGGAAATGTAGTAGTAACTCTCGATGCGTTTATTATCTTGTGCTTCGAAGGCCAGGCCCGATGCACGGCGCGCGAGATACAGCGAACGGTTGAACTCGGCTCGCGATACGCCCTCCGGCGCATTGACGTAGAGGTGATAGATCGCCGGTAGCGATTTCAAGGCTTCTTCACCGCAGGCCGATGGATCGATGGGCATTTCGCGCCAACCGGCTACCTCCAGGCCCTGGTCGCTAACTTTCTCTGCGATTACCGCCTGTGATGCTTCGGTTTCGCCGGCAAACGGGGAGACGAAAACCAGTCCTACGGCGTAGCGACGGGCGCAGGGAATACCGAGTTCCTTTGCTTTGGCGCGCAGAAATGCATCGGGTTTTTTCAGCAATAAGCCACAGCCGTCACCAGACTTGCCGTCGGCGGCTACGGCACCACGATGCGTCAGACGCGCGAGTGCCTCGATTGACGTTTGCACCAGCCAGTGGCTGGGTTTGTCATCGATGTTGGCGATCAGCCCGAAGCCGCAGCTGTCTTTTTCGAAACTGGGATCGTACAGGCCGGTTAGTTTGCTGTTGCTACTCATTGATTCTGGTTCACGCCTCGATTGTCAGGCCTATTCGCCTGCGTTAAATGGTGCTCAATTTAACGCAGCCGAAAAGGTTGCACAGTATACCTGTGCGCAGGCGATTGTTGAAATCCGGCAGTGTCGGCGGTTTAAGCCAGCACCATAATGGTGCGATAGTTTAGGCGGTCAAGGTTTGCTCTAGTTTGTCAGGACTGTAGTCCGCAGTGACAAAAGCTTCACCCAGTGCGCGCAATAACACCAGGCGGATGTTGCCATCCAGAGTTTTCTTGTCGATTGCCATCACATCGAGATATTGCTCGACACTGATGCTGTCGGGTGGGCTCACAGGCAAGCCGGCACGGGATAGCAGATCGATACTGCGTGCGCGCAAGGATTCGTCGACCAGACCTTCGCGAATTGAAAGATCGATGGCCATCATCATGCCCGCAGCGACCGCTTCACCGTGCAGCCAGTTGCCGTAGCCCATCACTGTTTCGATCGCGTGGCCGAAGGTATGACCGAGATTCAGGATCGCGCGTATACCGGATTCGCGTTCATCCTGCTCGACGACGCGTGCCTTGGTTTCACAGGACACCAGCACGGCCTCGGCCATTAGTTCTGCATCAAGTTTTAACAGGCCGTCGATGTTGGCTTCGAGCCAGCTGAAGAAGCCGGCATCGTAGATCAATCCGTACTTGATGACCTCGGCGAGACCGGCAGCGAGTTCACGTGGGGGCAGGGTGCTGAAAGTGTTGATGTCGGCAATGACGCAACGTGGCTGGTAAAACGCACCGATCATGTTTTTACCGAGTGGGTGATTGACGCCGGTCTTGCCACCAACCGATGAGTCAACCTGCGACAGCAGTGTTGTGGGTATCTGGATAAAATTGACACCACGCTGGTAAACGCTGGCGGCAAAGCCACCGATGTCACCGACTACACCGCCGCCGAGGGCGATCACCGTCGTGCGCCGGTCATGCCGATTCTCCAGCAGTACATCGATGATACGGGTTACCGCGTCCAGCGTCTTGTACTGCTCACCGTCCTCGAGGATGACGCGATCGTGGCGGATTCCCGCACCGTCGAGTGATTGCTGGATAGCGGCGAGATATAGTGGTTCGACCGTACTGTTGGTGACGACCAGTGCAGACTGGCCATGAATATGTCGGGTCAACAGGTCTGCTTCGGCGAGGAGGTCACTGCCGATGTAAATCGGGTAACTGCGATCGCCAAGATCGACGCTAAGGGTGTGTTTGATAGGCATTATTTCAGGGCTTATGTCAGGGATTCGGGTAATTGGTTGATGATATCAGCCGCGAGCCGGCGCGCCACGCGTTTATCGGTTTTGACTACGAGATCGGCCAGATCGAGATAAATAGGGCGTCGCTCTTTGAGCAGCGACTCGAGGCGCGCGCGTGGGTTGTCAGTCTGCAGCAGCGGGCGCTTTTTGTCGCGCCGCAGACGATGCATCTGCTGGTTAAGCGAGGTGTCGAGAAAAACGATAAAGCCGTGTTGCCTTAATATTTCCTGGTTCTCGGGGCGCACTACCGATCCCCCGCCGGTGGCGATGACGCGATTGTCCTCGCTAAGCAGTTCCTGCAATGCGCTGGTCTCGCGGTCACGAAAGCCATGCTCACCCTCGATGTCGAAGATGCGCGCGATATCGACGCCGGTGCGTTTTTCGATGTGATGATCGCTGTCCTGGAATTCCCGCTGCAGCCGCCGGGCGATAATATTGCCGATGGTGGACTTGCCGGAACCCATGGGGCCGATGAGGATGATGTTGCGATGATTCATGCGGCTATGATAACCGCAAACCAAAAAAAGGCAGCCACCGGGGCTGCCTTTTTTGATTGAAGTGTTGTCGGTTTAGCGAATGTCGAGATTCGAACCCTGCAGAATTTTTGGGGTGACGAATATCAACAACTCGGTTCGATCATCAACTTCGATCGTTGACTTGAACAGGACGCCGACGAAGGGCAGGTCACTGAAAAACGGTACCCGCGTGACCTGGTTGGTTTTCTCGGTTTCGTAGATACCGCCGAGTACCACGGTCTGGCCATTATCAACTAGCAGCTGTGACTGGACTTCGCGGGTGTCGATACTGGGTGCTGACAGGCCGCCGCCGTATGAAATCAGCTCACCAACGTTATCCTTGTGTACGTCGAGATCCATGATGACGCGATCATCGGGCGTGATCTGCGGGGTAACTTCCAGCGACAGTACGGCTTTTCTGAATTTCAGTGTGGCGTCACCATCTGAGAGCTCAAGGTAAGGGATTTCAACACCCTGTTCGATTCGAGCGGTGTGCGAATCGGCCGTAATGACCCTTGGGCTTGAAACCACTTCACCTCGGCCTTCGATCTGGGCGGCCGACAATTCCATTTCCAGCAAGGTGCCAAGCGGTAGCTTGGCCAGTGCCAGCGCAAAGCTACCGGCCGGATTCTGTACCGGCAGGTTGACGTTCAGGCTGTTGAGCGTGTCCAGCGGTTCATTGTTGGCGAGTTGCTTGACACCCGCAAGGGTACCCGAGGTATAGGCTGCATCACCCGACGTCTGGTCGCCTCCGGTGTCACGGCTGACACCGAAACGCACGCCGAGTTCTTTACTGAAGTCATCATTGGCAATCACCACGCGTGATTCAATCAGAACCTGGCGTACTGGAATGTCCAGTTCGACCAGTAGCAGGCGCACGCTGTTGAGGCTGGAATTGGTGTCCTTGACCAGTAGGGTATTGGTACGTTCATCGACGCTGACCGACCCACGTGGTGACAGAATAGCATTGTCTGCCTGCTTGAGCAGAGCCGCCATGTCCGCCGCCTTGGCATAGTTTACCTTGATAAACTCGGTGCGCAGACGCTCAAGTTCTTCCACCTGCTTGCGCGCTTCGAGTTCGAGTTTTTCGCGCGCAGCGATTTCGTCCGTCGGCGCGATCAGAATGACGTTGCCGGCCTTGCGCTTATCAAGACCTTTAGTCTTGAGGATGATATCCATGGCCTGATCCCAGGGGACATTTTTCAAACGCAGGGTCAGGTTGCCCACCACTGAATCAGAAACTACCAGATTGAGGCCGGTGAAATCAGCGAGCAGTTGCAGTACAGAGCGTACTTCGATGTCCTGGAAATTTAACGACAGGCGTTCACCGGTGAAGCCGAATTTCTCCTTGCGCTTCTTCTCCTCTTCTTCCTTGGAAATAGGCGCTACTTCAATGGTGTAAATGCGATCGGTCTGGTAGGCGAGATGCTCAAAATCACCTTCCGAGCTGATCGTCAGACGTATATTGGCTCCGTCCTGAATTGAATCAATGAAGCCGATCGGAGTAGCAAAATCGCTAACATCCATGCGTCGTTGCAATTCCTTGGGCAGTTGAGCGCCGATTAACTCGACATTGACGACGTTGTTCTCGCGCCACACATCGGTGCTGATCGCGGTGCTGGTAAGGTCGACTATAACCCGACCTTCACCGTTAGGGCCACGTTTGAAATCGATGTTAGTGACGCCTTTGACAACACTCGAAACCGGCTTAATCGATGCGCCGCCTGAATCACTCTGCTGCGCATCGCCCTCGGCTGCCGAAATGACCGCGGTCACTTCGTCGCCGCCAGCCAGCGTCAATATGACCTGGTTGCCGCTCACACTGGTGGTATAGTCGGTTTTCTGCGACAGGTTGAGTACTACGCGGGTGCGTTTCTGCGATGAAGCTGAAATGATGCTTTGTATGGCCCCGATACCAACCAGCAGGTTGCGTTGTTGCAGTTTGTTGCCGGTTTCGCCGAAGTCGAGTGCGATGCGCGCAGGTTCGTCGATGGTGAAGGTTCGAGGTTCCACTGCGGCTTCGTCGAAGGTAAATACGACCTGCACGGTGTTTCCGGTCATGACAGAATAATCGAGACCCACCAAAGCCCGAGCTCCGGCGTCAGAAATCGCAAGCAGGCATATTCCCGCCAATGATGCGCTGAATAAGCGGGTCAATTTTTTTCGTGTGGTAGCGCTGTTCATGGGGTTTCCTCTCGTTACTCGATCAACGTAATCGCTGACGAGCGTTCGATATAATTTCCGAGTCCGTCGGGGACAATTTCAGTCAATTCTATGGTCTGGTCAGATACCGAGATAATGCGACCGTGATTCTGGCCCATGTAGTTGCCTTCGATGACCCGATGAATGGTATTGTCGGGTGCAAATATCAAGCCCCATTTAATGCCTTCTTTATCATCGATGGTGCCCTTCAGGCGCAGGGTATCCAGCGGGAAATCTTCCAACACCTCCCTAGTTCGTTCGATGTCTGGGCGTAGGCTGGAGGACAGTGCCGCCAGGTCTTCCTTATTTAACTCAGGGCGTCGGAAATCCAGCAGCTTAAAAGGATCGCGCAGATCGTGAGAGGTATACTCGAAATTCTGGTAGGGCTGAAATTCCGGGATGGGTTCGATGCGGCCAGGTGGCTTCGCGCGAATGTCTTCGACGAACTGGCGCAGGTCACTGAGACCTTCACCACAACCGCTAAGCAGCACCATTAAGGTGCCCAGCAGGGAAAGCTTCAGCAGGGGCTTGAACTTCGCTGTCATTGCTCATCCTCCTGCAGGTATCGATAGGTCTTGGCGGTAGCACCCATGCTGAGTTTGCCGGAGTTCGGGTCTTGCGCGTTGAACGGAGACAGTTTCATTTCACTGATGGTTACGATCCGTGGCAGGGCTGCGATGCCGCTGATAAAGGTTGCCAGCTGATGAAACGAACCCGTCACTTCCAGTGTAATCGGCAATTCGGCGTAGAAGCCTTTTTTCTCTTCGCCGCTGGGCCTGAATTTCTTGACCTCAAGGCCGGCAGCGAGACCCGTTTGCGACACGTCAACCAGCAGTGATTCAACCTCAGTGGTTTCTGGCAGTTGGCGCAACAATGCACCGAATGAGGCTTCCATCTCTGCCAGTTGTTCTTTATAAAGTTCGAGTTTTGCAGCCTTTTCGGCTTTTGCTTTGAATTCTTCTTTAAGCTCGGATTCCTTTCTTTCGTGACTTTCGAGGACCCGCAGCTGCTCCGTGGTATCAAAATAAATGCCCGCAGCGATGATGGCGACAAACAGAAAGGCGAATACGCCGCCTTTGATCGCCATCGGTGCAGTGCCGATATTGTCCGGTTCCAGGTGATGTTGGATTTCATCCCATTTCATTACTGCAGTCCTCCATCATCAGTGTCTTCACCGGTGGAATTAGGCGAAGTTTGCTTTACCGTGAGTATGAAGGTACTGATGCGGTTGACGGTCTTGTCTTCGATCTCGATAACCGTCAGATTCGGGTCCTTGAGCCAGGCCGAGGACTGTAAATTGCGCATGTAAGTCGATACCCGCGCGTTTGACTCGGCTTCACCTCTTATCGTCAGATTGTTGCCGATTTGAGCAAGTGACTGCAGGTAGACACCGTTAGGCACGGTAGACACGATTTCGGTGAACAGATGTACGATCGAGGGACGACTGCCCTGCAGATCCTGGATGACTTCCATCCGCTCAATCAGGCTGCGGCGAACTTTTTGCAGTTCCCGGATCTCCAGGATTTCCTTGTCAACAGTAGCGATTTCATTGCTCAGAAACTGGTTGCGGGACAATTGGTAATCAATCTTCGCCTGCATCTGAAAATGAATCAAACCAACGATAGCCGCGGCAAATACGCAGACCATCACCAGCATCACAACGAATTGTTTCTTCTGTTCCTGGCGATTTTCTTCACGCCATGGCAGCAGATTAATTTCTGTCATGATCATCTGAATTCTGCTCCTCGAATAGCCAGTCCCGCTGCAATCAGGAAGGAGGGTGCATCGGACTCGAGGTTCGCTTTGTTAACGCGACTCGACGACGACATGTCGGCGAACGGGTTTGCTATGGTGGTCGGTACTCCGATGTGGGATTCGGTGAGCTCTGCAAGATTGGGTAGCGATGCCGTGCCGCCAGCGAGAATGAGGTAATCGATATCGCCTATGGGGCCGCCAGCCGAGTAAAAGAATTGCAGAAAGCGACTGACCTGTTGCGCCGTGGTTTCCTTGAACGGATTGAGCACTTCGGGTTCATAGTTATCGGGTAAGCCGCCCTGTCGTTTGGCGAGACCGGCTTCTTCATAAGAGAGGCCATAGCGGCGCATGATTTCTTCAGTCAGTTGCTTGCCACCGAAATTTTGTTCACGCGTGTAAATCAGGCGATGATTATGGATCACACTCAGACTGGTCATGGTTGCGCCGATATCAACGATGGCGACGGTTTTATCCATCCCTTCGTCTGGCATTTGGGGTGCCATCGCAGAGAACACGGTTTCCACCGTGTAGGCCTCAATGTCGACAATCTTGGGGGTCAGGCCTGCCAGTTCGACGGCGGCGACCCGGTCATCGACGTTCTCGCTGCGACAGGCTGCGAGCAGGACATCGACGGTTTCGGGATTGCCCTCGGTTTGTCCTATGACGTGGAAGTCGAGATTAACTTCTTCGAGCGGGTAGGGAATGTACTGGTCAGCTTCAAGTTGAATCTGCCCTTCCATTTCGTCTTCGCTCTGGTTCGCAGCCATGGTGATTCTTTTGGTAATGACGGAAGAGCCGGAAACGGCGATAGCACAATATTTGGATTTAATTTTTGACTTGGCGAGCGCACGCTTTACACTCTCGCCTACGGCTTCAACTTCGACAACGTTTTTTTCGACGACGGCATTGGCCGGCAGAGGCTCGACGCCGATACCTTCAATGCGGTAGCTGGAGCCGGTTCGACTGAGCTCCATCAACTTAACCGATGTTGAGCTGATGTCTAGCCCAATAAGCGGCGGTTTTTTGCGCGTTAAAAACACCGGTATCCCTCGTTAATGTGCTTATGATACTTGACCTTAAAATATGACAAATTACATTAAGATCCAGTTGTAAGTATATAAAATGTTAAATTATTCTAATCAGAGAAAAGAGTCTAGTGCAAGATTTCACACTTGTCGATATTTTTCATGTAATTCTTCATGTATATAGCCTAACCTGATGAAAAAGCTAGTAAAAACTCTATCCTGGCTGTTTGCAGCCGGTTCCGTGCTGCTGGTGGCGGGCGTGTTCTATATCTACTCGGTGTTGATGCCCACACTGCCATCGATCGACCATCTTGAGGACACCCAGTATCAGGTGCCGCTGCGGATTTATGATCGCAATGAAGTACTTCTAGCAGAGTTTGGAGAACATCGCAGGATTCCTGTGAAATTTGACAAAATTCCCCGTTATTTGATCGATGCCGTGGTGTCAGTCGAAGACGATCAATTCTGGAATCATGCAGGGGTAGATGTGTATGCATTGATGGCGGCGGTATACGAGGTGGTGACGACCGGACGCAAAACTCGTGGCGGTAGCACCATTACCATGCAGGTTGCGCGTAACTTTTTCCTCAGCCCTGAGCAGACCTATGCCCGTAAATTTAATGAAATCCTGCTCGCGCTGAAAATCGAGAAAGAATTGAGCAAGGAAAAGATCATCGAGCTTTACCTCAACAAGATTTTTCTTGGACATCGCTCATACGGCATCAGTGCCGCTTCGCAGGTTTACTATGACAAGAAGTTGGCGGACCTCACCCTGGCGCAGGCGGCGATGATCGCCGGACTTCCCAAGGCGCCGTCGAAGTACAATCCAATCTCCAATCCGGAACGTGCGCTCATCCGTCGCAATTACATCCTCGGGCGTATGCGCCTGCTTGACTACATCAGTGAGGAGGAATTTCAGCTCGCGCTCAATGAGCCGATCAGCGCCGAGCTACACAAGAGTCGTATCACCACCGAAGCACAATATGTTTCTGAGTTGATACGTGCGGAATTGTTCGAGCAGTACGGTGAGGATGTCTACAAGGACGGCCTCAAGGTCTATACCACGATCGATGGTGAACTTCAGTCAGTCGCTAATCTCGCGTTACGCAAGGCCCTGCTCGATTACGATCGTCGCCACGGCTACCGCGGTGTCATCGATAAGATTGATATGGCGACCGCCAGTGAGGATCCATTCGAAGAGGATCTGGTGACCGATGATCGAATAGGTGGTTTGCGTAAGGGGGTTGTTATCGACGTTGCCGAGGAGCAGATGGGCAGCGCCGCTGATGGCAGTGATGCCGTTGGGGCAACCGCAACGGTTCTGATCTCGACGCTGGAAGAGATTACGCTGCCGTTCAAGGGCGGAATCGAATGGGCAGCGCCTTTTATCGATGTCGATAATCGCGGTAAGGCGCCTTCGAAGATTGGTGATGTACTCGCCGTTGGCGACGTGATCTGGCTGGAAAACCGGGACTCCCAGTGGTTACTGGCCGATGTGCCCGCGGCGGAAGGTGCGTTGGTATCGCTCGATCCGGCGACCGGTGGTATTCAGGCCATGGTGGGTGGTTTCGACTACTTCAGGAACAAGTTCAACCGCGCCACTCAGGCGCGTCGGCAACCTGGTTCCAATTTCAAACCGTTTATTTACTCGGCGGCGCTGGAAAAAGGTTATACCGCAGCCTCTATTATCAACGACGCACCGGTGGTGTTCGACGATGACTCACTGGAATCGACCTGGCGTCCGGAAAACTACTCCGGTCGTGTTTATGGGCCGACGCGTCTGCGTGAAGCGTTGATCAAATCACGTAACCTGGTCTCGATCCGCATATTGCAGTCGATCGGTTTGCGTTTCGCGACCAGTTACATTCAGCGGTTTGGCTTTGAGCGCGAAAACATGCCCTATGATCTGTCATTGGCACTGGGCAGTGGCACCTATTCGCCGTTACAGATCGCGCGTGGGTACGCGGTGTTTTCCAATGGCGGATATTTGATCGATCCCTATATTATTGATCGGGTCGACTCGGGGACTGGCGAAACCATTTACCAGAGCGAGCCAAGAACGGTCTGCCAGGGCTGTGAGGCTGAAGATCTCGCGGAGAGGGCGGCGGCTGAGAAAGCGCTGGCAGAACTGCCGGAGTCTTCAATGGAAGCTACTTCGACCACTGCGGCCACTGAAGCAGCCACTGCAAGTGGAATTGAAGTGGAAGCCGTCGACGAGGTAATCGAGGATACCGGGCCGCGTTATGCGCCGCGCGTGATTACCGCTCAGAATGCGTACATCATGCGTTCG
>JAIBDO010000265.1 GCA_024686195.1 Gammaproteobacteria bacterium | reverse complement strand
CGTCCAGCGATTACGGCCAGCTCGACATGCCCCAGATCGAGCAGATAGTCAGCTATTTTGCGGGCGGCCTTGCGGTTATCGAAGCCAATAAAAGGTTGTGACGAAGCGGAATTCCAGGCCCAGCAGTTAACGTAGGGAAGGTCTTTTTCTTCGAGTAACTGCAGCAAGGCGGATTCATGCTGTGACCCCACCATCAATAATGCATCTACGCCCTGGCGTAACAACATCTTGACCTCGTTGAGCTCCTCGACCAGATCGTATTCGTGGCTGGCGACAATCAATGTGTAGTCGTGCTGCCTGAGCCTGCGCTGTAAGCTTTGTATACCCGCCGCGAATAGTGCGTTATCCAGGGTCGGCACAACGGCACCGATAATTCTGGAGTGGCGCGAGGCCAGTGCCCTGGCCGCACCATCGGGTATGTAACCGAGCGCTTCGATCGATGCATTGACCGCAATCCGGCTATTGGCGGAGACTTTTTCGGGATTGTTTATCACCCTGGAAACGGTGGCCGTAGAAACGCCGGAATGATTCGCGACATCGCCCAGCGAAACGCTTTTTGCGGTGAGGACCCTTTGACGGCTCGATCCGGCGGTGCTGTTTTTTGCTTTTAGGCGTTGCGGCATTTGTTTTATTAGGACCAGGGTTTTCTAACAATTTGGCTATTTGATAGCGAAACCTTCAGGCAAATATTGGCGATATTGGCACCAATAGCCTGATTTTTGTTTGACTCATAGATCGAAGTCACTCTAAAATGTAAGCGCTTACATTCCAGGGGAGAATACCAATGGCAATCGAATATATCAAGAAGGCGGCGAAGACGTCTGCAACCGGTGAAGACAATACTCGCGACGTTGTCGCCAAGATGCTGAGCGAAATCGAAGCGGGTGGAGAAGAAAAAGCACTGGAATACGCCAGGCAACTGGACGGTTGGGATGGTGGCAACCCGGTTATGACGCGCGCGCAAATCGATGCTGCAATCGCAAAAGTTTCACAACAGGAAAAAGACGACATCCAGTTTTCCTACGATCGCGTCAGCAAGTTTGCCCGGCACCAGCGCGATAGCATGGTCGAATTTGAAACCGAACTGAGCCCCGGCCTGTTTGCCGGACAGAAGTTGATTCCGATGTCCACCGCGGGTTGTTACGTACCTGGCGGACGCTACGCGCATATTGCGTCAGCAATCATGAGTGTCGCGACGGCCAAGGTAGCAGGCGTCGAAAATGTTGTTGCCTGTTCGGTACCCCATGGCGATGAAGGTATCCACCCAGCCATCGTTTACGCAATGGATCTGGCTGGTGCCGATACCATTCTTGCGATGGGTGGTGTGCAAGGTATCGCGGCCATGGCTTTCGGTCTGTTTACCGGAAACCCTGCCGATATCCTGGTTGGACCCGGAAATCGATTTGTTGCTGAAGCCAAGCGTCTGTTGTTTGGTCGGGTCGGTATCGACCTGTTTGCCGGACCGACTGAAATCGCGATCATTGCCGATGAAACTGCAGACCCCGAAATCGTCGCCAGCGACCTGGCAGGGCAGGCAGAACACGGCCCGGATTCTCCCGCCTGGCTGTTTACCGAATCCCGCGAACTGGCACAGAAGGTTATCGATATCATGCCGAAGCACATCGATTCGCTGCCCCAGGTTCAACGCGACGCAGCGACCGCCGCCTGGCGCGATTATGGTGAGGTTGTTTTGTGCGATACCCGCGAAGAAGTCGCTGTCATCAGCGATCAATATGCAGGCGAGCACCTGGAAGTTCAGGCCAAAGATCTGGATTGGTGGCTCGGTCGGCTGAAAAACTACGGCTCCCTGTTTGTAGGAGAAGAGGCGACCGTTGCATTTGGTGACAAGTGTTCGGGCACCAACCATATTCTGCCGACAAAAGGTGCTGGTCGTTATACCGGTGGTCTGAATGCTGGCAAATTCATCAAGGTAGTCACTTACCAACGCCAAACCCGCGAAGCAACCCGTGAAGTGGGTGCCGCCTGTGCACGCATTTCACGTAGCGAAGGCATGGAAGGTCACGCTCGTGCCGGCGATGTTCGACTGGCGAAATATTTCCCCGATGAAACGTTCAACCTGGGCGAATTGCGCTAGGCCCGGATTTTCAGGGCTATTGAGTCAGGCAGACTGATGTTGGAAAACATTCAACAACTGTTCGATCTGAGCGGCCGGGTTGCCTTGTGCACAGGTGGCAGCTCAGGAATCGGCCGGCGCATGGCGCTGGCGCTTTCGCAAGCGGGTGCCGAGGTTGTTCTGGTGGGTCGTAACGAGGCGGCACTGGCCGAGGCAATGGAGCAGATAAATACCGAGGGTGGCGGCCGTGGTGTCTCACAGACGGCTGATCTGCTCGATCGCTCTGCGCTCGGCGATGTCGTTGCCGAGGCTTCGGAGGTGTTTGGTGCGCCGGATATACTGATCAACGCGGCCGGTATCAACCTGCGTGAACCCTGGGATGAAATCAGCGAAGACAGCTGGCAGCAGACACTGGATATCAATTTATCGACACCGTTCTTTCTGGCGCGGCATTGTATTCCTGGAATGAAAAGCAAAGCGCGTGGCAACATCATTAACGTCGCCTCGCTGCAATCTTATCGCGCCTTCGCCAATAGCATTGCCTACGGCGCGTCGAAGGGCGGAATTGCGCAATTGACGCGCGCCATGGCGGAAGCCTGGTCGCCGTTCGGCATCGTCAGTAATGCCGTCGCGCCGGGCTTTTTCCCGACCGAGCTAACCCGCAAGGTATACGAAAACCCCGAGCTACTGGCGCACAACGCAGGCATGACTGCTATCGGTCGAAATGGTGAGTTATCCGATCTGGACGGCGTCACCGTTTTCCTGGCATCGGCGGCTGCCAACTACATTACCGGACAGATTATCGCTGTCGACGGTGGATTTACCGCAAAGTAGAGGTTTGATATGAAGGCTTTGGTTTATACCTCACCCATGGAGCTCGAGTATCGGGACGAACCCGATCCGCAGCCGGAAGCCGGCGAAGCGCTCATCCGCATTGAAGCCAGCGGCATTTGCGGTTCCGATATGCATGCCTATTACGGTCATGACGAACGGCGCCCGGCGCCGCTCATCCTCGGTCACGAAGTGAGTGGCGAAGTCATCAGTGGCAGCCGTAAGGGACAACGGGTCGTGGTAAATCCGTTGGTCACCTGTGGTCAGTGCGACGACTGTCTTAGTGGTCGGGCAAATCTGTGTCGCACACGCCAGATTATCAGCATGCACCCAAGGCAGGGCGCATTTTCCGAGCTGCTCAGGATGCCCGAACGTAACCTGGTCAGCATTCCCGATGACATGAGCTATGCCCACGCTGCGCTGACCGAACCGGTTGCTACGGCGATGCACGCCGTACTGGAAGGCGAAAGACTGGGTCGGAAACCAATGGCGGATTCTCGAGTACTGGTCCTCGGCGGCGGCGCAATCGGCATTTCGGTGGCGTTGATCCTCTACAGTCACGGCTGCCGTAATATTCGT
>JAIBDO010000201.1 GCA_024686195.1 Gammaproteobacteria bacterium | reverse complement strand
ATTTATCAACAAGACTGGCAGATTGTTGTTCCATAGCAGTGTCTCAGCTTACTCCGCTTTTGGTCCTAAATCGATTGCTTTTAAAGTCCCATGTTCGAATGATAACGATTTGATCGGCGCGTTCTCTGAGTTCATCGGAGAACAATGGAAAAGGTTGCGCCATGCGCAGAATCTGTTTTGCCGCTTCGTCGAGTATCGAGTTACCCGAGGAGCTTGTTATCTCCATATCGAGCAACTCACCTTCAGCATTGATGCGGACACTCATGCGCAGGCGTCCGTCGAGTTTTTTGAGCCTGGCTTCGCTCGGATAGTTCAAATTACCGGTTTGCTCGACTTTTTGCACCCAGGATGCCAGGTAACTGGCTTCAATCGCTTTGCGGGTGCTTGCGGTCAACGTCAGAATGCGTGGGCGTTTGGCATAATTAACCGACATCTCCCTGATTTCAGCCTGCAGGCGTGCAATTTTGCTGGCTCGTTGATCGACCTCGCTGGCTGGCTTCTGCTCCGCCTCCTGGGCGTGACTTTGTCTCGATTTCTGAATGCTGTTATCGGCTTCCTGCTGGGTCAGGAAATAGAGTTTGCTGAGCGCGAGTTGTTGCTTGCGCGACTCGATTCGGTCCTCATCGGAGAGGCCTTTCTGATCGATCGGTGTCGGCGCGGATACCGGTGCGCTGGGCCGTGCCTTTTCGTCGGCATTGCCGCCACCGGCCTGATCCACCTGGGCGAGGTAGTCCGGATTTTCCACGGCCTCCAGGCTCTTTGAATTGGCAATGATGATATCCAGGCTGGGCAGAGGTTCAACATCACTACGTTTGCTTTGCGTGAAACCGACACCGAGCACAACGATGGCATGCAGTGTTAACGCCAGAAACAGGGTGAACCCGAGTCGATCACTTGCAGAGATGCTGGGCCTGATGGCCGGAGTAGGGGGGGATTGGGCTTGATCCATATTGGAAGTCTATTGTGCCTATTAATTCGGCCGCATCAATCGATAATTATAACCGGCCAGTGGGTCAGGATATCGATTTTCTGTGCGAGGGATTGACTGATCTGGATTTCACGGCTTTCGCTGATGATCAGGAAGTCGTTTATACCAAGCGCACGCGACAACTCACGATGCCGATGTAAACCATCAATCATGAGCGCAGTGGCGGCCACGTCGGCGCGCACCGGATCGCTGTCCAACACGGTTGCGGAGCTCTGACCGCGTGAAGGTTCGCCGCTGCGAGGATCGATGATGTGGTGTTGCAGTTTGCCGCCGAGGCGGTAACTGCGCTCGTAGTTACCCGAGGTGAACAGGCTGTGTTTACCCTGGAGCTCGACACTCGCAACGACACCCGGCGCAAACGGGTTTTGAATGCCGATCCGCCAGGGGCGGCCGAAGCGGTTACCGGCCACCATCAGGTCACCACCGGCGTTGATGACGTAATGCTTGATGTCGTTGGCATCGAGGAAATCGCCTATCAGGCCGATTGCGTAGCCCTTGGCAATGCCGCCCAGATCGATTTTCAATTGCGGGTTGACGCTGCTCGCGTGATTGCCGACGATGGATAAATCGTGCATGTCAGGTATATCGAGACGCAGGCTGGCAACAAGCTCTGCGTCAACTGTACCGGCATGAAACCCGTAGGCACCGATCAGTTTTCCCATGGCCGGATTGAACAAACCGTCCGTGGCGTCGTGGTATTGCCTTGAAAGTTGCAGCAGCTTTATCAGGCTGGGAGGAACTTCGGCTTGCGAGTGTTGTTGCAATTGCTGATTGAAGCGGCTGAGATCACTGTCTTCCCAGGCGTGCCATTGATTGCGTTGCCGCCGCAGGCGCTGTTCGATTTCGCTCAACAGGCCTTCGGCTTTGAGGAGGTCGCTGCTGATCATCGTAATGTCGATGATGGTGCCAAATTCGAACAGGTGCTGCTCCACCAGATGCTGGCGACGTTCGCAGCCGGCCAGCAAGCTGAGGATTATGCATAGCCCGATCAGGCAGCTAGCCCGCATTTCTCACCAGGGGGCGGGCCCTCGCTTGTTCTTTGCCTGCATGGATGTAGCGCGATGCGGCGTTCCGATGCGGCGTTCCGATAAGGAGCGAGAGCAGGATGCGGTAAGCTTTGAATTCACAGGAAATTTTCTTCAGTCGGAAATACGCACTGTTATTCCGCTCCTTCAGTCCTCGGTGCCCTTTTGGGGTGAAATGCCCTGTAAATCCAAAGTCCTGCGCGATGCTGTGCAGGGATGCACGAATGCGGTGTAGGCAGGAGCCGAGAACCGTCATCCCGCTCCCTGGTGAGAAATGATGGCCAGGCGTTGCTCGATACACTCGAACAGGTCTGCGCTGATATTAAGGTCGAAATCGTGATCGAGCTCACGAATACAGGTTGGGCTGGTGACATTGATTTCGGTGATGAAATCGCCGATGACGTCGATGCCGACAAATATCAGGCCACGTGCGCGCAATTCAGGCCCGACCTGATCGCATAGCCATTGATCGCGCTGGCTAAGCGGTTGGCCACGGGTACTGGCACCGGCAGCGATGTTACCCCGGTTCTCGCCCGGTGCTGGCAGACGAGCCAGTGCGTAGGGGATGGCAACGCCATCGATCAGCAGGATGCGTTTGTCGCCATCGCTGATTTCGGGGATGTAGCGTTGCACCATGGTTTGCGAGCTACCCTCTTTGGACACCGCCTCGATGATGGCATTGGTATTGGGATCACCTGCCTGAACGCGAAATATCGAACGCCCACCCATACCGTCGAGAGGTTTGATGATCGTATCCTGATGGCGTTCGATGAATTCTTTCAAGAGCGCGGGATTGCGACTGACCAGGGTATCTACACAGCACTGCGGGAACACACGGGTAAACAGTTTTTCGTTGCAATCGCGCAGACTGGCAGGCTTGTTGACGATAAGTACGCCATTCTCCTCGGCTTGCTCGAGCATGTAGGTGCAGTAGATATACTCGAGATCGAAGGGTGGATCCTTGCGCATCAGGATGGCGTCCAGCTCGTCGAGACGACATCGTCCCGATTCACCGTACTCAAACCAGTGGTCGTTATCGTCGAACAGTGTCAGGGTTTTGAACTGACCCATCGCAATGCCGTTATCAAAGAAAATGTCGTCCATCAGGAAATAATAGATTTGCCAGCCGCGCGCCTGGGATGCCAGCATCATTGCCAGGCTTGAGTCTTTGTAAGGCGTGATGGATTCGATCGGATCCATCACGATTCCGAGTTTGCGTGTTTTGTTCATGGCGGGGGAATCTGTGGAAACCTGTCGGCGAAAATCTGATTTTACTGGAATCATTCGTCATGCACATCAAAAACTCACCTTGACCCTGTCGATATCTTTTATATCCGGCTTGTTAAAGGGTGTTTCTTGAGCTACATTTTTCGAGTCGGGTCGTGTTTCAGAAATAAACCAGTCGATCACTTCAGAATCTTAGAAATCACATTATGTAGTTATATTAAATTACTGGTTTTACTTGAAATTATGCCTATAATCATAGCCTTATAAAGTGGGAATTACCATGCATAATCCTTTGGGGGTTACGTGAACACCGAGTCTCAAGTAACGGAAGGGGCGGCGCCGTCGGTCAACCTTAATGTCAAGGTGATGGTCATCGACGATAGCAAGACGATTCGGCGCAGTGCTGAAACCCTGTTGAAAAAAGCCGGTTACGAAGTTGTGACGGCCATCGATGGCTTCGAGGCGCTGGCAAAAATTACCGAACACAAGCCGGACATCATTTTTGTCGACATTATGATGCCACGCCTCGATGGTTATCAAACCTGTGCGCTAATCAAGAACAATCAGGCCTTCAAGGGCACACCGGTCGTCATGCTTTCCAGCAAGGATAGTATTTTCGATCGCGCTCGTGGACGCATCGTCGGTTCAGAAGAATATTTGACCAAGCCCTTCTCGAAAGAAGATCTGATCAATGCGATTACTGCCCACGTCGGTTGAATGACATGGGGCACAAGGAAATATGAGATGAACATCCTATGACACATATCCTGATCATTGATGATTCTCCGACCGAGGTGCACGTCTTCAAGAATATGTTAATGAACCATGACATCGAGGTTTCGGTTGCCAAGAATGGGGAAGAGGGCATTGAGAAAGCGATTGAAGTCATGCCTGACTGTATTTTGATGGATGTGGTGATGCCCGGGAAAAATGGTTTCCAGGCCACTCGCGACCTGAGCCGGAACCCGGCAACGTCAGCTATTCCGGTGATCATTATCACCACCAAGGATCAGGAAACAGACCGTATCTGGGGCATGCGCCAGGGGGCCATGGACTACATCGTCAAACCCGCGCGGGAGAGTGATTTGATCGCACGCATCAATAAGGTCCTCGATGTCGGCCGTGATCAGCAGGAGTAGTCAGGGCGCCTGATGTCTATCGCCTCACCTTATGAATTACTCAAGCAGCTGGATGCTCGCTGCCGCAAGAACTCCAGCGGGCTGCCCGTGGCCAGCGGCGTCACCGAAGACTGGCTCGGAATCGGCTTTGCGATTGGTGATCTGCCGCTGTTGGCAAAAATGGACGACGTCAGTGAGATTTTGCCGATACCCGCTACTATTCGGGTGCCCGGAGTCAAGCCGTGGGTGTTGGGCCTCGCCAATATACGCGGCAATCTGATGCCGGTGCTCGATATGAACAGCTATCTCTACGCTAAGCCCAGCAAGATTCGTAAAGAAAGTCGGATTTTGATCATTAATCGGCATGGGTTGGTTGCCGGACTGCTGGTTGACGAGGTTTTCGGTTTGCGCCGATTCAAACCTGAAGAACATAAACAGGAGAACAGTCAGGATACGGGTGCGCTGAGGGATTACCTGTCGGGCATATTTGTCGACCAGGTGCGCAGCTGGAATGTGTTCAGTGTCGATAAATTGGCCAGTACTGAGCAGTTTCTGAGGGTTGTCTAATGATGGTTAACAGAATGTCGAGGGAGCGGTAGTAGTGTTGGCAAAAATGAAAAACCTTTTTTCGGGTGGTGGGAGAAATAGCTCAGGGCCATCTGTCAGAGGCGGTGGTTCGCTCAATAAGAAGGCGGTTGTGGTCGGAATCCTGCTCATACTTGCTGTCATGGCTATGGCTTTTATGTTCAGTCTGGAAAGTTCGCAAGCCCAAAAGAACAAAGCATACAGCTCGATCGCTTTTGAACAACAGGTCATATCTCAGCAGATCGCGGTGAACGCGCTCGAGACTGTAGCGGGGCGGGCAAAGTCGTTTGAGCGTCTGGCTGTCAATCAGAAGCGTTTCTTAAACACGCTCGCCAAATACAACGATGGCGACCGTGCCAATGGTCTGCCACCACTGCCCGGGGACTATGCAACCGAATATTCCGCTTTGAAGGCAACCTGGAGTGGCTATGATCGACATATCTCCACGGTGGTAGCCGCCAAAGCCTCGCTTACGACCGTTAATGAATATGTCACGCAGATCAAAGAGTCACTGCCTGAATTGATATCGCTTGCCGATCTGGTGGTTGTCAACCTGGTGGAATCGCGCGCATCACCAAACAGCATCGCGATCGCCGCGCGCCAGGATAACCTGGTGCGCAGTATCGAGCACAGTCTTAATCAGATTCTCAACGGTGGTGACGTTGTGATGGTCGCCGCCGACCGCTTTGCTGCGAATGCGCAGCAACTGGAGACGCAGCTGTATGCGATGCTGGATGGGGACTCGGCGCTGGGAATCACCAAGATAAGCAACCCGAAGGCGATTGCTAACCTGGTTCAATTCGCCGACCTGTATTCGGTAGTGCGCAAAAACGTGCGTGAAATTCTGGAGAACGCGGCACAGATTTTCAAGGTCCATGAAGCGGCGGCGAAAATTGAACAAACCAGCCCCGCGCTGCTGGCCGCCTCGGCAACTTTGATCGAGTCGATTCGGCGTAATGACGAAGCGATTCAGTCGTATAACCTCGCAGGTTACGCATTTGGCGGGCTTGCCTT